>NZ_JBHVJC010000061.1:0-28694 GCF_042799315.1 Streptomyces sp. NPDC057702 | reverse complement strand
GGTGCCCCTCGGGGCCGGTGGCGGGTTTCCTCCACGGGTGAGACCGGGCGGCTGCTGCGGGCCTCCGGGTCCGGGCTGTCCCGGCGCGACCGGGCCGTTGGGCCCCGCGAGCATCGTGGCCGCCGCGTGCACCCCACCGGGAGCACCGGGAGCACCGGGAACGCCCGGAGCACCCGGGACGCCGGGCGGCGGGGTGGCCGGCGCGCCGGCTCCGGGCGCGCCGGGGATGCCGGGCGGGGCCGGTACGCCCGCGCCGCTGGAGGCGCCGGGCGGCGCGAGCGGATTGCCGGAGTCGAGGTGGGAGACCAACTGCGTCGGGACGTACCCGCCGGCCGGGGCGCCGGGCGCGGCCGGCGCGCCCTCGGCTCCGGGGGGCGGTGGGGTGCCGGGGCCGGCCTGGCCCGCGACCGGCGTGCCGGGAGCGGGCGTGCCGGGAGCGGGGTGGGCCGCCGGGGAACCGGGGGGCGGGCCGGGCGGCATCGCGGGGAGCGGCCCGGGGGCGCCGGGCGTCGGGGGTGCTCCCGGGGTGGCGGCGCCCGCGACGGCGGGCCCGCCGGGCGTCAGGGGGCCGTCGAGGGCGGGCGCGATGGCGGTGGGCGGCAGGGCACTGCCCGCCGACATGAGTTCGGTCTTGGCCTCGGGCGCGACGCCGGGCGCGGGGGTGTCCTCGTCGTCGAAGCCGGCCAGCGGCGGCGCGAAGACGGTGGCGGGCGGCGCGACGGAGCGGTCGCCGTCGTCGCCCCCGTGGTTGGTGTCCTCCCAGGAGGGGCCGCCCCCCGGGGCGGCGGGGAAGGCCGTCGAGCCGGGCGCGGCGGGAAAGGCCGGGGCGGCCGGCTCGGAAGGGCTGGCGGCGAGGGCGGCGGCCAGCCCCTCGGGCGCGGACTGCCGCACGGTCTCCACGTCGGCGCCCGGGTCCACGTCGCCGCCCTGACCGGCGGCGGAGCCCTGGTCGGTGGAGTCGACGCCGGGCGTGCCGGTGGCGGGCGGCGAGCTGGTCGCGCCGGACGCGTCGCCCGGGGACGCGTCCGGGCCGGCCTTCTGGTCACGGCTCGCGGCGGGCGGGGCACCCGCGCCCAGCGGCGCCCGCCCGCCGGCCTCCGACGGCGCGTCCGCGTCCGTGCCCGACGACGCGTCCGCGCCGGACGGCGTGCCGGCGCCCGGGCGGCGGGTCGAGATGCCGCCGCCCAGCGTGTTGGCCGCCTCCTGGAGCCACTCCGGTGGCGTCAACAGGAAGGAGGTGGCCTCCAGGTCGATGCGGCCGGCCGGCGCGGCGGGCGCCGTGGGCGCCTCGGCGGCGACGCCGTACTCCTCCTCGTAGCGGCGGATGACCTCGCCCACCGGGAGGCCGGGCCACAGCGTGGTCTCGCCGCTGTCCCGGGCGATGACCAGCCGCGCGCTCTGCGTGCCGGGTGCCCGCGAGGGCCCGTCGGGACGGTCCTCGGCCCAGGCGACGAAGCCCAGGTCGAACTCCCGGACCCGCACCTCGCGCTGCTGGTAGCGGGGAACGTCCCCGTTCACCCACTGTTCCGCGCGCTCCTGTGCCTGCGCGAAGGTCACCACCGCGCTCATCCCTCCACCGGGACGACGTACGCGAAGCCGCCGTCCACCATCAAGTTCGCCACGGTCTCCAGCTCCGGCGGGTTGCCCGCCAGGCGCAGCAGGAACGCGTCGAAGTCGTCGCCGCAGGGCAGCATCAACTCCGTAACCCGCTCCCGCACGTTCCAGCCGTCCCGGTCCCGCGCGTCGTCGTACGCGCAGAACCACACCGATCCCATCGCCTCGCCGCGCGTCTTCACCGCGATCACACCGCCCTGCACGAACCCGACACCCAGGTAGTCCTTGGTGAAGTGGTCACGCAGGCACTTGTTCGCGTACACGAGGTCGTTGGCCGCCGCCTCGTCGCGGACGGTGAAGAACGGCTGGTCCACCAGGAGGCCCAGCTCCGGGTCGAGCGCCGCGCCCACCGGGGCGCAGCCGCCGGCCACCTTGAGGAAGGCGCGGTAGGCGTCGGGCAGCCGGTAGCCCAGGTCCTCCTCGACGACCAGGACCTGGTCCTCGGTGACGCACAGGCCGCGCTTGGGCAGTGCGAAGTGGACCGGGCGGGTCTCCTGGAGCGGTCGGGTGCCGCGCTTGTCCTGGTCGACGCCGGCCGTCGCGAGCCCGCCGTGGTGCCGCAGCAGCGCCTTCACCTCGACGGGCACGAGCTGCATCCGTCGCGATCTGGCGACGTGGTGCCAGGTCCAGCCGTGCGGCGTGGCCACCGGCGAGGTACCGTCCCACAGCTCGTGGCCGTCCGCGTGCAGCGCCGCGTTGGCCGAGACGAAGTCGGTCAGCCGCAGCTCGTCCACGCCGAACCCGTCCGGGGGCTCGGCGATCTCCACGGCGGCCTTGGCGTACGGCGTGAAGTCCGGATAGCCGTCCTCGTCCACCCGGACACCCTGGGGGTGTCGGGCCGCGCGGACCGGGTCCGGGAAGTGCACGACCTGCCCGGCGTAGGCCGTGTTCGGTGGCGCGGTGTGCCCGAGCCGACCTGTCGTCATGGCGGTGCCCCCTGCTGCTGCTGGCTACTACCGACACAGCCTATGCGGTGGCACGCCGGCGGTAACCGCCCCCAGGGGCCGGCCCGTACGGGGTGGGAACGGCGACGAAGCGCGACGGCTCGCGACCCGCAGCGACGAAGAGCCGCGACAAAGTACCCCATGCCCTGCGCAAGCTCACCGTTTTCCGCGAAGGATTCACCGGGGGACCTTCCCGGCGTCCATCATGCGACGGTGCTGCTCGTACGCCACCGCCCGCGCCACCGGCTCGGGCCCGCCACTCGTTCCGGCCGACATGAACGTCGCCGTGTTGCCCCCGGTGCGTACCACGGTGATGGCGACCGGCGCGTCCTTTCCCGCCTTGTCGCGCATGAGGAAACTCACGGACGCGTCGCCCACCGCCAGATTGTCGCCCGGCGTGATCGCCAGCGCCTCCCGGTCGCCGGAGCCGTCGGTGGCCGTGAAGTCGCGGCACACCTCGACGGCCCGGCGCAGTTCGGCGACCCACCGGTGCGCGTCCCCGGCCCGGTAGGCGGCCAGCAGGAGCTGGCTCAGCGTGCCGCCGGCCTTGCCGAGGTCGCCCTTGACCAGGCTGGCCGAGGTGTACGCGGTCCGTGGATAGGTGGGCCGGGAGCTGAAGGCGTCGGCGATGGGGCGGCACTCGGGGCGGTCGGCGACGACCGTGGCGTCGGCGGGCAGCGCGTCGTCGGGGACCGGGCGCACCGTGTACCCGGGCACGGAGCCCTGGGCGAGCAGCGCCCGGCGCAGCTCGGCGCGGGTCAGCGGCGGGGTGTTCGACGTACGGCCCGGCCCGCCGCCGGCGTCCCGCGCGCGCTCCTCGCGGGAGCCGGGCCCGGTGCCCTGGGCGGTCTCCGAGGGCCGGGCGCCGGTGCCCGGTTCCCCGCCGGCGCTCGGGCTGGCCGCGCCGTCCCCGTCGCCGGACCCGTGGGAACACGCGGCCGACAGCGCCAGGGTCGAGCACAGGAGGGCGGCCACCGCGACGCGCCGGATGTGTATACGCATGAGCCGCACCTTCTCAGCCATCGACCGACCTCGCACGAACCGTCGTCACCTCGGCGACTACCCGTCACGCGACGGTGACGTACCGGGCAGTGTCCCCCATCGGGCGCACACCTGACTTCCGCACCACGCGTCCCATTTGGCAGGCTGACCCCCGCAACAGGGGGATTGCACCTGGAGGGAAGCACCGCCATGCACACCGCACAGGACCGCGGCGAGGCCGCGCCTACACCGGGCGATCCCCGGCTGAGCTGGAGCAGTTCCGACGGCCGGGACCTGCCGCCGCCGTTACTGCACCGCCGGGACGGCATCCTGCCCACGGTCGCCGCCGCGCTGTCGGTACGCGGCCAGACGCTCACCTCCACGGCGGGCAAGGGCGACCAGCCGCCCGCCCTGCACCCGCTCGTCCAGGACTTCCTCGACACGCTCGGCACCGCGCAGCGCGAGCGGTTCACCGGCCGCTGCCCGGAGGCCATCCTGTTGTCCCGGTTCCTGACGCACGCCGAGGCGGGCCGCAGCAAGCGCGCCTCGCGCAAGCCGCTGACCCCCGGCGAGGCCCGGCGTGCGCTGAAGCAGTCCAAGATCACCGCGCGGCACATCCGCGAGGACGGCGACCCGGCCCACGGCTCCTACGCCCCGCCCTGCCGCTCCTGTGCGCCGCTGCTGGCCCAGTTCGGGGTCCGCGCGGTGGACGTCTCCGCCCCGGCCCCGGCCGGGTCGCTCAGGAAACGAGGCTGAATCCCATGCGTGCCTTCGACCGTACGGCCGCCACGCGCTTTCCCGTCGGCGTCGACGCCGCGCTGCGGGACGCGGGCTGGACGCCGGGCCGTTGGGACATCCGACAGGCCGAGACCTGGGCGGACGCGCTGCGCGCGCACGTCTCGCCCGGCGGCCACCGGCACACCATATTCCCGGCCGCCGTCGAGGCGTGGGCCGAGTTCGGCGGGCTGCGCGTCCAGCCGCCCGGCGCCGGCCGGCACCTGGCGCCCACCCCGTTCCAGATCGACCCGCTGCACGGCCTGCACCTGGCCCGCACCCTCACCGACCTGGGCCGCGCGCTGGACACCGAGGTCTGCCCACTGGGCCAGGAGGCCGACGGCCAGGCACTGTTGACCATCGACGCCGAGGGCCGGGTCTACAGCCTCGACCACACCGGCGACTGGTTCCTCGGCGGCGACATCGACCGCGCCCTGGACACCCTGGTCACCGGCAGCCGCCCCACCCGCCTGACCCTCGGCGCAACCTGACCGCGAACGGGGACCGGCCAAGGGGCGAGGCCGGCCCGGGGCGGGGTGGGGCGGGCGTGAGCCCGAGGCGGGGCGGGGCGAGCGTGGGCCTCATGCGGGGAGAGCCTGACCCTGACCTGGGGCGAGCGTGAGCCCCACGCGGGGAGAGCCCGACCCGGCGAGAGCCTGACCCTGACGCGAGGTGAGCGCGAGCCTCACGCGGGGTGAGCCTGACCCTGACCCGGGGTGAGCGTGAGCCCCACGCGGGGTCAGCCTGACCCGGCGGGAGCCTGGCCCTGACGCGAGGCTCACGCGGGATGGAAGCCCCACGCGGGGTGGGCCCGACCCTGACCCGGGGTGAGCGTGAGCCCCACGCAAGGGAAGCCCGACCCGGCGGGAGCCTGGCCCTGACCCGGCGTGAGCGTGACCCTCACCCTGACGCGAGGTGAGCGTGACTCCCACGTCGGGGCGGGTGCCCGTCGCTCGGGCCGCTCGGTCGGGCGGTCGGGCGGTCGGGCGGTCGGGCGGTCGCCCACGGTGGGCAGCCGGCGGTGGGCAGCCGGCGGTGGGCAGCCGGCGGTGGGGCGTGACGTCGTACGAACTGGCGAACGGTCGCGGCGACCCCTCGCCTGGCCAGGTGGGTCGGGCGGGGGCGGCCGTACGACGCTAGGCCACGGGGCCGCAGCTCTCGGTGGGGCCGGCCACCGGTTCGGCGGCGCGGCGTACGGCCTGGTCGGGCACGGTCTCGCGGTCCGTGCGCGCGGTGCGGTCCGGGAGCACCGCCGAGACCCGGAAGCCGCCCTCGTCCGTCGGCCCGGACACGAAGCCGCCGCCGAGCGAGGCCACCCGCTCGCGCATCCCGACCAGCCCGTTGCCGCCGCTGGGCAGACCCGCGTCCGCGACGGCCCGGTCGGAGGGGCCGTTCTCCACCAGTACCGCCACCTCGCCGGCGCGCCGGGCCAGCCGCACCCGGGTCCGCGCGCCGGGAGCGTGCTTGTGCACGTTGGTCAGCCCCTCCTGCACCACGCGGTACGCGGTGGCCTCCACGGCCGGCGCGTACGCCCGCTCCTCGCCCTCCGCGAGCAGTTCGACCACCATCCCGGCGGCCCGCGACTGCTCGATCAGACCCGCCAGCTCGCGCAGGCGCGGCCCGACGGGCGACTGGTCGGCGGCGTGTCCGGCGCCGCCGGCCCGCGCGCCACGGTCGACGGCCGAGGCGGCGGCGGACGAGGAGGCGGCCGACGCGGCGGCGGCCACCGACGCCAGCGGCAGCGGCTCGGCCGCACTCGGCGCGCGCCCCGGCTGCCCCTCGTGGGCGCGCAGGACGCCGAGCATCTGACGCAGTTCCGTCAGGGCCTGCCGGCCCATGTCGCCGACCAGGGCCGCGTTCTTCGACGCCTTCTGCGGGTCCTTGAGCGCCACCGCCTGGAGTGCCGCCGCGTGCACGACCATCAGGCTCACCCGGTGCGCGACCACGTCGTGCATCTCGCGGGCGATGCGGGTGCGCTCCTCGTTGCGGGCCCACTCGGCCCGCTCCTCGGCCCGGTCGGCGAGGAGGGACAGCTCGCGCTCCAGCCCGTCCGCCCGCTCGCGCAGGCTCTCCACGAGCCGGCGCCGCGCGCCCACGTACAGCCCGGACAGCACGGGCGGCAGCGTGATACCGACCGCCATCAGCGCCGCGACCAGGGCGGCCACCCAGAACGGCGGGTGGTAGCCGTCGCTGGCCATGTCCCGCTGGAACTTGACCACCGTGATGATCAGGGTGCCGCTGATCGACATGCCGGACAGCACGCCCAGGATGCGGCGCGGCAGTCCGGCCGCGGCCATCGTGTAGAGGCCGATGATGGTCAGCAGGACGCCCATGGAGGCGGCCGAGGCGGCGATGGAGGTCAGCACCACCGCCACCGGCCAGCGCCGTCGCACCAGGAGCACGGAGCCCACGACCACACCGAGCATGACGCCCGCGCCGAGCGGAACGCCGGCCTCGCCGGCGAAGTCCAGCCCCTCCAACACGCACTCGGCCACCGACGCGAGGGCTATCGCCACGTCCAGCACCATGCTGCGGCGCCGTTCCCACCACCACAGCCCGCTCGGCGCGCCCCGCGCGCCCGGTTCGATGGCTTCCCCCGTCGTCGTCATACCTGTCAGCGTACGGGTGGCGGCCACTTCTTTTCCGTGCACACGCACAGCCGGGAACTCGGGCGATTTCAGGAGGGAGTACGCCCTTTTGACGAATGAGGTCAACGGCCTTCTTTCGTGGTGAAGCACCCGTCTCACGGGAATTGCCGCACCGTCACCCCCGCCGTCGCCCCCTTGACACCTCGCAGGCCCCGCGCGCACCCCGCGCACCGGGGGGCTTTACTCTCGCATCGAGGGCGTCCGGTACGGCATAGTGTTGGAGGCCGCGCGGCCAGCCGACCTACCAACCCGGCTTGGCCCGTCTGACCATCCCCTGTGGTGTAATCGGCAGCACAGTGGCCTTTGGAGCCATTTGTCCAGGTTCGAGTCCTGGCGGGGGAGCCCACGCGACAGCGCCCGCTATCCGGTCCCGTACGCCCGTCACCGGCACCCGCCCGCATGTCACCCCTTATACGCACCGGTATCCTTCGGGTGTCCACCTCCCGAAAAAGCCGAAGGGTATCCCCGTGAGCGCCAACCTTCCCCGCGATGTCGGCACCGCTCGAAAAGGGGAAATCCCACCGGCGGCCGTGGTCGTCCTGGCGGCCGGCGAGGGCACTCGGATGAAGTCGACGACGCCCAAGGTGCTGCACGCGATCTGCGGTCGTTCCCTGATCGGACACGTCGTCGCCGCCTCCCGCGAACTGACCCCCGAGCATCTGGTGGTCGTCGTCGGACACGCCCGCGACCAGGTCCGGGGTCACCTCGCGGAGATCGACCCGGACGCGCGCACCGCCGTGCAGCACGAGCAGAACGGCACCGGCCACGCGGTCCGGATGGGCCTGGACGAACTGCGCGCCAGCGGCACGGCCCTCGACGGCACCGTGGTCGTCGTCTGCGGCGACACCCCGCTGCTGACCGGCGCGACGCTGCGCACGCTCGCCCGCACCCACGCCAGCGACGGCAACGCGGTCACCGTGCTGACCGCCGAGGTGCCCGACGCCACCGGTTACGGGCGCATCGTGCGCGACGCGGCCAGCGGCGCCGTCACCGCCATCGTCGAGCACAAGGACGCCAGCGACAGCGAGCGCGCCATCCGGGAGATCAACTCGGGTGTCTTCGCGTTCGACGCGCAGCTCCTGACCGACGCGCTCGGCAAGGTCCGTACGGACAACAGCCAGGGCGAGGAGTACCTCACCGACGTCCTCGGCATCCTGCGCGAGGCCGGACACCGGGTGGGCGCGGCCGTGGCCGCCGACCACCACGAGATCGTCGGCATCAACAACCGCGTCCAGCTCGCCGAGGCCCGCAAGCTGCTCAACGAGCGGCTGCTGCGCGAGGCGATGCTCAGCGGCGTCAGCGTCGTCGACCCGGCCAGCACCTGGGTGGACGTGACCGTCACCTTCGAGCAGGACGCGGTCGTCCACCCCGGCACCCAGCTCGTCGGCGTCACCCACGTGGCCGCCTACGCGGAGGTCGGCCCGCACTCGCGGCTGACCAACACCACGGTCGGCGCCGGCGCCACGGTCAGCAACACCGTCGCCGACGGCGCCCGGATCGGCGAGGGCGCCACCGTCGGCCCGTACGCCTACCTGCGCCCCGGCACCGACCTGGGCCCCAAGTCCAAGGCCGGGGCGTACGTCGAGATGAAGAACGCTCAGATCGGCGAGGGCTCCAAGGTGCCGCACCTGTCGTACGTCGGGGACGCCACCATCGGCGAGTACACCAACATCGGTGCCGCCAGCGTCTTCGTGAACTACGACGGCGAGAAGAAGCACCACACCACCGTCGGCTCGCACTGCCGCACCGGCTCGGACAACATGTTTGTGGCTCCTGTCACGATTGGGGACGGGTCCTACACCGCCGCCGGGTCGGTGATCACCAAGAACGTGCCCCCGGGTTCGCTCGCTGTCGCCCGTGGGCAGCAGCGGAATATCGAGGGTTGGGTGGCTCGAAAGCGCCCAGGAAGCGCCGCCGCACAGGCCGCTCAGGCAGCCGTTCCGGAGCCCGAGACCGATCAGTGAGCGTGCGGGTGGTACGCCAAATGGGGCGTACCGTGGGGAAGCGCACGCGAAGTGAAATCCAAGGAGATCTGCTGTGACCGGGATCAAGACGACCGGCGAGAAGAAGCTGATGCTCTTCTCCGGCCGCGCCCACCCCGAGCTGGCCGAGGAGGTCGCCCAGCAGTTGGGCGTCGGCCTGGTCCCGACCAAGGCATTCGACTTCGCCAACGGCGAGATCTACGTTCGCTTCCAGGAGTCCGCGCGCGGCGCCGACTGCTTCCTGATCCAGAGCCACACGGCTCCGATCAACAAGTGGATCATGGAACAGCTCATCATGATCGACGCGTTGAAGCGGGCCTCCGCGCGCAGCATCACGGTGATCGTGCCGTTCTACGGCTACGCGCGCCAGGACAAGAAGCACCGTGGCCGGGAGCCGATCTCGGCCCGGCTGATCGCCGACCTGTTCAAGTGCTCCGGCGCCGACCGGATTCTCACCGTGGACCTGCACACCGACCAGATCCAGGGCTTCTTCGACGGCCCGGTGGACCACCTGTTCGCCCTGCCGCTGCTGGCCGACTACGTGGGCGCCAAGGTCGACCGGTCCAAGCTGACCGTCGTCTCCCCCGACGCCGGCCGGGTGCGCGTCGCCGACCGCTGGTGTGACCGCCTCGGCGCGCCGCTGGCCATCGTGCACAAGCGGCGCGACCCCGACGTCGCCAACCAGGTCACCGTGCACGAGGTCGTCGGTGACGTCCGTGGCCGGGTCTGCGTCCTGGTGGACGACATGATCGACACGGGTGGCACCATCTGCGCCGCCGCCGAGGCCCTGTTCGCCAACGGTGCCGAGGACGTCATCGTGACGGCCACGCACGGCGTGCTCTCCGGCCCCGCCGCCGACCGCCTGAAGAACTCGAAGGTCAGCGAGTTCGTCTTCACCGACACCCTGCCCACGCCCAGCGAGATCGACCTGGACAAGGTCACCGTCCTGTCCATGGCGCCGACCATCGCGCGCGCCGTGCGCGAGGTCTTCGAGGACGGCTCCGTCACCAGCCTCTTCGACGAGCAGGCGTGACCTTTCTCCGGACCGCCGCGTAGGCGCGTTCCGTAGGCCGACGTACGAGAAGGGCCGCCCCCGCACCACCGGGGGCGGCCCTTCTCGTACGCCCCGACGCGGCAGACCCCCACGCCCGCGTCCCCGGCCGGACGTACGCCCTAGGTCGCGCATCCGGTGGCACGTACGCCGTGGCGCGTACACCTGGCACGGCGCGCCGTACGTCGTGGCCCCGACGGGTCACATGTCGCGGCCCCGGCGGGTCGTGCGGCCGGGCGGGGTGGGGCCGAAGGTCAGCCGGTGCCGGCGCGCAGGGCGTCCACCGCGATTCTGGCGGCCGTGCCGATCACCGCGTCGGCGGCCGGCAGGGTGACGGCGGTGCTGGCCGAGCGGGTGAGGACGGCGACGGCGTACCGGCCCCCGTCGGGGTACTCCACGACACCCGCCTCGTGCCGGAGCGTGGGCAGGGTGCCGGTCTTGCCCGAGACGCGGACGTCGTCGAAGGGGAAGCCGGAGGCCAGCCGGTGGCTCCAGGTCTGGAGGCCGAGGACGCGCCGCAGCAGCCGGCCGTGCTCGCCGTCGCACACCTCGTCGCGCCAGATCGCGGCGAGCAGGTGGGTCAGGTCGCGGGCGGTGCTGTGGTTGGTGTGCGCCGGGTCCAGCACCCGCAGCCGGGCCACGGTCGCCGGCTCGACGAGCGCGACCGCCCCGGCCGCGCCCGCGTCGGCGACCATCGACGCGTACAGGTCGCGCATCGCGTGCACGGCGCGGGTCCGGCGCAACCCGAGGTCGGCCATGGTGCGGTTGACCACGTCCAGGCCGACCTCGTCCCAGAGCACGTCGGCCGCCGTGTTGTCGCTGACGGCGATCGACTGCGCGGCCAGGTCCCGCAGCGAGAGCCGGACCGGATCGAGGAGGACCGCGAGCCCGGTCGGCCCGTTGGTACGCCGCTCGGGGCCCACCTCGACCTGTCGGGTCAGGTCCAGGCGCCCCTGGGCCGCCTCCCGGAAGACCGTGCCGACCAGGCACAGCTTGTGCACGCTCGCGGTGCTGACCAGCGTGTCGGCACCCAGCCCGAGCTCCGCGCCGCTGTCGACGTCCCGGGCGTGCAACCACCCGGAGACCCCCGCGTCGGCGAAGGCCCCCCTGATCCGCCCGACAGCCCGGGCCACGGGGCGACGCGGGGAGTTGGAGGTGGGGCTGGGATGGGGCCTGGGGCTGGGCTTGGGCTTGGGGCTGGCCGCGCCACTCGGCACGGGCGCGCTGCCCGGCGCGGATGTGCCACCCGGCGCGGGCCGGTCGCCCGGTGCCAGGGGGTCGCCGGCCGGCGCGGGTTCGCCCCCCGGCACGGAGACATTCCCCGACACGGAGGCACGACCCGGCCCCGGCTCGCCGCCAGGCACGGGCTCGTCGCCCAGCGCGGAGGCACGACCCGGCCCCGGCTCGCCGCCAGGCGCGGGCTCGCCGCCGGGCCCGTCTCCGGTGGGGTCGTCGGGGCCGGGCCCGGTGGGGCCCCGGGTGGGACGGGGCTCGTGGTCGGTCACAGCGGGAACTCCGATGCGGGGCGGGGGTAGAGCGGCCGGGACGGTCGGGGGTGAGTCTCCTCCCCCGTGGGCGCGGGCGCGGGCCGGGCCGGCCGCGTGCCCGAGCCCTGCCCGGCATCGCCGGCCTCGGCGCCCGGGGCGGTGGCCGCCTCGGCGAACGGCCCGGCGGTGGCCACCTCCTCGACGGAGGGTGGCCCGAGGGGCGCGCCGGTCTCCGGCGGCCGGGGCTGGCCCGGCGGGTGGTCGAGCAGCATGCCGGCGCCCCCGCGCAGCGCCTCGTACGCCGCCTCGACGAACCGCCGCACCGCCGGCCCCCGCCGGTCCCGGGGCCAGGCCGTGGAGGTGCGCCAGGTCAGCGGCGTACCGGCCAGGGGGCGCCACAGCGCGCCGGGCTGGCCGGCGGCGCTGCCGGGCAGCAGGGCGACGGCCGCGCCGGAGAGCACCAGGGCCTGGGCGAAGTCGCCGCCCCGGGCCTCGTGGACGGCGGCCGGCGTACAGCCGTGGCGGGCCGCGCGGGTCAACGTCTCGTCGTACAGCGCCGGCGCCGTCGCCCGTGGGAAAAGGACCAGGTCACGACCTGTGAGGTCGGCCAGCTCGACAGGGGGGCCGGCGGCCAGCGGGTCGTCCGCGCGCAGCAGCACGCCGAGCGGCTGGTGCAGCAGTGGCCCGAAGTTCAGCCCCTCGGCCGGGCACGGATGGCGGACGACCCCGGCCTCCAGGGTGCCGGCGGCCAGTTCGCGTACCTGCTGGGCCGTGGTGAGCTCGCGCAGGTCCAGGGCGGCGCCCGGGGAGCGGTCCTGGTAGCCGGTGAGCAGCGCGGCGACGGTGGGCCCGCCGAGGTCGGGCGGCACGGCGGCGCGCAGGGTGCCGGCCGCGCCGTCGCGGACCCGGGCGACGACGGACTCCAGCCGGTCGGCGGCGGCCAGCAGCGCGTCGGCCTCCGCGCGCACCAACCGCCCGGCCGGGGTCAGCGAGACACCCCGGCTGCCCCGGTCGAAGAGGCGTACGCCGAGCTCGCGCTCCAGGCGCTGGATGCGCTGGGACAGCGAGGGCTGGGCCAACCGCAACCGCTCGGCGGCGCGACCGAAATGCCGCTCGTCGGCCACCGTGCGGAAGTAGCGCAGATGCCGCAGCAGGTCCATGAGCGGCAATGATAGGCATATGGCTATGACTTTCCTGGCGATAAGGGTCTTGGACTGAGGGGGGCCGGTTCTGTTCTGCTGCGCCTGCGGGCGCCGTGGTGGCGCGCGCGGTGAGCGAGGAGGGCCGGGTGCGGATCTATCGGGCGGGGCGACGCGGGCGACGCGTGGGGATGGCGGTGGCGGTGGCCGCCGTGGTGGTGGCCGGTGGCGGCACCTGGGCGGTGGCCGAGTGGCACTCCGGGGGCGCGGGCGGGACGCGGGAGGCGGACCCGGCGGCGGCGCGCACGGCGCGGGCCTTCCTCGACCACTGGGCCGCGGGCGACCTGGGCAAGGCCGCCGCGCTGACCGACGCGCCCCAGCGGGCCGAGACGACGCTGCGGAACTTCACGGTGGGCCTGGACATCGAGCGCCCCGCGTTCGCCGCGCGGCCGGCCGCCGCCCGGGGCGAGGACGGCGCGAGCGTGCCGTTCGCCGCCACACTGCCGATCAGCGGCCTGGGCACGTGGAAGTACGACTCGGCGCTGCGGCTGGAGCGCGGCGCGGGGGACGAGGGCGGCAGCCGGCGGGACGGGGGCTGGCGGGTGCGCTGGGAGCTGGGCCTGGTCCACCCCAGGCTCAGCGAGGAGGCGAGGTTCCGCCTGGTGCGCGAGGACGGGACACCCGAGGTGCGGGACCGGGACGGGCGCGAGCTGTCCGGCGCCGACCACCCCTCGCTCACCCAGGCGCTGGGCCTCGGCGCCGGCACGCCGCGCGGGGCGGTGCAGCTCGTCGACCGCGAGAGCGAGGACGTGCGGCGTACGGAGGCGCGCTTCGGCGGGCCCGGGGCCGGGCGGGGGCCGGTGCGGACGACGATCGACCCCCGGGTGCAGACCGCGGCCGAACGCGCGCTGGAGCGGCACGCCAAGGGCCGCAACGCGGGCCTGGTGGCGCTGCGGATCGCCGACGGCGAGGTGGTCGCGGTGGCCAACACGCCCGCCGGCGGCTTCAACCGCGCCTTCCTGGGCACCTACGCGCCCGGCTCGACCATGAAGGTGATCACCTCGGCGGCGCTGCTGACCAAGGGCGCGGTGCGCCCGAGTGATGTCGTGGACTGTCCGAAGTACCTGACGGTGGGCAAGCAGTTCCACAACGTGGAAACCTCCGAGATCCGTGGGGCCACCTTCCGCGAGGACTTCATCCACTCGTGCAACACGGCCTTCGTGAGCCTGCGGGACAAGCTCGGGGACCGCGAGCTGACCGACTTCTCCTCGACGTACTTCGGCATCGGCCAGGAGTGGTCCACCGGCGCCCCGTCCTTCGACGGCGACGTGCCGGTGCCCGGGGACGCGACGGAGAAGTCGGCCGCGCTCTTCGGCCAGGGCAAGCTGCGGGCCAACCCGCTGGTGATGGCGTCGGCCACGGCCACCGCCGCCTCCGGCCAGTTCCACCAGCCGCTGCTGGTACGCGAGGGGGGCCGCCCGCGCGAGGGGAAGGGGCCGCGCACCGAGGAGCTACCCGCCGACGTGGTGCGCACGCTGCGCTCGCTGATGCGGGACACGGTCACCGACGGCACCGCCAAGGTGCTGGCCGACCTGCCCGGCGAGATCGGCGCCAAGACCGGCACGGCGGAGGTCACCGAGGAGGGGCCGAACAACGGCTGGCTGGTCGCCTACGACGACGAGATCGCCATCGCCTGCGTGGTCGAGGGCGCCCAGCACGGCTCCGACTCGGCGGGCCCGGTCATCCACGACGTGCTGGAGGCGACGGGCTAGGCGACACGTCCCGGTCGCCGGACCCCGGCCACGGGCCCCCCGGACGGGCGTCGCCGGACGCCGCGTGAGGCCCGCCGAACGCCGCCTGGACCGGCCCCACCGGGCGGGCCCGGGATCGGGACGAGGCGGGGATCGGGGCGACGCCGGGGCCGGGGGCGACGCCGGGGCCGGGGGCGACGCCGGGATCAGGGTCGGGCTCGCTCGAATTGGTGTGCCGGGGGCGGGCGGGTAGCATGGCTGAGTTGCTCGGCGAGGGAGGCCCTGTCCCGTACAGGCCCATCCGTTATCGACGCGCTCTTCGTAGCAGGTCTGTCGTAGGCCGAGTGACGGCTTCCGGATCTCTCTATCTACGAGGAGTGCACCATGGCTGAGGTCAAGGTTTCCGTCCAGCACCGTACCGAGTTCGGCAAGGGCGCCGCCCGCCGGCTGCGCCGCGCCGAGCAGGTCCCCGCCGTCATCTACGGCCACGGCGCCGAGCCGGTCCACGTGTCGCTGCCGGGCCACGAGCTGATGATGGCGCTCAAGACCCCCAACGTCCTGCTCTCGCTCGACCTGGACGGCAAGAACGAGCTGGTCATCCCCAAGGCCATCCAGCGTGAGGCCATCCGTGGCTTCCTCGTCCACGTGGACCTGCTCACCGTCAAGCGCGGCGAGAAGGTCACCGTCGAGGTGCCGATCCACACCGAGGGCGACCTCGCCCCGGGCGGCAACCTGCTGGAGCACGTCCTGAACGCGCTGCCGGTCGAGACCGAGGCCACCCACATCCCCGAGTCGGTCACCGTCTCCGTCGCGGGCCTGGACGCCGGTCACTCCGTGCTGGCCAAGGACGTCACCCTGCCCGCCGGCACCACGCTGGCCGTCGACGAGGACGCCGTCGTGCTCCAGGTCGTCGCCGCGCAGGCCGAGGCCCCGGCCGAGGGCGAAGGCGAGGGCGAAGGCGCCGAGGGCTGAGCCCAGGCGTCACCGACACCCGCGCGGTGTCACCCCGCACCACACCGCCGCCGCCGTCTCGCCCCGCACGGGGCGGGACGGCGGCGCGCGGCGTGCTGGGCCCCACGCCCGCGCGCCGCCCCGGGGCCCGCTACGGTCGAACGCGCGCCCGCGCGACCCGCCCCGGAACGCGCCCGGCCACGCGCCGGACCGGCCGCGCCCGACCGATCCGCCCCACCCACCGGAGAGCATGCAGATGAGCGACGCAGACGGCCCCTGGCTCGTGGTGGGCCTCGGCAACCCCGGCCCGGAGTACGCGGCCAACCGGCACAACGTGGGCTTCATGGTGGCCGACCTGCTCGCCGAGCGGATGGGCGGCCGGTTCAAGACGCACAAGGCGCGGGCCCAGGTCGTCGAGGGGCGCATCGGTCCGCCCGGCCCGGCCAACCGCCGCGTGGTGCTGGCCAAGCCGATGACGTACATGAACCTCTCCGGCGGCCCGACGACCGCGCTCGGCGACTTCTACAAGGTGCCCGCCGAGCGGATCATCGCCGTCCACGACGAGCTGGACATCGACTACGGGACGCTGCGGCTCAAGCTCGGCGGCGGCGACAACGGACACAACGGCCTCAAGTCGCTCACCAAAGCGCTCGGCCCCGACTACTACCGGGTCCGCTTCGGCATCGGCCGCCCGCCGGGCCGGATGGACGTGGCCGCGTTCGTGCTCAAGGACTTCTCGTCCACCGAACGCAAGGAGCTGGACTACTTCGTGGACCGCGCGGCGGACGCGGTGGAGGCGCTGGTCCTGGAGGGCCTGGAGCGCGCGCAGGGCACCTACAACTCCTGACGTACCGCCGCCTACCGCCGACTGCCGCGCCGTTTCCGCGCCCGTGACCTGGGCGGAGGCTCACCCTGGCCGGCTCGGCGGGGGCATAGCGGACATGCGGCCACCGGTGCTACCGAAGCGTAACCAGCGGGTTGACGCGACCGGCCCCCAGGCCCAAGGATCGCCGCCATGGTGCCGACCGGAACGAGCTCCGAGAGCACGGGGCGGGGCACGTCCCCCGCGTCGCCTCCCACCCCGGCGGGCCGCATCCCCGCCCAACGGGGCGCGCCCGCCCCCGAAGCGCGCCCCGAGGGCGCGCCGGAGCACACGGCACCCCGCGCCCCCGCGTCGCGTCACGGCGCGCCTCCGCGAGACACCCCACCCCGTGGCCGTGCGCCCCGTGGCCCCGCGCCCCGCGCCGCGCGCCGTGGCCGGCTGCGTCGGGCCGGCGAGAGCGCGTACGGACTGCTGCTGCTCGGCCGGCATCTGATGATGGCCCTGATCGTGCTGGTGGTGCTCGCGGCCGGGGTGTGGACGTCCTGGGGCACGGCCCAGCACGCGATGCTGACCAAGGGCAAGGAGCGGGGCACGTTCACGGTCGCCGCCTGCCACGACGACTGGTGCACCGGCCCCTTCACGGCCGACGCCGCCGGCGGCGAGGACCACCCCTCGGTGCGCGTCGACGCCACCGTCACCGACGGCAAGGGCCAGCGCTTCCCGGTCGTCCTCAAACCCGGTACCCACGACGCCGTCCGCACCGGCCTCCCCGGCTTCCTCTACGCCTGGGTCCCCCTCGGCGGCGCCCTCCTCCTGGCCTCCGTCCTGCTCGCCGGCGGCCTGCGCATGCCCCGCACCGCCTGGGCTCTCGGCCTGGCGGGAGCGGGGGTGTTGGGCGCGGCGTTCGTGGGGCTGTGAGGGGCGGGGCCAGGGAAGGGCCCCGCCCCGCGCCGCGAGAAGCGGGGATCGCGGCGCGGGGTTTGTCCTCGCGGGGGCCGAACTCGCGCGGCGCGTCGACTCCATATACCCCGCCCCCGGCGTGGCGAGCCCTCTGCGGACCTCGTAGGTGACACGCGCTCCGATCCCGTCGCGACGCGGGTCACGAGGGAAATGCGCTTTCCTCCGGAAAATCGCGCCGACATCGCGAAGAGTTCGCGCCGACCTTCGCAAGCTGACCTACTCGACGTCATTCCGTGAAGCTCCCGCGAAACCGAGAGCTCCGCGCCGTCCGGCCGGGTCCGGCACCGTGTGCGCACTCCGCCACCGCGCGCTCAGCCGCATCCCACAGGCGCCGAGGCGAGCCGGGGCGCCCTTGTGCGCCGACCCCCGTAAAGCGGAATTCACCGCGCCGTATCACCTCCCACCACACCACCCGCACCACCGCGCGGCGCCCGAAAACGCGTCACGCTCCGCACCACACCGCCGCACGCCCGATATCACCCCATCAGCCTCCCGTAAATCACTGTTGGCGAATTTCTCGCGCAACCCATTTCACGCGATGTCATAGTCCAGGCATGATCCACGCCTTTTCGTACCGAAGACGCCAATGGGGCGCCGCCGCCTTAGTGGTGGCGGTGACCGCCATTCCGCTGACCGCCAAGGCGATCAAGAAGTCCGACGACGCGCCCACCGCCACCCCGTGCGTCACCTCGACCCCGTTCGCGTCGGGTACCGCCGGCTATCACACCTTCCGCATCCCCGCCCTGGTCCGTACCGGCGGGACGCTGATCGCCTTCGCCGAGGGGCGGCGTACCAGTGCCGCCGACCACGGTGACATCGAGGTCGTCAGCCGGCGCTCGACCGACGGGGGATGCCACTGGGGGCCGTTGGCCCGGGTCTCCGACAACGGGCGCGACGTGGCGGGCAACCCCGCGCCCGTGGTCGATCCGGCCAACGGGGACGTCGTCCTGCTGACGACCCGGCAGTCCGGGGCCGTCACGCAGCCACAGATCGAGGCCGGCACGGTGCCGCCCGCCGCCGGTCGGCGGGTCTACGTCCAGCGCAGCGTCGACGCGGGCGCGTCCTGGTCCGGGGCCACGGAGATCACCGCCGCCGTCAAGCGGTCGGGCTGGCGCTGGTACGCGACCGGCCCCGGGCACGGCATCGCCCTCACCCAGCGGCATCCGGGGCGGCTGATGGTCGCCGCGAACCACACCAGCGCGACCGGCGCCGGCGCCCATCTGCTCTACAGCGACAACCACGGCGACACCTGGCACATCGGCGCCCTCGACCACCACGCGGACGGCCGGCTGCGGCCGGACGAGAACGCCGTGGCCGAACTGCCCGACGGCCGGCTCTACGTCAACGCCCGCGACCAGGGCGGCACGCATCCGGCGACCCGCCTGGACGCGTACAGCGCCGACGGCGGCGCCCGCTTCGCCGCGCCCTTCCGGCCGCGCGCGGAACTGGTGGCCCCCGTCGTCAAGGGCGCCCTCGCGCACGCCGGCGGCGCCGCCTGCCCGACCTTGCTCTTCTCCGCCCCCGACCACCCCCGCGACCGCCGCCACCTGACGCTGCGCGGCAGCACGGACGCCGGCGCCACCTGGCGACGGGAGGCCGTGGTGACCGCCGGGCCGGCCGCCTACTCCGACCTGGCCGCGACCGGTGAGCGGAGCGTCGCGGTGCTCTACGAGACCGGGGTCGCCCGGTCCACCGAGCGCATCGACCTGCGCCGCGTTCGGCTGACCTGCCGCTGAGACGCCCCGGCGGGCGGCCGGCGGTGGGGCGCGCGCGAGGAGGGCGCGAGAGGCGGACGAGAGGCGCCACCGCCCGGACACCCCCGGGCGGGACCGCCCCCGCGCCAGCCCGCCCGGCCCCCCAGTCACCCAGTCACTCGGTCACCCGTCACGCGCCCGCGCGTGCGAGGCCCGCGCGGGCCAGCCGGCCGGCGCGCCCCCGGACGCCGACCGGGCCGGCCCCCGTGGGGGAACCGGCCCGGTCAGTGCGCCTCGACGCGCGGGGGTGGCTCAGCCCGTGTTGCGCAGGCCGGCCGCGACGCCGTTGACGGTGAGCAGCAGCGCGCGGGACAGCAGCGGGTCGGGCTCCTCGCCGCGCTCGGCGGCCTGCCGCTGGCGGTGCAGCAGGGTGACCTGGAGGTAGGAGATCGGGTCCAGGTAGGCGTCCCGGACGCGGAAGGTCCGCTTCAACGCCGGGTTGGAGTCCAGCAGTTCGGTGCCGCCGGTGATGCGCAGCACCTCGCGCACGGTCAGCTCGTGCTCGGCCTCGATGACCGCGAAGACGTGCTTGAGCTCGTCGGGCACCAAGGTGTCCACGTAGTGCCGGGCGATCCGCAGGTCGGTCTTGGCCAGCGTCATCTCGACGTTGGACAGGAAGTTCTGGAAGAAGTGCCAGTGCTCGCTCATCTCGTCGAGCACCGTGTCCAGGCCGGCCTCGCGGGCGGCCTTGAGCCCGGAGCCGACGCCGAACCAGCCGGGCACGATCTGCCGCGACTGGGTCCAGCCGAACACCCACGGGATGGCCCGCAGCCCGTCGAGCCCGGCGCCGCTGTCGGGGCGGCGCGAGGGGCGCGAGCCCAGGTGCAGTTCGGCGAGCTGGTCGACGGGGGTGGAGGCGAAGAAGTACGCGGGCAGGTCCGGGTCGTCCACCAGCGCGCGGTAGGCGTCGTGGGCCGCGTCCGAGACGGTGTCCATGGTGGCGTCCCAGCGGGCCAGCGCCTCGTCCGACTGGCGGGGGGCGGTGTGCAGCGCGGACGCCTGGAGCGTGGCCGCGACCGTCAGCTCCAGGTTCTCCCGGGCCAGCGAGGGCACCAGGTACTTGTCGGAGATGACCTCGCCCTGCTCGGTGACCTTGATCTCACCTTCCAGGGTGCCCCAGGGCTGGGCGAGGATCGCGTCGTGGGTGGGGCCGCCACCGCGCCCGACGGTGCCGCCCCGGCCGTGGAAGAGCCGCAGCCGCACCCCGTGCCGGTGCGCCACGTCACGCAGCCGGCGCTGGGCCCGGTGGATCTCCCACTGGCTGGTGGTGATGCCGCCGAACTTGGAGGAGTCCGAGTAGCCGAGCATGACCTCCTGCGCGTCGCCGCGCAGCGCCACCAGCCGCCGGTAGGAGGGGTCGGCCAGCATGTCGTCCAGGATGCGGTCGGCCTCGCGCAGCTCGTCGGTGGTCTCCAGGAGCGGCACGATGCCGATCTTGGCCCAGCCGGCGTGCAGGTCGATGAGCCCGGCCTCGCGGGCGAGGACGGCGGCGGCGAAGACGTCGTCGGCGCCCTGGCACATGGAGATGATGTACGACTCGACGACCTCGGGACCGAAGCGCTTGAACGCCTCGCGCACCGTGCGGAAGACGCCCAGCGTCTTGGCGCCCGCCTCGTCCAGCGGGGCCGGCGAGGGCGCGAGCGGGCGGCGCGAGCGCAGCTCCTTGGCGAGCAGCTTGCGCCGGTAGTCGCGCGGCATGTCGGCGTAGCGCCAGGACTCCTCGCCGAGCCGGTCGAAGAGCTGCCCGAGCGCGTGGTGGTGGGCGTCGGCGTGCTCGCGTACGTCCATCACGGCGAGCTGGAGGCCGAAGGCGGCCAGCGTGCGGATGGTGCGCTCCAGGCGGCCGTCGGCGATGAGCTGGCCACGGTGCTGGCGCAGCGAGTCCTGGACGAGCTGGAGGTCGGCCAGGAGTTCGGCGGTGCCGAGGTAGTCGCGGCCCACCTGGTGCGGGGTGCCGGCGGCCAGCCGCTCGCGGGTGTGGATGAGCTTCTGCCGGATGCAGGTGGCCTTGAGGCGGTAGGGCTCCTCGGCGTTCAGCCGCTTGTAGCGCGGGCTGATCTCCGGCAGTCGCTCCAGGTCCTCCTGGAGGGAGGTCAGCAGCTCCTCGGTGGCCCCGCCGTTGCGGATGGAGTTGGACAGCGCCGCC
Organism: Streptomyces sp. NPDC057702; assembly: GCF_042799315.1. Lineage (NCBI taxonomy): Bacteria > Bacillati > Actinomycetota > Actinomycetes > Kitasatosporales > Streptomycetaceae > Streptomyces > Streptomyces sp. NPDC057702. Next base: position 7,689 of record NZ_JBHVJC010000061.1, on the reverse strand, counting down.
CGCAGGTCGTCGACGGCCTGGAGGGCGTCGGTGATGCCGTGCTCGTGCTGGAGCAGCAGGACGTCCCAGGTCACCTCGGGGGTGACGTTGGGGTTGCCGTCGCGGTCGCCGCCGATCCAGGTGCCGAAGGTCAGCGGCCGGGAGCCGGCGGGCAGCTCGACACCGACGCGTTCCAGCTCGGCCGCGAGGTCCTCCAGGACGTCACCGACGGCGTTGGCGTGCAGCTCGTCCAGGTAGTAGATGGCGTTGCGGGCCTCGTCGGCGGGCTCGGGCCGGGCCACCCGCAGCTCGTCGGTCTGCCACAGCAGGTCGATGTTCTCGGCGAGCCGGAGCTGGGTGCGCCGACTGTCGCCCTCGGCGGCGAGCCGGTCCAGGAGCGAGGCGACGCGGCGCAGCTTGTTCAGCACGCTGCGACGGGCGGCCTCGGTGGGGTGCGCCGTGAAGACGGGCCGCACGTTCAGGTGGGCGACGGTCTCCCGCAGGTGCTCGGGGTCGGCATCCTTGAGCTGGTCGGCGGTGCGGGCGAGGATGCCGCCCTCGGCCGCGCGGTGGGCACGCAGCTCACGGCCTCGGTAGACCTGCTCGGTGACGTTGGCGAGGTGGAAGTAGGTGGAGAAGGCCCGGACGAGCTTGGCGGCGGTCTCCAGGTCCGTGGCGGCGAGGAGCTCGGCGGCCGATTCGCCCTGCTGGCCCCCCTCCGGCTGGCCCGTCCCGGTGGTCCGGGTCAGGGCGCGCACGCGCTCGACGAGGTCGAGGAGGTCGCGGCCCTCCTGGCGGACGAGGGTCTCTCCCAGCAGGTCACCCAGGCGGCGGATGTCCGCCCGCAGGGCCGCGCCCTGTCGGGTGGCGTCCGCGGCACTCGTGGCAGCGTCGTTGGGGATCGCTTCCTCGGGGACCGGGCTGGCGTTGCTGGCGGTCTCGGCACTGCTCACAGGTGCGGCTCCTTGCGAGTACGAGCACTTTGGGCGATTTCGCGGACCGCGCTGTCCGACCGCACCAGGATAGGACCCCTGGTCGCGGGCGCCGCATCGCCCGTTATCCACAGGCCCTTGTCCCAAGGCGCGGCCCTGCCATACTTACGTAGCCGTAGGTTACGTATGCGTAGCCGTGCCCCGACCCTCCCGAGGGAACCCATGACTGCAAGCCCCGACGTGATCGACGACGTGCCAAAAGCCCCGGAATCCCCCGTTCCATCCGCGACGCTGGGCGGCGACAAGAAGGGGTCGGTCGAGCAGATCACCCTGATGCTGTTCATCGTCGTCCCCTTCGTCGCCCTGCTGGCGGCGATCCCGCTGGCCTGGGGATGGGGGGTCAGTTGGTTGGATCTCGGACTGCTGGTCGCGATGTATTACATCGGTTGCCACGGCATCACCATCGGGTTCCACCGGTATTTCACGCACGGTTCATTCAAGGCGAAGCGGCCCCTGCGGATCGCGCTGGCGATCGCGGGCTCGCTGGCGGTCGAGGGCCCGCTGGTCCGCTGGGTGGCCGACCACCGCAAGCACCACAAGTTCTCCGACGCCGAGGGTGACCCGCACTCCCCCTGGCGGTACGGCGAGAGTGTGCCGGCCCTGCTGAAGGGCCTGTGGTGGGCGCACATCGGCTGGATGTTCAACGAGGAGCAGACCCCGCAGCACAAGTACGCACCGGACCTGGTCAAGGACCCCGCGCTGCGCCGGATCTCCCGCCAGTTCGTGCTGTGGACGATCATCTCGCTGGGCCTGCCCCCGCTGGTCGGCGGCCTGGTGACCTGGTCCTGGCAGGGCGCGCTGACCGCCTTCTTCTGGGGCTCGCTGGTGCGGGTCGCGCTGCTGCACCACGTGACGTGGTCGATCAACTCCATCTGCCACGCGGTGGGCAAGCGGCCGTTCAAGTCCCGTGACCGCTCGGGGAACGTCTGGTGGCTCGCGGTGCTCTCCTGCGGCGAGTCCTGGCACAACCTCCACCACGCGGACCCCACGAGCGCCCGGCACGGCGTGATGCGCGGCCAGCTCGACTCCAGCGCCCGCATCATCCGCTGGTTCGAGAAGGCGGGCTGGGCCTACGACGTGCGCTGGCCCACCACCAACCGGATCGACGCCCGCCGCAAGGACGCCACCGCCGATCGGGTGAAGGACACCGCCGGCGCGGCATGATGGAGGACGTGGCGATCGACAGCAACACCAGTAGCAGCAGCAAAAGCCGGTCCGGGAGCACCGGGGGTCGGCGGGCGCGGCGTATCCGCATGACCGGCAAGGAGCGCCGCGAGCAACTGCTGGACATCGGTCGCACGCTCTTCGCCGAGCGCGGCTTCGAGGGGACCTCGGTCGAGGAGATCGCGGCCAAGGCCGGGGTCTCCAAGCCGGTGGTCTACGAGCACTTCGGCGGCAAGGAGGGCCTGTACGCCGTCGTGGTGGACCGCGAGATGCGCCAGCTCCTCGACATGGTGACCGGCGCCCTGACCGCCGGGCACCCGCGCGAGCTGCTCGAACAGGCGGCGTTCGCCCTGCTCGACTACATCGACCAGTACACCGACGGCTTCCGCATCCTGGTGCGGGACTCCCCCGTGGCCCAGTCCACGGGCACCTTCGCCTCGCTGATCAGCGACATCGCCACCCAGGTCGAGGACATCCTGGGCCTGGAGTTCAAGGCCCGCGGCTTCGACGCCAAGCTGGCCCCGCTCTACGCCCAGGCCCTGGTCGGCATGGTGGCCCTCACCGGCCAGTGGTGGCTGGACGTCCGCAAGCCCAAGAAGTCCGAGGTCGCCGCGCATCTGGTGAACCTGGCCTGGCACGGCCTGGACGGCCTGGAGCCCAAGCCCCGCCTGATAGGCCACCGCAAGAGCTGAGCCCGTTCGCGTCGCACGCCCCTCGGCCCCGTTCCCCGAGCCCTCCGGCTCGGCGGGCGGGGCCGAGGCGCGGAGGCACCGGGCGGCTGAACGCCGGCGCGTGGGGGTCGCCGGCGCACACCGCGCGCCACGGCACGGTGGGCGCTCGCGCGCCCGCGACCCCGGCGGCGTCGCCGCCCGCGCCGCTCCGTGGTGGGCACGCGCACATCACGGCGTACGTACCGGAGCGCGCGCCCCCGCAGACACGGGTCCACCGGGGCATTCCACCCGCATCGCCGCACCTCGCGGTCATCGGTCCGCGCCGTCACGGCCTCCCCAGGCGTGCGGCACAACAGCCCCTCCGGTCACACGCGAACCACGGCGCCACGGGACCGCCACCCTCGCGCGGCACCCCCGTGCGCGCCCCGGCCGGCGCCTACCGGAACGCGGGGCTCAGCGGCCCGGCCACTCCCCCTCGCCGGTCGCGTGCGCCGCCGTCACCCGTCTCCTCGCCGGGCCACGACGAAGATGCGACGGAAGGGGAAGACCGTGCCGTACGGCCCCTGCGGGTACGCCTTGCGGAGCAGGTCGCGGTACTCCGCGAGGAAGTCCGCCGCCGCCTCGGGCTCGTCGGCCAGGGCGGTCAGGATCGGGCGCAGCGCGGTGCCCTTGACCCAGTCCAGGACCGGGTCCGTACCCGTGAGCACCTGCACGTACGTGGTCTCCCAGGCGTCCACCACGCAGCCCAGGCCCAGCAGGCGCTCCAGGTAGTCGGCCGGGCTCAGGACGTGCACGAAGCGGCGCCCGCGCCCGTCGAGGCGGCGGCGCCAGCGCGGGGTGTCGCACAGTTCGCCCAGCAGGGCGTGGCTGGGCGAGACGAAGTTGCCCGGCACCTGGAAGGCGAAGGTGCCGCCCGGGGTGAGGGCACCCACCCAGGACTCGAAGGACTCGGAGTGGTCCGGCACCCACTGCAGGGCCGCGTTGGAGACGATCAGGTCGAACGGCTCGTCGGGCACCCAGGTGGCGGCGTCGGCAGGCTGGAAATCGAGCCTGCCACCGCCCTCCGTGGGCCCGGCGTACGTCTGCGCCTCGCGGAGCATGTCCACGGAGTTGTCGTACCCGGTGATGTGCGCGTCGGGCCACCGGGTGGCGAGCAGGGCGGTGACGTTGCCGGGGCCGCAGCCCAGGTCAGCTATGCGGAGGGCGGGCGCGCCCGGCTGGGGCGCGTCCGTGGCGGGCGCCTGGTCGGCGGTCGGTGCGGGCGGATCGGGGATGCGGGCGAGGAGATCGAGGAAGGGGCGTGTGCGGAGGGCGGAGTGACGTAAGTACTGCTTCGGGTCCCACTGTGGTGAGTCGGGCATGTTCGAACCCCCTTGCAGGTTCTGGTCGATCTGAAGCGCAAGGGCGCTTCCCGCCCTTCGATGCCCAAGCATCAGCGCAAATATCTCTCGACGTCAAGAGACTTCATATCGACAGACCCACTACACTGATCGTCATGGAGGACGAGGTCGATCGGCTGGTCGCGGCGTGGCGGCGGGAACGCCCGGACCTCGACGTGGAACCGCTGGAAGTGCTGAGCCGCGTGAGCAGGCTCGCCCGGCACCTGGACAGGGCGCGGCGGATCGCCTTCGCCGAGCACCAACTGGAGCCGTGGGAGTTCGACGTGCTGACCTCGCTGCGCCGCGCGGGAGCCCCCTACCAGCTCTCCCCCGGGCAGCTCCTGACGCAGACGCTGGTCACCTCGGGCACGATGACCAACCGCATCGACAGGCTGGCCAAGAAGGGCCTGGTCGAGCGGCTTCCCGATCCCAGCGACCGGCGCGGGGTCCTGGTGCGGCTGACGGCCGAGGGGCGCGACCGCGCCGATCAGGCGCTGGCCGGCCTGCTCGCCCAGGAGCGGGCCATCCTGGCCGAGCTCTCCCCGGGACAGCGCCGTGAACTGGCCGGGCTGCTACGCGAGCTGACCGCCCCGTTCGACAACCTCCCCGGCTAGGTCCACCGGGCCGACCCCCGCGCGGCGGGCCAGCGCGACGGCCGCGAGTGTGGAGTGCACGCCCAGCTTGCCGAGCACGTTTTGCATGTGCGTACGAACGGTGTGCGGCGACAGGTACAGCCGCTCCGCGACCGCCTTGCGGCCCAGCCCCGCGACCATGCAGCGCAGCACCTCGCGCTCGCGCGGCGTCAGCGACTCCACCAGGCGCTCGCTCTCGGTGCGGTGCTTGCGGGCGGCGGTCAGCTCCCGCAGCACGCCGGTCAGCAGCGCGGGCGGCAGGTGCGTCTCATCGCGCAGGACGCCCCGGATGACGGCCAGCAGCCGCGAGAGCGAGCAGTCCTTGGCGACCCAGCCGCTGGCCCCGGCCTGGAGCGCCAGCGCGGCCCGGCGCGGGTCGTCGCGCTCGGCGAGGACCACGGTGCGCACCGCGGGCTGCGCCGTGCGCACCCCGTCGACCAGGCTGATCCCGTCCACGGCACGACGCTCGGCGCGCTCGGCCACTCCCTCGGGCAGCCGTTCGGGCCGTGGTGGCGCGATGTCGCTGATGGCGGCGCCCAGGTCGGCGTCCACCAACAGGACGTCGAAGCGCCGCCCCTCGGCCGACGCCCGCTCCAGGGAACGCATGGCGGCCGGCCCACTGCCGGCGGCCGCGACGTCCACGTCCGGTTCCGCCGCGAGAGCGGCGGCGAGCGACTCGGCAAAGATGCGATGGTCATCGGCCACCAGAACCCGGATACGTGCCACAGCCACCCCCATGGACTACCCATGTCCCGCGAACGCGGATACGGAGAAAAGAAGAACGTTGAACAGAAAGCGAGAAAGCCACGAAACGGTGCGTGCGAGGAACCGTACTAGCCTGTCGAGCCGGCCAGGTGGAGCGCGGGAAACGAGCACACAGTGCGGGTACGGCGCCCAGAACTCAAGCCCGCCGGCCGAAACCCACGGACACGCCACCAACCCCAACGGCCGCCGCCGCGCGGAACCGAAGACGCAGCCCCAGGCGTCGTACCTGCCTGCCTCGCCCCCTGATAGGCACCGGCCCCCACCGGCGCTGTGCATCAGCCTACGACCGAGGTCGTGCAACGGAAGCGAATTGACAAAACTGCCCCGGCCAACTGTTTAGGCTGAGAACCGTGTTCCACATTGAGGAAGAAGTCAATCAAGACCGCAGAAATGTGATCGAGGAGCGGTTGGAGGACTCCAACACCGCCCGATCCCCCGTCATGCGGGCACTGCGCGGCACCGAAGCGGCCAGGGAACGGCCGCTCCAGCTCTACGCGCGTGACGCGGAAGGGGAGTTGGCCGGCGGCCTGGTCGGCTACGCCTGGGGCCACTGGCTGCACGTGGACCTGCTCTGGGTGGACGAGCGGTGGCGCGGCACGGGCATCGGATCGCGCCTGATGGCCGAGGCCGAGCGCAAGGCGCGTGACGAACTGGGCTGTCTGCGCGCGCGGGTGGAGACCTGGGGATTCCAGGCCCCGCGCTTCTACGAGAAGCTGGGCTACCAGATCGTGGGCGTGGTCGCCGACTACCCGCCGGGGGAGACCGACCACCTGCTGGTCAAGCGCATCGCCGACACGTAGGTCGCACCCCGCCCCCGCCCGCGACCCCACGGCGGCGGCCCGCGCGCCCCGCCGGGAAGAGGCCGCCGGCGCGCCGGCCCCCACACTCCGCACGCCCCGCGTCGACGCGCCCCTGGCCCGTCGACGCGGGCTAGTCGAGGGGGAGTTGGCGCGCACCCGGGGCGGGAGTGGCCGAGAAGAGGCGCGGGGCGCGGTAGCCCGCCGCCGCGAACGCCCCGGCGACCGCGCCGGCGACCGCGTCCGCCGCCGCGTCGGGCACCAGCGCGATCGCGCTGCCGCCGAAGCCGCCGCCGGTCATCCGGGCCCCGAGCGCGCCCGCCGCCACGGCCGCCGCCACCGCCAGGTCGAGTTCGGCGCAGGAGACCTCGTAGTCGTCGCGGAGCGAGGCGTGCCCCGCGCTCAGCAGTGGCCCGACCGCCCGGACGTCGCCCGCGTCGAGCAGGGCGGTGACCTCCCGCACGCGACGGTTCTCGCTCACCACGTGCCGCACCCGGCGCCGCACGACGGGGTCGGCGGCCAGCTTCCCCAGGGCCTCGTCCAGGTCCGCGTACGCCACGTCCCGCAGAGCCGGCACGCCCAGCTCGCGCGCCGCGCGCTCGCAGGCGGCGCGTCGGTCGGCGTACGCGCTCTCGCCCAGCGCGTGTCGGACGCGGGTGTCGATGACCAGCAGCCGCAGGCCGTGGGCCGCCGGGTCGAAGGGGACGTGCCGGTGGGCCAGGCTCCGGGTGTCCAGGTACAGCGCGTGTCCGGCGGTGCAGCAGGCGGAGGCCATCTGGTCCATGATCCCGCAGGGCATGCCGACGAACGCGTTCTCGGCGCGCTGGGCGAGCTGGGCGAGGCGCTCGGCGGTGAGAGCGAGTCCGTAGAGCGCGTTCAGGGCGCTCGCGGTGGCCACTTCGAGGGCGGCCGAGGAGGAGAGGCCGGCGCCGGTGGGCACGGTGCTGGTGAAGTGCAGGTCGGCCCCGCCGACCGGCAGCCCCGCCTCCCGCATCGCCCACACCACCCCGGCCGGGTAGCCGGCCCAGCCGCCGAAGCCGGGGCGCAGCTCGTCGACCGGCGACTGGACCACCCCGTCCGGGACGTCGGCCGAGTGCAGCCGCAGCAGCCCGTCGGCGCGGGCGCGGGCGGCGGCCAGCGTCGCGTGCGGCAGCGCGAACGGCAGGACCAGGCCCTCGCTGGTGTCGGTGTGCTCACCGATCAGGTTGACCCGGCCGGGCGCGGCCCACACGCCGCTGGGCTCGGCGCCGTGCGCCGCGCGGAAGCCGGCGCGCGCCGCCGCCACCCGCGCGCGTTCTTCGGCCTCGGGC
>NZ_JBHVJC010000060.1:0-31302 GCF_042799315.1 Streptomyces sp. NPDC057702 | reverse complement strand
GACGCCTCCCCGGGCGCCGGGCCCGCGCCGCCCGCGCATCGGCCCCGCCCGGCCCGCGCATCGGCCCCGCCCGCGCCGCCCGCCGCCCGGCCGACGGAGCCGCGCCCGGCCCGATAGTTCAACTTTCTGTTGAATTCTGGGAACATCGCGTACGCTGCGGGACACTTGGCGTGGGGCCCTTCGGCCACAGGGGACCCGCTGGCAACGCCAGGTCGTGCATGACTGTGAGAAGGGTCGCCACATGCTGCTCGATACCTACGGTCGGGTCGCCACCGACCTGCGGGTGTCCCTCACCGACCGCTGCAACCTCCGCTGCACCTACTGCATGCCCGAGGAAGGGCTGAGCTGGCTGTCCAAGCCCGACCTCCTCACCGACGACGAGATCGTCCGGCTGGTCTCCATAGCCGTCACCGACCTGGGCGTCACCGAGGTGCGTTTCACCGGCGGCGAGCCACTGCTCCGCCCCGGCCTGGTCTCCCTCGTCGAACGCTGCGCCGCCCTCACCCCGCGCCCGCAGATCTCGCTGACCACCAACGGCATCGGCCTCGGCCGCACTGCCGCCGCGCTGCGCGACGCCGGGCTCGACCGGGTCAACGTCTCCCTCGACACGTTGCGGCCCGACGTCTTCCAGACCATGACCCGGCGCAAGCGACACCAGGACGTGCTCGACGGGCTCGCCGCCGCCCAGGCCGCCGGGCTCACCCCGGTCAAGGTCAACGCGGTCCTGATGCCCGGCCTCAACGACGACGAGGCCCCCGACCTGCTGGCCTGGGCGGTCGAGAACCACTACGAACTGCGCTTCATCGAGCAGATGCCGCTGGACGCCCAGCACGGCTGGAAGCGCGAGGGAATGGTCACCGCCGGGGACATCCTGGCGAGCCTGCGCACCCGCTTCGCGCTCACCGCCGAGGCCGAGGGCGACCGGGGCTCCGCGCCGGCCGAACGCTGGCTCGTGGACGGCGGTCCGGCGCGCGTCGGCGTCATCGCCTCCGTCACCCGACCCTTCTGCCGGGCCTGCGACCGCACCCGCCTCACCGCCGACGGTCAGGTACGCACCTGCCTGTTCGCCCGTGAGGAGACCGACCTGCGCGCCGCGCTGCGCTCCACCGCCTCGGACGCTCGGATCGCCGAGCTGTGGCGGCGCGCGATGTGGGGCAAGAAGGCCGGCTCCGGGCTGGACGACCCCTCGTTCCTCCAGCCGCAGCGGCCGATGTCAGCGATCGGGGGCTGACCACTCGGCCAGCGGCACGGTGTCCTTCAGGAAGCCGCGCACGCCCAGGAACTGGGAGAGGTGGTCGCGGTGCTCCGGGCAGGCGAGCCAGGTCTTGCGGCGCTCGGGCGTGTGCAGCTTGGGGTTGTTCCAGGCGAGCACCCACACCGCGGGCTCGCGGCAACCCTTGGCTGAGCAGATGGCATCGGAGGTGTCGGACGCGTTCACGATCTCGACCCTACGTGACGGGGCGCGCGACGCGGGCTGGCCCCGGCACTGGTCCGGACATGACGACGCCGGGCAGCCACGGGGGGAGCCGCCCGGCGTCAGTCTGTCGCTCCGACGGGGGATGCGGAGCGCCTACGAAGTATGTCACGCGGGACCCATCGCGGTGCAGCGGAACCGCACGATTGATCTGAGGTTTTCTTGAGGTAGCGACGCCGCCCCAGGTCAGCCACGGTGCTCCCGGGAGTCGCCCGAGGTGGGCGCGGTCCTGGGCTGTCCGGATTCCGGTGCCGAGGGCCGATTCGCCTCCGTCAGCGCGGGTCGGGCCGGCGGCGGAATGAACGTGGACGGCAGCCCGGGGACGTTCTCCCGCCCCCCGTTGGCGATCACCACCGAGAAGTACGGCAGCAGGATGCCCAGCGCGAGGGCGACAAAGGCGACATGGCGTTCGACGTTCCACAGGACGGCGGCCAGGATGACGGAGAGTGTGCGCACGCTCATCGAGATCACGTAGCGCCGCTGTCGGCGCCGCACGTCGTCCGCCAGCCCCTGCCGGGCTCCGGTGATCCGGAAGACCTCGGGGCCGTTGTGCTTCCGCATCTCGCTCCACCACCTACCTGACGGGTCGAACGTGCCCGACTCCGAACAGGGTCAACGGTACGCCGAGGCTGGTGCGGGTACGAGACCGGGGCACCCACGACGCGCTCGATCGGGCTGAGCCAGATGCCGCGGGTCGTGCTCCGGAATGCGGCGTAGCCAAACCGGTCGGACACTTGAGGGCGTGATGCGCACACCGCGCCGCAAGAGGAGGCGACATGAGCTGGTTGTGGGCCATCATCGTGGGTCTGGTCCTGGGCCTGCTGGCCAAGGCGATTCTCCCCGGCAAGCAGAACATCCCGATCTGGCTGACGATCATCTTCGGCATCCTGGGCAGCATCATCGGTAACGCCGTGGCCGCCTGGATCGGAGTGGACGACACCAAGGGCGTCGACTGGATCCGACACCTGCTGCAACTGGCCGGTGCGGTGCTCGTCGTCGGCGTCGGCGACTCGCTCTGGGCCTCGATCAAGGGCAGACGCCACACCTGACCCCCGACACCGACAGGGGCCGGCCGCGCACCCGCGCGGTCGGCCCCTCGGTGATGACGCCCGTCAGCGACGACGTGGGCCAGCGACGACGTGGGTCAGCGGTGGCTCACTCCGCCGCCGCGACCTCGATCGCGGCCAGGTTCTTCTTGCCGCGCCGCAGCACCAGCCAGCGGCCGTGCAGCAGATCGGCCTCGTCGAGCTCGGCGTCCTCGGAGGTCACCTTGGCGTTGTTCACGTACGCCCCGCCCTCCTTGACCGTGCGGCGCGCGGCCGACTTGCTGGCCACCAGCCCCACGGCCGCGAACAGGTCCACCACCGGGGCCAGCGTCGTCATCCGCGCGTGCGGCAGCTCCGACAGGGCCGCGCTCAGCGTCGCGGCGTCCAGCTCGGTCAGGTCGCCCTGGCCGAACAGGGCCCGGGAGGCGGCGATGACCGCGGCGCACTGGTCGGCGCCGTGCACCAGCGTCGTCAGTTCCTCGGCCAGCGCCCGCTGGGCGGCGCGCGCCTGCGGGCGCTCCTCGGTGGACCTCTCCAGCTCCTCCAGCTCGCTCCGCTCCCGGAAGGACAGGATGCGCGCGTACCGGCTCACGTCCCGGTCGTCCACGTTCAGCCAGAACTGGTAGAACGCGTACGGCGTGGTCATCTGCGGGTCGAGCCAGACGGAGCCACCCTCGGTCTTGCCGAACTTGGTGCCGTCCGCCTTGGTCATCAGCGGTGTCGCCAGCGCGTGCACCACCGCCTCCGGCTGGAGCCGGTGGATCAGGTCGATGCCGGCGGTGAGGTTGCCCCACTGGTCGCTGCCACCCTGCTGGAGTGTGCAGCCGTGCCGGCGGTAGAGCTCCAGGAAGTCCATGCCCTGGAGCAGCTGGTAGCTGAACTCGGTGTAGCTGATGCCCTGCTCGGACTCCAGTCGCCGGGCGACCGAGTCCTTGGTGAGCATCTTGTTGACCCGGAAGTGCTTGCCGATGTCCCGCAGGAACTCGATCGCGGACAGGCCCTGCGTCCAGTCCAGGTTGTTCACCAGCACGGCCGCGTTGTCGCCGTCGAAGGTCAGGAACGGTTCGATCTGGGCGCGCAGCCGCGTCACCCAGGCCGCGACCGTCGCCGGGTCGTTCAGCGTGCGCTCGGCCGTGGGGCGCGGGTCGCCGATCTGCCCGGTCGCCCCGCCCACCAGCGCCAGCGGCCGGTGCCCGGCCATCTGGAGCCGGCGCATCGTGAGCACCTGCACCAGATGGCCCACGTGCAGGGAGGCCGCGGTCGGGTCGAAGCCGCAATAGAAGGTGACGGGACCGTCCGCGAGGGCCTTGCGCAAAGCGTCCTCGTCCGTGGACTGGGCGAAGAGCCCACGCCACTTCAGGTCGTCGACGATGTCCGTCACGGTTCTCGTATCTCCTTGAACGTCTGGCATTCGCTGAGCCACGGCGGGGCGGCTCGCTCCGGTACGAGGTTATACGCCCTGGCTGACCGAGCTCATGTGGAAGTCGGGCACCCGCAGCGCGGGCATGGCCGTACGGGGGAAGTAGTCGCCCCACTCGCGCGAGAGGGTCCGCTCGGTGCGCCCGGCCTCGCTGGCGCGCGAGAGGAGGTCCACCGGCGACTCGTTGAACCGGAAGTTGTTCACCTCACCGGTGACCTCGCCCCCCTCCACGAGGTAGACGCCGTCCCGGGTGAGCCCGGTCAGCAGCAGCGTCGCCGGGTCCACCTCGCGGATGTACCACAGGCACGTCAGCAGCAGGGCCGGCCCGTCGTGCCCGGCGTCGGCCACCAGCTCGGTCAGCGAACGGGAGCCGCCCCCGTCCAGGATCAGGTTGTCCACGGCGGGGGCCACCGGCAGGCCGGTCAGCCCGGCGCTGTGCCGGCTGGTCACCAGCCGCTCCAGCGAGCCGTCCCGGACCCAGTCGGTGGGCCCCAGCGGCAGGCCGTTGTCGAACACCGACGTGTCACCGCCCGAGCTGTGCGCCAGCACGAACGGCGCGGCCTCAAGGCCCGGCTCGCTCGGGTCGCTGCGCAGCGTCAGCGGCAGCGCGGACAGCCGCTCGCCCACCCGGGTGGCGCCGCCCGGCCTGCTGAAGACCGTGCGACCCTCGGCGGCGTCCCGCCCCGAGGAGGACCAGAGCTGGTAGATCAGCAGGTCCGCCACGGCCGTGGGGGGGAGCAGCGTCTCGTACCGCCCGGCCGGCAGCTCGGTGCGGCGTCGGGCCCACTCCAGGCGCTGGGCCAGCTCCGCGTCCAGCGCCAGCGGGTCCACGTCGGTGAAGTCGTTGGTGGCGCGCCCCACCCACGCGGAGCGCGGCGCGCTCGCCTCGCCCACGCCCGGTGCCTTGCCGTTCAGCTCCAGGGTGCCGCTGGGCTGGTCGTGCCGCAGGCGCAGTCCGGTGGAGGTCCCGAGGTAGCTGGAGACCAGCTCGTGGTAGGCGAAGCCGTACAGCTCGCGGCCGGCCTCGCGGGCCCGGCCGAACGCCTCGCCGAGCGCCGGCGCGAACGCCGTGAAGACCTCGGACGAGGTCGCGGCGGGCGCCTCGGTGAAGTGCGCCGAGGCGGCGACGTCGCGGACCAGCGGGCCCGCGTCCTCGGCGGGGCCGGCCTCCGCTGCCGCCGCCTCGGCCGCGCGGACCAGCGGCTCCAGCTCCTCGGCGGTCACGGCCGAGCGGGAGACGACGCCGGAGGCGGTGCCCTCCCGGCCGTCCACCGTCGCGATCACCGTGAGGGTGCGGCCCCGGGTGACGCCGTTGGTGGTCAGCGCGTTGCGGGCCCAGCGCAGGTTGGCGCTGGAGCGTTCGTCCGCGATCACCACGCAGCCGTCGGCGCGGGACAGTTCGAGGGCGCGCTCGACGATCTCGTGGGGCTTGGTGGTGCTCTGCGTCGCGGCGCTCATCGCCCGGCCTCCTGCGTGGTGTTCAGGACGTTCACGTTGCGGAACAGCGCGGAGGGGCAGCCGTGCGAGACGGCCGCGACCTGGCCCGGCTGGGCCTTGCCGCAGTTGAACGCGCCGCCCAGGACATACGTCTGCGGCCCGCCGATCGCCGACATCGAGCCCCAGAAGTCGGTGGTGGTCGCCTGGTAGGCGACATCGCGCAGCTGCCCGGCGAGCCGACCGTTCTCGATCCGGAAGAAGCGCTGCCCGGTGAACTGGAAGTTGTACCTTTGCATGTCAATTGACCAGGATCGATCGCCCACGACATAGACGCCGTCCCTGACCTCGCCGATCAGCTCCTCGGTGCTCGGGCCCTCCGGCGCCGGCTGGAGCGAGACGTTGGCCATCCGCTGGACGGGCACGTGGCTGGGGGAGTCCGCGTACGCGCAGCCGTTGGACCGCTCGAAGCCGGTGAGCTGGGCGATGCGGCGGTCGAGCTGGTAGCCCACCAGCGTCCCGTCCCTGATCAGGTCCCAGGACTGCGCGGCCACCCCCTCGTCGTCGTAGCCGATGGTGGCCAGGCCGTGCTCGGCGGTGCGGTCCCCGGTCACGTTCATGATCCCGGAGCCGTAGGCGAGCGTGCCGAGCTGGTCGAAGGTGGCGAACGAGGTGCCCGCGTACGCCGCCTCGTACCCCAGCGCGCGGTCCAGCTCGGTGGCGTGGCCGATCGACTCGTGGATGGTCAGCCACAGGTTGGACGGGTCCACCACCAGGTCGTACGTGCCGGCCCGCACCGAGGGGGCGCGCATCTTCTCCGCCAGCAGCTCGGGCATGACCGCCAGCTCCGCGTCCCAGTCCCAGCCGGTGCCGGTCAGGTACTCCCAGCCCCGGCCGACCGGTGGCGCGAGCGTGCGCATGGAGTCGAACTCACCCGTGGTCGGGTCCACGGCCACCGCCGTCAGCGTGGGATGCAGCCGCACCCGCTGCTGGGTGGTGACGGTGCCCGCCGTGTCCGCGTAGAACTTGTTCTCGTGCACGCTCAGCAGCGAGGCGTCCGCGTGCGCCACCCCGTCCGCGCCCAGCAGCCGCTCGCTCCACTGGGCCAGCAGCCCCGTCTTGTCCGCGTCGGGCACGGTGAACGGGTCGATCTCGTACGCGGAGACCCAGGTGCGGTCCGGATGGATCGGCTCCTCCGCCAGGCGCACCGCCTCGGTGACGCCGGCGGCCTCGGTGACCTTCGCCGACAGCCTGGCCATGGCGACCGCCTGCCCCGCCACGCGCGCCGCCGCGTCCATGCTCAGGTCCACGCCGGAGGCGAACCCCCAGGCCCCGCCGTGCACCACCCGCACCGCGTACCCCAGCTCGGTGGTGTCGGAAGAGCCCGCGGGTCGGGCGTCGCGCAGCCGCAGGGACGCGCTGCGTACCCGCTCGAAACGGAAGTCCGCGTGCTCGGCGCCCAGGGCGCGGGCCCGGGCGAGCGCCGCGTCGGCCAGCGCGCGCAGCGGCAACGCGAGGAAGGTCTCATCAATCTCGTGCGCCACGGGCGCCTCACCTTCTCGATGACTCGATGGTCACGGCAGTGAATCATGTCGCCGCCCCGCGCAGGCGCGGTTTTGTGCCAGCGTGACGAGCCGCGCGCGGCCTGCCCCGCGGCCCACGCGGCGGCCGACGAGCCACCCCGCACCGCCCGGACCAGGCACGCCACGGAACGGTGTGCGTCGGAATACGTACGGTAGCCACCGCCGGCGCCGGCTGGCGCGGGGCCGGCCCTCGGCCCGGTTCTGTAGGGACCCGACAGCGCGCGCCGTACGCCCCTGTCGAAGGCGGCTTCCCCCTCGCGGGCCGTTGACCGATAGCTTTCGGGTATCCAGACCGCTTATCGAAAGGGTGGAACCTTGAGCCGCTCGGTTCTCGTCACCGGAGGAAACCGGGGCATCGGCCTCGCTATCGCCCGCGCCTTCGCCGACGCGGGGGACAAGGTCGCCATCACCTACCGCTCCGGCGAGCCGCCGGCCGGGTTCCTCGCCGTCAAGTGCGACATCACGGAGCCGGAGCAGGTCGAGCAGGCGTACAAGGAGATCGAGGAGAAGCAGGGCCCGGTCGAGGTGCTGATCGCCAACGCCGGCGTGACCCGCGACCAGCTCCTGATGCGCATGTCGGAAGAGGACTTCAGCACCGTTCTGGAGACCAACCTCACCGGCACCTTCCGCGTCGTCAAGCGCGCCAACCGCGCCATGCTGCGGGCCCGCAAGGGCCGTATCGTGCTGATCTCCTCGGTCGTGGGCCTGCTCGGCTCCGCGGGGCAGGCGAACTACGCCGCCTCCAAGGCCGGTCTGGTGGGCTTCGCCCGCTCCCTCGCCCGCGAGCTCGGGTCGCGGGGCATCACCGTGAACGTCGTCGCCCCCGGCTTCGTCGACACGGACATGACCCGCACGCTCAGCGACGAGCAGCGCGCGGGCATCGTGAAGCAGGTACCCCTGGGCCGCTACGCCCAGGCTGAGGAGATCGCCGCCTCGGTCCGCTTCCTGGCCTCCGAGGAGGCCGCGTACATCACTGGAGCCGTCATTCCCGTCGACGGCGGATTGGGCATGGGTCACTGAACGACATGAGTGGAATCCTCGCAGGCAAGCGCATCCTGATCACCGGCGTCCTGACCGATCACTCCATCGCCTTCCACGCCGCCAAGGTGGCGCAGGAGGAGGGCGCCGAGGTGATCCTGACCGGTTTCGGCCGGGTCTCGCTGGTGCAGCGGATCGCCAAGCGACTGCCCAAGCCCGCGCCGGTCATCGAGCTGGACGTGCAGAACCAGGAGCACCTGGACACCCTCGCCGACAAGATCCGCGAGCACTCCAGCGACGACAGCGGCCTGGACGGCGTGGTGCACTCCATCGCCTTCGGCCCGCAGGGCGCGTTCAACTTCCTGGAAGCGGACTGGGAGGACGTCTCGACGGCGCTGCACGTCTCGGCGTACTCGCTCAAGTCGCTGACCATGGCGTGCCTGCCGCTGATGGAGAAGCGCGGCGGCTCCGTGGTGGGCATCACCTTCGACGGGTCCATCGCCTGGCCGAAGTACGACTGGATGGGCGTGGCCAAGGCCGCGCTGGAGTCCACGGGCCGCTACCTCGCGCGGGACCTGGGCGCCAAGAACATCCGCTGCAACATGATCTCGGCCGGCCCGATCAAGTCGATGGCCGCCAAGTCCATCCCCGGCTTCGAGGACCTGGCCGACGTGTGGAACCACCGCGCCCCCATCGGCTGGGACCTCACCGACGCGGAGCCCGCCGGTCGCGGCGTGGTCGGGCTGCTCTCCGACTTCTTCCCCAAGACCACCGGCGAGGTCGTCCACGTCGACGGCGGCGTGCACATGATGGGCGCCTGACCCGACCGACCCGCTTCACCCGCCTGCCCCAGCGCGGCGCGCCGACCGCTGGGCGCCCACCGCGCGGGGACACGACGCCCGCTCCGCCCTCGTGGCGGGGCGGGCGTCCGGCGTGCGCGGTCGTGCGACCGGGCGTGCGCGGCGACACTGTGGAGGAGTCGGAGGAGTCCCCTCCGACCTCGTGCCGAGGAGGTGTCGGTGTGCGCGTGCCCCCTCGCCCGACCCGTCGCCGCACAGCCGCCCTGGCGGCGGTCGTCGCGGGTCTGGCCGTGTGCGTGACACCGCCCGCCGAGGCAGCGCCGACCGAGGCCGCGTGTCACACCGTGGTACGCGGCAGCGTGGCCACGGCCACCTGCTTCAACCCGGACGCGGACCCGGACCACGTCCAGTTGCACGTCGAATGCCGTCGCTGGTGGGACCCGGACGTGGACTCCCGCCCCGTCGCGGTGGACCCGATCCGCACCGTGACGCTCTCGGACCGCTGCTGGATGGACGTCCACAGCGCGTGGGTCACCCACGGCTGAGCGCCGGTCCCACCCCAGCGCGCGCAGCGCGCACGAGCCGGGCGCGCGCCGCGCGCCCACGAAGCCGGCCGGCGCCAGGTGCTGGCTCTCCCCCTGGCGCCGGCCGCTCACCGGGGAACGGGCCCGCGAGGAGCGGTCACGCGTCCGCGAAGCGACACCCGAACGGGTGTGCCGACGCCTCGCTGGCGGCCCGCGCCTCGTCCCGGTCCCGGATCGCCGCCACCAGCCGGGCGTGGTCCACGTACGCCTCGGGGCGCAACCGCTCACCGACGTTGGCCCGCAGGAACTCCCGCAGCACCATCCCCAGGTCCGCGTACAACTCGGCCAGCACGTCGTTGTGCGAGGCCGCCACGACGGCCATGTGCAACGTGCCGTCCGCCTCCACGAAGCTCTCCGCGTCCCCGGACTCCCAGGCCCGCTCACGCCGCTCCAGGAGGGCGGCGAGCTGGCGCATGTCGGGCTCGGTACGCCGCCGCGCGGCCAGCCGGGCGGCCTCCGCCTCCAGCGCGCTGCGCAGCTCCGCGATGTGCAGCGGGTCGGCGCCGGCGAACCTGCGGTTCATCACGCCGGCCAGCTCGCTGGTGGCGACCACGTACGTCCCCGAGCCCTGCCGGATGTCGAGCAGGCCGTTGTGCGCGAGGGCGCGCACCGCCTCCCGCACCGTGTTGCGGGCCACCCCGAGCTGCTCGACCAGCTCGGGTTCGGTGGGGATGCGCGAGCCGACCGGCCATTCGCCGGTGGTGATCTGGGCGCGGAGCTGGGCGATCACCTGGTCGGCGAGGGCGGAACGCCGGGGCGAGGTCAGCGGCATGACTCTCCTGGACGAGGGGGGCCGGGGGGCTGGCGAAGCCCCCATGATGCCGCGCCGCCCGGGCGCGGCGCACCGGCCCGGCGACCGCGTCGCGACCCGGCCGCGCGCCCCCTGGAGCGGAGTGGACAGATATTCATCCCATGATTCTATGATGGCCGTATGACAGATGACGACCTGGCGAGGACGGGCGGCAGGCCCTCACCCGACGGGGCCGCGCCGCGCGCCGGCCACGCCGCCGTGCGCACCTCCACGGCGGCGACCGTGGCCCCGCCCGCCACGCCTTTCTCCGCCACGCGCGGCGAGGCGGACGGGAGCGCGCGGGCCAAAGCCCCGGGCCCGACGTCGACCCCGGGCCCGGTGTGGCGGCGTCGCCTGCTGATCGCCGGCCTGGTCCTGGCGGCGCTCAACCTGCGCCCGGCCATCACCAGCCTTGGCGCGCTGCTCGAAGAGGTACGCGACGGGCTCGGCATGAGCGGCACCGTCGCCGGCATGCTCACCTCCATGCCCGCCCTGTGTTTCGCGGTCTTCGGCCTGACCGCCCCGCGCCTGGCCCGGCGATGGGGACAGGAGACGGTCGTCTTCGCGGGCGTGGCCGCCATCGGCCTGGGCGTGCTGGTGCGCCCGTTCGCGGGTGGCGTCGTCGGCTTCCTGGTCGCCAGCGCGCTCGCGCTCGCCGGGATCGCGGTCAGCAACATCCTGCTGCCGGTGATCGTCAAGCGCCGGTTCCCGGACCGGGTCGGGCCGATGACCGGCGTCTACACCATGGCGCTCGCCCTGGGGACGTCCATCGCCGCGGCCAGCACCGTGCCGCTGACCGACGCGGTGGGCGGCGACTGGCGTACCGGACTCGTGCTGTGGGCCACGCTCGCCGTCCTGGCCCTGGCGCCCTGGGCGATCATCGCCAGGACGAGTCGCGCCGCCGCGCCACCCACGGGCCCCGCGTCGGACTCCCCGTCCGGCGCCCGGGCGTCGGGCTCCGCGCCCGGGGCCCTGCCGTCGGTCTCCCCGTCCGGGCCGGCGTCCGGCGCTGGTGGGGCCGGCGCCCCTCCGGTGGGCGTCTCCGAGGCCGGGTCGGGGCGCAGCATCACCCGCAGCCCCACCGCCTGGGCGCTCGCCGTCTTCTTCGGAATCCAGGCCACCGGCGCGTACATCACCATGGGCTGGATGCCGCAGATGTTCCGCGACGCCGGCGTCTCCGCCTCCACCGCGGGGGTCCTGCTCGCGCTCACCATGGCACTGGGCATACCGCTGTCCTTCGTCCTGCCCCAGCTCGCGGCCCGCCTGCGCCACCAGGGCGGACTGGTGGCGGCGCTCGGGGTGTGCGGGCTGATCGGCTACACGGGCCTGTGGTTCGCGCCGGCCGGCGGCGCCTGGGCCTGGGCCGTCCTCCTCGGCCTGTCCAACTGCGCCTTCCCGCTCGCGCTGACCATGATCGGCATGCGGGCCCGCAGCAGTTCCGGGGTGGTGCGCCTGTCGGCCTTCGCGCAGAGCACCGGTTACCTGATCTCCATCCCCGGGCCGCTCCTGGTCGGCGCGCTCTACCAGCACACCGACGGCTGGCACCTGCCGATCGCGCTGATGGGCGGCCTGATGGTGTTGCAGATCGGCGCGGGCGTGCTGGCCGGACGGGACCGCGTCATCGAGAACGAGGTGTGACCCGCGCGCGTTCCGCGAACGGGCAGTGCGAGACTGGACCCATGTCTGTCCTCGACCCGAACCCCCAGAACGGTCAGAAGAAGCTCCTGACCATCCTTGGCGTCATGCTCGGCATCACGGTCGTCATCGGCGTCATCGCCACGATCGCCTCCCCCTGACCGCACCCCGTCGGGCGCGATGGTGGGGCTAGCACCACCATCCCCTAGGGGGTCAGGCTCAGGGGCAACTGGGTGGATCACCGGATGGGATCGGCGCCCGAACCTCCGTAGGTTCGATGTACACCGCGCACCAGCGGTGGGCGCGGCCGTGGCAGGCGGTCGCGCCGCCCCATCGTTCACCGGAGGCGATCTCGATGTCAGCCCCTGCGTACAGCCACGCCGGACAGCCCGACCGGGTGCGGGCCGTCGACGCCGAGCGGCAGGACGTGTGCGAGGTGGAGCTTCCGTGGTGGGCCATAGCCCTGCCGGCCGTGGTCTTCGCCGCCCTGCTGTTGCTGCTCGTCGGCCCGTCCGACGCGCAGGCCGCCGAGGGTGGGGGTACGGGACACGTGGCGCGGTTCGTGGCCCTCCTGCGGGACTCGATCGTCCAGTTCCTCTCCTGAGCCTGGCCCGCCGGTCCCGAGGCGAGTACCCACCCCGACCCCGCGCCTGACTGCGGAGGACCGTGGCCACCCGCCGGACCTGAACCCGGACCCGGAGCCTCGGGTCCCCTCCTGACCCTCCTACGCCGACCTGCCCGACCCCTGGAGATCCGGACCAGGTCAGGCGGCCCTTGGCCAGGCTCCGTCGGCCTCGCCTCCGACGGCAGAGCACGCGGGTCGGCCCTGCCCGAGCCTGCCCCCCGCTCGGTCGCCCGCGCCCCGTTCCGGGAGCCCGCTCGACGCCCTTCGACAGGGGGTCGTCTCGTGGCGCCGCGTCGTGGGTCCGTGCGCGGGCCGTGCGCCGTGAGCGCGGAGCGCACGACTCCGCACATCGACCGTGTGCGGTCCCGTTGGTCCCGTCCCGGCGTGCACCGGCCCGGACCGCCTCGCACACACAAGCCGGCTTCGCGCGCGGATACGCCCCGTACCAGGGCTCATGCCGGTATCCGTAGCGTCGCGGGCACGGTCCCCCAGACCGAGTGAGGGTCTCAACACCCCGCGCCGCACGGCGCGTTTCATGCGAAGCTGGACGGTATGAGCGTCGATGTTCCCCGCAGGATCGTCATTTTCCGACATGCGAAAGCCGAATGGTCCCAAGAGGCCGACCACGAGCGGCCCCTCGCGGACCGTGGTCGCAAGCAGGCCCCGGCCGCCGGCCGCTGGCTCGCCACGGCCGGCATCAGCCCGGAACTCACCCTCTGCTCCAGCGCGGTTCGCACCCGTGAGACATGGAAGCTCGCGGTGCCCGAGCTGCCCCAGCGTCCCCGGACCGTCTACGAGGACCGGATGTACGAGGCGTCGCTCGGCGAGCTCATCGCCCTGGTCAACGAGACCTCCGAGGATGTCAACGAACTCCTGCTGGTGGGCCACAACCCCGGTATGCACGGCCTGGCCGACGCGCTGGCCGGCGAGGCCGAGGGCGACGCGCTGGCCCGGATGAACCGAGCCGGTTTCCCGACCGCCGCCATCGCCGTCCTCACCTTCCAGGGCACATGGAAGTCCGTCGAGCACGGCGTGGCCCGCCTCGACGCCTACTGGTCCCCGCAGGAGTGAGCTCGGGCCGCTCCCGCACGGCGCTCCTGCCTTGCACGGCGCCCCTGCCTTGCACGGCGCCCCCGCCTCGCGCGGCGGTGGCAGCCGGGACGACTCGGCGTGCGCCGGCGCCTCCGATGGGCCGAGGACCGGGGCAGGCCGCCCGCCCCGCATGAGCCAGCGGCCCCTCCTCCGCCGGATCATCCGACGGGGGAGGGGCCGAAGCCGTGGCGTACCGCCCGGCGGCGCGGGCCGCTGCCGGGCGGCGCGGGGTCAGGCGTCCTCGGGCGAGTGGGTCTGCGCGGCCTCGACCTCTTCGCGGGTGATGCCGAGCAGGTAGAGCACGGTGTCCAGGAAGGGGACGTTGACGGCGGTGTGGGCCGCCTCGCGGACCACGGGCTTGGCGTTGAAGGCGACACCGAGCCCCGCCGCGTTGAGCATGTCCAGATCGTTGGCTCCGTCGCCGACGGCCACGGTCTGCGCCAGCGGCACCCCGGCCTCGGCGGCGAACCTGCGCAACAGGGCGGCCTTGCCCGCGCGGTCCACGACGTCGCCGATCACGCGCCCGGTGAGCTTGCCGTCCACCACCTCCAGGGTGTTGGCGGCGGCGAAGGCGAGCCCGAGCCGTTCCTTCAGGTCGTCGGTGACCTGGGTGAACCCGCCGGAGACCACGCCCACTTGGTAGCCCAGGTGCTTGAGCGTACGGATCAGTGTCCGCGCGCCCGGCGTCAGACGCACCTCCGCCCGCACCTTGTCCACCACCGACTCGTCCAGCCCGGCCAGTAGCGCGACGCGCTCGTGCAGCGACTGCTCGAAGTCCAGTTCGCCGCGCATCGCGCGGGCGGTGACCTCGGCGACCTCCGCCTCGCAGCCCGCGTGCGCCGCGAAGAGCTCGATCACCTCGTCCTGGATGAGCGTGGAGTCCACGTCCATCACCACCAGCCGCTGCGCGCGGCGCTGAAGCCCCGAGGCCACCACGGCGACGTCCACGCCAAGGGCCGCGCCCTCCAGCGCGAGGGCCGTGCGTAGCGGTTCGGTCTCGGTCCCGGAGACCGCGAACTCCACGGCCGTCACCGGGTACTTGGCGAGTCGGAAGATACGGTCGATGTTGCCGCCCACGCCGGTGATGCGGGCGGCGATGGCCGCGGTCGACTCGGCGGTGAGCGGGTGGCCGAGCACCGTGACGTGCGAGCGGCCGGTACCACGGGGCCGGTTGTCACCGATGCCGGAGATGATCTCGGCCTGGAGACGCTGCGAATCGGCCCAGCTGTGTACGGTCGAGCGGAGCTCTCCCGGGGTGGCGCCGTTCTCGTCGGGCGCGGTCACCAGCGCGCACAGCACTATGCGCCCACGCGTGACGACCTGCTCCAGGTCGATGACATCGACGTCGAATGCGGCGAGCGTGTCGAAGAGCCCGGCGGTGATGCCGGGGCGGTCCTTGCCGAAGATCTTGACGAGGAGGGTGGGCACGTCGTCGCCTGGCATGGACGTGACGGGGGTGGTCTGCGGTGTGCTCATGGTGTTTCCACGGTAGCGGGCCAGGGACATGTATCGTCCGCCTGTCCGGAGCGCGGACAGTCGTACGGCCACTGGACGCCGAGCTGTTACCAGTCCGTGAGATTCCGTTTCGGTACGGTCTGTGTCTGTCTGCGAGGCGGCGTAGAAGTGGTACGCCATGGACGGCATTCGCCCGCTCCGCGAGCCGACGACCGAATCTGCGCCACATGGTGGACGCCCGGCCGGGAGATGTGGTGACCGAGGCGAGCGGGGTGACTGAGGCGGCCGGGGCGACCCCGCCCCCGGCCGGGCGTGGGGCAGCGCGGTGTTCGTCGTGGGCCACCCGGGCCTCGCGCGGGGGAGCCCCGCTCGTCACGGGCGTCTCCGACGGGCTCCGACCGCGACCGGCCGGCCGGCGGTCGTGCCCGGTTGGCCGCCGAGGGCGCCGGCTGTGGCTCCGCGCCGCGTCCGGGCGTGGGCGACGCGGCGGCCCCGCCCCCCGTCCCGTCGCGTGCCGGGTCGGCATTTACGCCGTGATCGGGATTCGGTCGGGCGGGGCGCGGTCGATATCGGCGATATCGGCGACGGACCGGAGTTAGTCGCGTACTTTGCCGGAGAATCCGCCGGTGTCGGCTTCGGCGGGCGCATGGAAATCACCCAAAGGCCCGTCGCGCGCCGTCGATCGTGACCGTATCGTTGCCGCTTCGCGGTGAGTCGTGGAGCGCTGTGGCAATGGCCGCCGCCCACGACAGGTCCGCCGCCCCCCTTTCACGCGCCGCCGCCGATCCCGACCAGGCGCGCCGCATGCCCTCGTTTCGACGGCCGGCCAGCCGGCCACCGCCGCGCCGTCCCGCACCCCGTCGCTCGCCTCGCGTCGGGCCGTCCCGCCCGGCGTTACGGTGGACGCGCCGCCGACCGCGACCGCTGGTGGGCACCGTGCCGACCAGGCACCGGCCGCTGCTTCGACGCCGGCGCGCGGGCCCGGCGGCCGGTCCGCCCCGGAGGTGTCCCGTCGGCCGACTGCCCGGATACGTATGGTCCGTACGCATCCGTGGGCGCTTATTGCTCTCCGGGCGTCTTTCTCCGCACTGGGCGTCACCCGTTACAGGGCCGTGGCAAGGCCCGACTTTCCGTTGGGGGACCGAGCCTGAAATAGTTCCTCACGATGTTCGCCATCCCTAGACTCCCTGCCGCAGGGGGTAACTCGGGGGACAAGTAATTGGGGCATGGAGTGCCGGAAGTCGTACTGGAATTGAATGGACAGACCTGGACGCTGGACCCGTCCAGGTCGTATAGCCTCGGGCGCGATCCGCAAGGCGACTTGGTGTTGGAGGACGCCCGGGTCTCGTGGCGGCACGCCACCGTGCGCTGGGGCGGGCACGGCTGGGTCATCGAGGACCACGGCAGCACCAACGGCACCTACGCGCAGGGCCAGCGCGTCCAGCACCTGGAGATAGCCCCGGGCACCACCATCCACCTCGGGAACGCCTCCGACGGGCCACGGTTGAACTTCACCGGCACACCCGCCGCGGCCGGTCCCGACGCCCGTCCGGCAGCCGACGGGTACGCCGCGCACAACGCCATGGCCGCCCCGCACCAGGGGGCGGCGGGCTGGCAGCCCACGGGACAGCAGCAGCCCGGCTGGCCCCAGCAGCCGGCTCCGCAGCAGCACGCCGCCCCACCGCAGCACGCCGCCCACCAGCAGGCGCCCCAGCCCCAGCAGTTCCACGGGCAGCAGCAGGCACCCCAGGCGCAGCCGCAGCACCACCAGCCGCAGCACCACCAGCCGGCACCGCAGCACCAGGCGCAGCCCGCACCGCGGCACCAGCAGCAAGCGGTGCCCGGCTTCCCTGACCAGCGCGCGCCGGGCGTGGGCGGCGTCGCGGGGCACGGGGACCGCAGCCCGACCACGTTCCACCAGATCGCCGTCGGCCGCGTGATGCGCATCGGTCGTGCCCTGGAGAACGAACTCGTCGTCTCCGACCTCCAGGTCTCCCGGCACCACGCCGAGTTCCGGGCCATGTCCGACGGCCGGTTCGAGATCGTCGACCTCGGCAGCCACAACGGCACCTACGTCAACGGCCAGCCGGTCCGCCGCCAGGTCATCGGCCCCAGCGACATCGTGGGTGTCGGTCACTCCGCCTTCCGGCTGGTCGGTGACCGCCTGGAGGAGTTCGTCGACACCGGCGAGGTGTCCTTCTCGGCCCGCCACCTGACCGTGACGGTCGACGGCGGCAAGCAGATCCTCAAGGACGTCACCTTCGGCGTCCCCGAGAAGTCGCTGGTCGCCGTCATCGGCCCGTCCGGCTCCGGCAAGTCCACGCTGCTGCGCGCGCTCACCGGCTACCGCCCGGCCAACCAGGGCGACGTCCTCTACGACAACCGGAACCTGTACAAGCAGTTCGCCGAGCTGCGGCAGCGCATCGGCCTCGTGCCGCAGGACGACATCCTGCACAAGGAGCTGACGGTTAAGAAGGCCCTGCGCTACGCGGCCAAGCTCCGCTTCCCCGGCGACACCGCCGAGGCCGAGCGCGAGGCCCGGATCGGCGAGGTGCTGCGCGAGCTCAAGCTCGACATCCACGCCGACAAGCGCGTCACCTCCCTCTCCGGCGGTCAGCGCAAGCGTGTCTCGGTCGCCCTCGAACTGCTCACCAAGCCGTCGTTGATCTTCCTCGACGAGCCGACCTCGGGCCTGGACCCGGGCATGGACCGCGACGTGATGCAGTTGCTGCGCGGACTGGCCGACGACGGTCGTACGGTCCTGGTCGTCACCCACTCGGTGGCCGAGCTCGCACTCTGCGACAAGCTCCTGGTCATGGCCCCCGGCGGGTCCGTCGCCTACTTCGGCCCGCCGGCGGAGGCGCTCAACTTCTTCGGCTACGAGACCTGGGCCGACGTCTTCTCCGCCTTCGAGAACTACCGCGACTACGACTGGGCCGGCCGCTGGCGCGGCTCGCAGCACTACCAGGCGTACGCGGCCGACATCGACGCCGTGGCCCCGCAGACCGTCCACGTCCAGCCGCCGCCGGCCCGCATGCAAAAGCCCCAGAGCTGGGCCTCCCAGCTGTGGACCCTGATGCGGCGCTACTCCTCGGTGATCGCCTCCGACCGCGGGTTCATCGGCCTCATGATCATCCTGCCGGCGGTGCTCGGCGCGGTCAGCGTGGTCATCCCCTCCGACTACGGCCTGGTCGCCGGCCCGAAGGGGCAGCACAACCAGGACGCGGGCACGATCATGCTGATC
Source organism: Streptomyces sp. NPDC057702 (assembly GCF_042799315.1). Taxonomy (NCBI): domain Bacteria; kingdom Bacillati; phylum Actinomycetota; class Actinomycetes; order Kitasatosporales; family Streptomycetaceae; genus Streptomyces; species Streptomyces sp. NPDC057702. The sequence continues at coordinate 13,142 of NZ_JBHVJC010000060.1, read as the reverse complement.
CTCGCGGTCGGCATGTGCTTCTCCGGCGCCGCCAACTCCGTACGAGAACTGATCAAGGAACGGGTCATCTACGAACGGGAACGGGCCGTCGGCCTCTCCCGGTCCGCCTACCTCATGTCCAAGGTCATCGTGCTGGGCCTGATCACCGCGCTCCAGGGCGTGATCATCTGCGCGATCGGCTTCTCCACGCGTGACCTGCCGGAGGAGGGCCTGATCATGCCGCCCGCCGCCGAGCTGTGCCTGGTGATCATCGCCCTCGGCTTCACCTCGATGATGTTCGGTCTGGTCATCTCCTCGCTGGTGAAGACGGCGGAGAAGACCATGCCGCTGCTCGTGATGTTCGCGATCGTGCAGGTGGTCTTCACCGGCGTGCTGTTCAAGATCTTCGGCTCGTTGGGCATCGAGCAGTTCGCGTATCTGATGCCCTCGCGCTGGGCCATCGGCGCCTCGGGCGCCACGCTCGACCTCGCGCACGTCATGGCGCCCTGGGACCGCAAGCAGCCCGACGACCTCGACCCGCTGTGGGAGCACTCGGTGGGCCAGTGGAGCATCGACATGCTCGCCCTGATCGCACTGGGCGTCGCCTGCGGCTTCGCCGTCGCCCGCCTGCTGCGCCGGCACGAGCCGGAGGTCATGCGCAAGTAACCGGCCCGCCCTCCGAGACGGGGGCACACGCGCCGCGGGGCGGCACCCGGGAAGGGTGCCGCCCCGCGACGTGTGGAACGGGTGGCGTACGCGCGGACCCGAGCGGTGGGCCCGTGGCGCCGGGCCGGTGGGGGCCGGCCGCGCGCGTCGGTACGCCGGGTCGAATCAGTACGCCGAGTCGACGTTGTCCATGGTCCCGTACTTCTGCGCCGCGTAGTTGCACGCGGCCGTGATGTTGGCGACCGGGTCGTAGATGTCCCAGGACGTGCCCTCGACGTGGAACGCCTTGAAGGTCGGCGGGATCACCTGGAGCAGGCCCTTGGACGGAACACCGGCAACGGCGTTGACGTCCCAGTCGTTGATGGCCCGCGGGTTACCACTGGACTCCCGCATGATGTTGCGGTGAATACCCTCGTAGCTGCCCGGAATACCGTTCTTCTTGAGGATGGCCAGCGATTCCTTGATCCAGCCGTCGAGGTTGTTCGCGTAGGTGACCGGAACCGCCTTACGGGGCGCCGAACGGCTGGCCGTCTTGCCCGTGCGCTCCTTGGCCGCGCTGCGCACGGTGCGCTCCTTGGCCGCGCGCTGGGCGGCGTCGCCCTCCTTGGCCGCGTGCAGGTCGGCGGCGGCCTGGGACTGGCGCGAGCGCTGCGCGTCGGCGGCGGCCTTCTTCTCGTTCTCGGCGGCCTTGTGCAGGGCCTCCACGGCGGCGGTGCGCGGCAGGCTGGACTCCGCCTGCGGCGGCAGGCCGGAGGGCAGCGCCTTGCCACCGAAGGCGGCCTGGTTCACGGAGAGGGGCTGCACGGAGGAGGCCCGGTTCGACTCCGCGTGCGCATCGCTGGGGACGGCGGCGAAGGCGATGGCCACGACACCGGTGGCGGCGATGCCGACAGCGGAAAGCTTGTGGGCCTTGGGCAGGCGGTGATAACCACGAATGCTGGGGACGAGCATGCGGAGTAAACCTCTTCCAATCGCGGGAGTCGCAGTCGCCGTGGCGTCGGCGCAAAAGAAGAGCGCCGCGTCTGATGACGGCGCCGTGCGACTCGGCAATTGTTAGCGGTAGAAAAATCCCCTGGCAAAGGTGTGACGTACTATCCGGCTTCGTGGCAATGGGGGGTTATCACTCCCGCTCGATCGCCACTATTTTCCCGCTGTCGCCCACTGGGAATTCCACTAATCCCATTCGTAGGTGACGTGTGTCCTATGCGCGGGCTCACACCGGACCCCCCTGCGGGTCGCCCGGTGTGAGCGCTCGCGCACCGAACGTGCGGCCTAGATCTCGACCATCACCTGCGACAGCGACTTGCGCACCAGATCGGGGACCGCGCAGTCATCGGCCGGGTAGCCGACCGGGATGACGGCGAACGCCTTCTCGTTCTCCGGCCGCCCCAGCACCTGCGACAGGAACCGCATGGGGCTCGGCGTGTGGATCAGCGCGGCCAGCCCCGCCAGGTGCAGGGCGGACAGCAGCATGCCCACCGCTATGCCCACCGACTCGTCCACGTAGTAGTGCTTGCGCTTGGTGCCGTCCTCGCCCAGCCAGTAGCGCTGCTCGAAGACGACGATGAGGTGCGGCGCGTCGGTCAGGTGCGGCTTGACCTCGTCCGTGCCCAGGGGGCGCAGCGCCGCGAGCCACTCCTCACCGAGCCGCCCCTGGTAGGAGCGGCGCTCCTCCTCTTCCGCCGCCTCCCGGATGGCGCGCCGCACATCCGGGTCCTTGACCAGCACGAACGTCCAGGGCTGCTGGTGTGCCCCGGACGGCGCGGTCGCCGCGCAGGCGATGGCGTCGCGCACCACCTGCTCGGGCACCGGGTCGGTGGAGAACTGTCGTACGGTCCTGCGCTCATCCATCTGGCGCCGCAGGTCGGCGGCGCGCTCCAGGGACGTGGCCGGTTCCATCCGCGCTGGGCGATAGGGGACCGGCTGATAGGGATCGCCGTGGGTGGGGGTCCAGTTCCGCGTAGGTACAGACATACGCCGAGTTTGACCGTGCCCCGACCAGAATGCGGGCCGGATACGAGAATTCCCCGCCTCAACCCCCTCCCTACACCCGTCGAACCCCCTCCATCACACCCGCCACCCGCCACTCGCCACGGTCGCGGATACGACCCCGCCCCGGCGGCCGGCCCGGGGGTGAGGGCCGCGCGGCCTAGGTCCCGGGGCCTAACCCCCGGCCGCCGCCAGGCCGATACGCCCCCCTGATCACGCCGGTACGGTGAAGCCATGACCAAAGGACCGGGACCCGGCCCCGGAACCGGCCTGGCGGCCGTGAGCACCGCGCTGCTCGCCATGAACCGGCAGTTGGAGGTCCGCGACGTCCTCAAGACGATCGTCGTCTCCGCCCGCGAACTGCTGGGCGCCAGGTACGCGGCGCTCGGCGTGCCCGACGACCACGGCGGCTTCGCCCAGTTCGTGGTGGACGGCGTCAGCGAGAAGCAGTGGAAGGCCATCGGCCCGCTACCGCGCCAGCACGGCATCCTCGCCGCCATGCTCCGGGACGCGACGCCGCAACGCCTGGCCGACGTCCGTACCGACCCCCGGTTCGAGGGCTGGCCCGACGCCCACCCGGAGATGTCGGACTTCCTCGGCCTGCCCATCGCCGACGGCGACGAGGTCCTGGGCGCCCTCTTCCTCGCCAACAAGCAGTGCGCCAAGCCGACCGGCGGCTGCGGCTTCACCGCCGCCGACGAGGAACTCCTGGGCACCCTCGCCCAGCACGCCGCCATCGCCCTCACCAACGCCCGGCTCTACGAACGCAGCCGCGAGCTGACCATCGCCAGCGAGCGCGCCCGCCTCGCACACGAGCTGCACGACGCCGTCGCCCAGAAACTGTTCTCGCTCCGCCTGACCGCCCAGGCCGCCACCGCCCTCGTACACCGCGACCCGGATCGCGCCAGGAGCGAGTTGCAGCAGGTCACAGCGCTGGCCGCGGAGGCCGCCGACGAACTGCGCGCCGCGGTGGTCGAGCTCCGCCCGGCCGCGCTGGACGAGGACGGCCTCGTGGCCACCCTGCGTAACCAGGTCCGCGTCCTCGACCGCGCCCAGAGCACCCAGGTCACCTTCGCCTCCCACGGGGTGCGCGCACTGCCCTCCGCCCAGGAGGAGGCGCTGCTACGGGTCACCCAGGAGGCCCTGCACAACGCGCTCCGGCACGCCGGGGCCTCCCACGTCGAGGTCCGCCTCGCGCGCCACGGGAGCACCGGCGCCCTGCTGTCCGTACGCGACGACGGGCAGGGCTTCGACCCGTCGGCCGTCCGTCGCGCCGGCCGTCACCTGGGACTGGTCTCCATGCGCGACCGGGCGGCGGCCGTCGGCGGCGCGCTGACCGTGGAATCCACGCCCGGCAAGGGCACCCTGATCGAAATGGAGGTGCCCGGTGGCTGAGCCGGAGAGCACGCAGCGGACCGGGGCGGCCCGCCCCTCGCGCCCCGACCGGCAGCGCATCTCGGTGCTGCTCGTCGACGACCACCAGGTCGTACGCCGTGGACTGCGCACCTTCCTTGAGGTGCAGGAGGACATCGAGGTGGTCGGCGAGGCATCCGACGGCGCCGAGGGCGTCGCCCGTGCCGAGGAGCTGCGCCCCGACGTCGTCCTGATGGACGTCAAGATGCCGGGCACCGACGGCATCGAGGCCCTGCGCAAGCTCCGGGAGCTGGCGAACCCGGCCCGTGTGCTGGTCGTCACCAGCTTCACCGAGCAGCGCACGGTCGTCCCGGCCCTGCGCGCCGGCGCCGCCGGCTACGTGTACAAGGACGTGGACCCCGACGCCCTCGCCGGCGCCATCCGCTCCGTGTACGCGGGGCACGTGCTGCTCCAGCCCGAGGTGGCCGGCGCGCTGCTCTCGCAGGAGGAGGCGAACGGCGGCCAGGGCCGTGGGGGCTCGCTCACCGAGCGCGAGCGCGAGGTGCTGGCCCTGATCGCGGACGGCCGCTCCAACCGGGAGATCGCCCGGGCCCTGGTGCTCTCGGAGAAGACCGTGAAGACCCACGTCTCGAACATCCTGATGAAGCTCGACCTCGCCGACCGCACGCAGGCCGCCCTGTGGGCCGTCCGCCACGGGGTGGGCGACTGAGATTTTCATACGGTCGTGTGATCGACGGCCGAGAAGCGCAACCCATTCGGCGGTTGACCGTTCTCCAGTGCACGCCGCGGCGGCTCGCCGTGGTGAAAGCCGAGAAGGGTTCAGCAGTGAAGAACATCAAGAAGGCCGCCGCCGTCTCGATCATGATCGGTGGGCTCGCCGCCGCCGGGGCGGGCGTCGCGTCGGCGGACTCCGCGGCGCGGGGCGCGGCCACCGGTTCGCCGGGCGTCGGTTCCGGCAACCAGATCCAGGTCCCGGTGCACGTCCCGGTCAACGCCTGCGGCAACTCGGTGAACGTCGTCGGGGTCCTCAACCCCGTCTTCGGGAACGTCTGCACCAACCTCTGATCGAGGGGCGCGGCGCGGCGGGCTCCCCGCCCCGAGTGCGGTCTCCCCGCCCAGGTGATCGCCGGCGCGCGCCGCGCCCTCGTGACGCTCGTCACGAGCCCCACCGGCCCCGCGGTCACCACCGCGGGGCCGGTCCGCGTTCCGCCGCCCGACCCCGCCCTCTCGCGCGGCGCCCCGTTCCGTGCCGTCACCCCCGCCGCGCGCCGTCGCCCACGTGGCCCCCCGGGGCTCCGCCCCGCGCGGCCGACTCTCCGGGGCGACCTGGAGGTTTCGGCCGGACGTGGGATTGCGCCGATCGTGGGCAAAGGCGCCGGCCACCCGTGTCATGACGGCACTCCGAGCGTTGTCAACGTGCGACCCCGCGGCTGGGGCCGCGAGACATCCAGCAGGAGGAAGACTTCCCATGAACACTGCCAAGAAGGCCGCCCTGGTCATCGCTGCCGCCGGGGTAGCCGCCGGAGCTTCGGCCGGTGCCGCGTTCGCCGACAGCGGCGCCCAGGGCACCGCCGCGGGCTCGCCCGGCGTCATCTCCGGCAACCAGATCCAGGTCCCGGTGCACGTCCCGGTCAACGTCTGCGGCAACACGATCAACGTTGTTGGCCTGCTGAACCCCTCCGCCGGCAACACCTGCATCAACGCCTGAGCGGAGCTCCACGTGAGCTGAGCGAGGCCCCGCGCACCCACCCGGTTCGCGGGGCCTTTCCCTGCCCGCCCCGCGGGCGCCCCCCTCGGCGCCACCAGACCGCGTCCGCCACACGGGACCCACCGCCTCCGCCGCAGCCACCCGCCAGGCCCACGCGGGCGCCCGTGTCGCCCGCGCGGGCGCGGCGCTACGACTGGCGTAGCCGCTGCTCCACGTACGCGTTGTACGCCGCCACCTGAGCCCGCCGCGCCGTGCGCTCCACCGGGCGCAGCGCCGCCGACCGCGCCGCGATCTCGGACGCGCTGACCGCGCCGCCGTGCTCCGGTCCGTGCGCGATGTCCACCAGGGCCCCCACCCGCTGCGCCAGCTCGAGGACGCGGACCGCGCGCGGCGGATAGCCCGGAGCCAGCACCTCCCGCCCGCGCTCGGCACGGGCCCGGTACGCCTCCAGGGCCGCCGCCGCGACCGGGCCCGACCCCGCCACGTTCAGCCGGGCCAGCACCTCCGTCGCCTCCCGCAGCGCCTCCGCGAGCTCCCGCTCCGCCTCGCCCAGCGAGGGCACGTCGGCGGGCGGCGCCTCGCGGACCGGCCGGCAGTGCCACAGCACCTCCGTATGCGCGTCGCTCGCCGAGACGGGCGCACCCTCCGGCCCGAGGTCCGTCGGGCCGGCCCGACGGACCTCGGGCACCAGTCCGACGCCCACGCCCACCGCGATGACCGCCTCGCCGGCCTCCAGCGCCCGCGCGTTGAACTCCGGCGGCCCGCTCAGCCCGAGCGGGTGCCCCGCCACCGGCAGGGCCACGCACAGGCCGGTGGCCCCCAGCGCCCGCAGGCGCCCTATCGCCAGCGTCAGACCCACCGGCGCGGGGTCCGGTGCCGCGCCCGCCGGGGCCGATCTCTCCGGCAGGTCCACGACCCGGTGTGACGCGTCCGTACCGGCGATACGGTGCGCCGCGTCATCAGGCGAGACAAGCCCGGCAAGAAGGGCGTTTCCCCATGCGGCCAGGCGTCCTGAGCGAGGTTCATCGAGCATGCCACCAGCCTAAGGACTGGCACCGACAACGGGTGGCGTAGGTTTTGTCTGGGAGCTGTGCCCACCGGCACACGCGACATGATCGAGACTGCAAGGGGAGACAACGCGCTCATGAGCGATGTTCTGGAGCTGGTGGACGTATCCGTGGTCCGCGACGGCCGGGCTCTGGTGGACCACGTCTCGTGGTCGGTCGCCGAGGGAGAACGCTGGGTGATCCTCGGCCCCAACGGCGCCGGCAAGACCACCCTGCTCAACATCGCCTCCAGCTACCTCTTCCCCAGCACCGGGACGGTGCAGATCCTCGGCGAGAAGCTCGGCGGGGTCGACGTGTTCGAGCTCCGCCCGCGCATCGGCATGGCGGGCATCGGCGTCGCCGACAAGCTGCCCCGCAGCCAGACCGTGCTCCAGACGGTGCTCACCGCCGCCTACGGCATGACCGCCAGCTGGCAGGAGAGCTACGAGGCCGTGGACGAGGACCGCGCCCGCGCGTTCCTCGACCGCCTCGGCATGAGCGAGTTCCTCGACCGCAAGTTCGGCACCCTCTCCGAGGGCGAGCGCAAGCGCACCCTGATCGCCCGCGCCATGATGACCGACCCCGAACTCCTGCTCCTGGACGAGCCCGCCGCCGGCCTCGACCTCGGCGGGCGCGAGGACCTCGTACGCCGCCTGGGCCGCCTGGCCCGCGACCCCTACGCGCCCTCCATGATCATGGTCACGCACCATGTCGAGGAGATCGCCCCCGGCTTCACCCACGTCCTGATGATCCGCCAGGGCGAGGTGCTGGCCGCCGGCCCCGTGGAGAGCGAGCTCAACTCCCGCAACCTCTCCCACTGCTTCGGCCTCCCCCTGGTGGTGGAGCGCCGCGGCGAGCGCTGGACCGCGCACGGCCTGCCCCTGACGTAGCCCGCCGCACCACCCACGCGCGTACGGCACCGAACGCCGCGCGATGGCGCGGACTGAGCGGTCCCCTGTCCTCGCCGTAGGTCGAGAACTACCATGAACCACGTGGACGCATGGGTGTGGTGGCTGATCGCCGCCGTCGGGCTGGGAATTCCTCTCGTACTGACGGCGATGCCCGAGTTCGGGATGTTCGCCGTGGGCGCCGTCGCCGGCGCGATCACCGCCGCGCTCGGTGGTGGCATCGTGCTCCAAGTCGTCGTCTTCGTCGTCGTATCGGTCGCCCTGGTCGCCGTCGTACGCCCCATCGCCGCGCGCAACCGCGCCGGGCGCCCCGCCCTGGCCAGCGGTATCGAGGCGCTGAAAGGCCGCCAGGCCGTCGTGCTGGAGCGGGTGGACGGCGGCGGGGGACGCATCAAGCTCGCGGGTGAGATCTGGTCCGCCCGCTCCTTCGACACGGACCAGGCGTACGAGCCGGGTCAGCAGGTCGACGTGGTGGAGATCGACGGAGCGACCGCCGTCGTGATGTGAGCCGTCCGTGAGGGCGCCGCCCCAAGAAAGGCGTCCGGGCTGCGCGGCGGTGCGCTGATCTGACAGACTCACCTATCCAAGATCGACCGACAACCGAAGGGCACGGGGAGCCGCTGTGGAACCGATCATCATCGTCCTGATCATCCTGGTGGTGCTCGTGTTCATCGCCCTGATCAAGACGATCCAAGTCATCCCACAGGCCAGCGCGGCCATCGTCGAGCGCTTCGGTCGCTACACGCGCACCCTGAACGCCGGCCTCAACATCGTCGTCCCCTTCATCGACTCCGTACGCAACCGGGTCGACCTGCGGGAACAGGTGGTCCCCTTCCCGCCGCAGCCGGTGATCACCCAGGACAACCTGGTAGTCAACATCGACACGGTCATCTACTACCAGGTCACCGACGCCCGCGCCGCCACCTACGAGGTCGCCAGCTACATCCAGGCCATCGAGCAGCTCACCGTCACCACGCTGCGCAACATCATCGGCGGCATGGACCTGGAGCGGACCCTGACCTCCCGCGAGGAGATCAACGCGGCGCTGCGAGGCGTACTCGACGAGGCGACCGGCAAGTGGGGCATCCGCGTCAACCGCGTCGAGCTCAAGGCCATCGAGCCGCCGACGTCCATCCAGGACTCGATGGAAAAGCAGATGCGCGCCGACCGTGACAAGCGCGCCGCGATCCTCCAGGCCGAGGGTGTCCGGCAGTCCGAGATCCTTCGCGCCGAAGGCGAGAAGCAGTCCTCCATCCTGCGCGCCGAAGGTGACGCCAAGGCGGCGGCGCTGCGCGCCGAGGGTGAGGCACAGGCGATCCGCACGGTCTTCGAGTCCATCCACGCCGGCGACCCGGACCAGAAGCTGCTCTCCTACCAGTACCTCCAGATGCTGCCGAAGATCGCCGAGGGCGACGCCAACAAGCTCTGGATCGTGCCCAGCGAGATCGGCGACGCCCTCAAGGGCCTCGGCGGCGCGCTCGGCAACTTCGCACCCGGAGGCAACGGCCTCGGCGGCGGCGGGACCGAGGCCGCGCCCGCCCCGCGCCGCGAGCAGCCCAGGATCGACTGACACCGGGCCCACGAGACCGGTAGGCCGCGACGAGCGAGGACCTCGCCCACCCCGTGACACCACGCAGGGCCCCGACGCCGAGCGTCGGGGCCCCACGCGTGTCCGCACCGGCCGCCGCGTCCCGCGACACCGTCAACGCACGCCCCCGTGCGCGCGCTCACGGCGCGCCTGTCCGCGCCGACCAGCCGACCCGTTGCCCGCCGGGCGCCGTCAGGCGGGCACCGGCAGCCAGTCGGGCAGCACGCCCCGTCCCGTACCACCGAGCGCCAGCACCAGCGCGTCCGAGGGCGAGGGCTCGTACGGCGTGCGCAACAGGCGCATGCCCGCCTGCTCCGGCGTACGGTCCGCCTTGCGGTGGTTGTCCTCAGCACACGAAGCGACGGTATTCAGCCAGGTGTCCCCGCCACCACGCGACCGTGGCACCACGTGATCCACGGTCGTCGCCCTGCGCCCGCAGTACGCGCACCGGTGCCGGTCCCTGACCAGCACGCCGCGCCGCGACCACGGCGCCCGTCTTCGAAAGGGCACCCGCACGTACCGACTCAGCCGGATCACCCGTGGCAGCGGCAGCTCCACCGTGGCGGCCCGCACCCGCAGATCCGGGTGGGCCTGCTCGACCACGGCCTTCTCCTGCAGCACCAGCACCACCGCACGCCGTAACGTCACCGTCGACAGCGGCTCGAAGCTGGCGTTGAGCACCAGAGTCTCGCGCATCCCCCACACCTCCCGCGTCCGGCCCGCCCGTTTCGGGCACGGCTCAACTCTGGCCGGGCGAGCAGGGGAGGACAACGCAATTTCACGCGTCATCCCGTGCACCACGGCGATCACGCGCTCCGCCCGCGCCCCCGAACTCCGGCGCGCCAGCGGGCGGATGGGCGCCCCCCGCGCGGGGCGCGCCTCCACCCCGACGCCCCACCACGCACCGGAGGGGTGGACCCGACCGGGCCCACCCCTCCCACACGCGATCGGGCCGCGATGACGGCACGGCCCCGATCCGCCTCGCTCAGCCCTCGGCCGGAGCCTCGTACTCGCCGATCAACTGGGCGCGCCCCAGCGTGTGGAAGCGCAGGTTGAAGCCGACGACCGCCGGCGACGCCGCCGCGTCCGGGCCCAGCTTCTCGGTGTCCACGGCGTAGACGGTGAACACGTAGCGGTGCGAGCCGTCACCGGGCGGCGGCGCGGCGCCCCCGAAGTCCCGGGTGCCGTAGTCGTTGCGTACGTGCACCGCGCCCGCCGGCAGCCCCGGGAAGCCCTCGCTGCCCGCGCCGGCCGGCAGCTCGGACACCTCGGCCGGGATGTCGAAGAGCGACCAGTGCCAGAACCCGCTGCCGGTGGGCGCGTCCGGGTCGAAGCAGGTGACGGCGAAGCTCCTGGTCCCCTCGGGAAAGCCCGACCACCTCAGGTGCGGGGAGCGGTTGCCCCCGGCGTACACCTGGGCGTCCTTCAGCACGCCGCCGTGGGTCACGTCGTCGCTGTGCACGGCGAACGAGGGCACCGCGGGGTGGAAGTCGTGGGGGAGCGGGCGCCGGCTCTGCTCGGACACGTCGAATCCTCTCTCTCGGCTCGCGAGGGTGCGATCACGGCCAGCCTAGCGAGATCATCCGCCCCGAGCGGGCCACGGGCTGCGACGATGGCCCGCATGACCGCACCTGAGCCCGGCACGCCCCACACCGGTCCCCACCGCGCGGAACTCGACCTCGACGGCGCAGGCGACGAGTCGACGTTCTTCGAGCGCTGCGCCCGGGACCTGGACCTGCCCACCTGGTTCGGCCGCAACTGGGACGCCCTCGACGACTGCCTGCGCGACCTGTCCTGGTGGGGCCGGCCCAGCGGCTACGAGATCCACGTGAACGGCTGGCAGCACCTCCGGGCGACGGCCCCGGACGTGGCCCGGACGGCGGCCGACGTGCTGGCCGACGCCATGGAGTACTGGTCGTCCCGGGGTACGCCGCTGGCGGTCACCTTCGCCGAGGAGTAGGCCCGGGGCCTGGCGCGCACACGGCGCGCGGGGCGTGCGCCGAGCAGCTCGGCGCACGCCCCGCGAAGCACCCGGACGCGGGCGCGCTGGTCTTGGGAGAGACCGACCCGGCTCAGAACCAGTTGCGCTTGCCGCCCACGTCGGCCAGCCACTGGTTGAGGTAGGCCGCCCAGTCGGTGCTCTGGTAGTTGGCCAGCTCGACGGTGAAGGCACGGTAGGAGTCGCTGCCCTCGGTGAACAGGCCCGGCTTCTTGTCCATCTCCAGGACGACGTCCATCGCCCGGTCATCGGCGACGAAGGTCAGCTCGACCTGGTTCAGCCCCCGGTACTGCTGCGGGGCGTAGAACTCGATCTCCTGGTAGAAGGGGAGCCGCTGGCGCGTGCCGCGAATGTGGCCGCGCTCCATGTCGGCGCTCTTGAAGCTGAAGCCGAGGCTCCCGAAGGCGTCGAGAATGGCCTGCTGCGCGGGAAGCGGGTGCACGTTGATCGGGTCGAGGTCGCTGCTGTCGACGGCCCGCGCGATGGCCAGCTCCGTGGTCACGCCGATGTTCATGCCGGTCAGGTGGCGCCCCAGGAACATCGTCACCGGCGTCTCCCAGGGGACCTCCAGCGAGAACTGCACCGCGTGCACAGCACCGGGCTGCACCTCGAAGGCCCCGCCCAGGCTCTGCTGGGTGAACTCGATGTCCTGCTTGGTCTCCTGGTCGTGGCCCTCGACCTCGACCCTGGCCTGGAGTCCGACGGACAGCCCCTCGATCTGCTGCGCCGCCGAGCCGCCCTGGATGCGGACCTCTCCCTGGACGACGCCACCGGGTACGACGTTCTCCTCGGTGAGCACCGTCTCCACCGAAGCCCCACCGGCCCCCAGACTCGCGAGCAGCTTCTTGAAGCCCATGTTTGTCCTCCCCAGGACGCGACAGAGTCTCGTCGTGTCGGTCGTGATGCGTAGTGATCGGTTGATCGGTACACACGCGAAACCGTGTCGGCCGGTTCCGCGCCACACACCCTGGCAGCTCGTCGCACGCGCTCCAAGGAACGCGGCGCACTCCCGTACCCTCGGAGCGCGTGACTGTGGAACGTGACCGTACGCCGCTCGACCGCTCCTTCTTCAACCGCCCCGTGCTCCAGGTGGCCCCTGACCTGCTGGGCCGCATACTCGTGCGCATGACGCCGCGGGGGCCCATCGAGGTACGCCTGACGGAAGTGGAGGCGTACGCGGGGGTCGCCGACCCCGGTTCGCACTGCTACCGCGGTCGCACCGAACGCAACGCGTCGATGTTCGGCCCGCCCGGGCACGCGTACGTGTACTTCACCTACGGCATGTGGCACTGCCTGAACCTGGTGTGCGACGAGAAGGACACGCCGAGCGGCGTGCTGCTGCGTGCCGGCGAGATCGTCCGCGGCCAGGAGCTGGCCCGCCCGCGGCGTACCACCGCCCGCAAGGATCACGAGCTGGCCAAGGGCCCGGCCCGGCTGGCCACGGCGCTGGGCGTGGACCGCGTACTGAACGGCACCGACATCTGCGCGGGACCCGGGTCCCCGCTGGGTGTCCTCCACGGTGACCCGGTCCCCGCCGACCAGGTGCTGAGCGGGCCACGTACCGGAGTCGGGGGCGAGGGAGCCACCCATCCGTGGCGCTTCTGGATCGCTGACGACCCGACGGTCAGTCCGTACCGGGCGCACGTTCCCCGGCGCCGCAACCGGTCAGCTTCGAAGACCAAGCTTGACGCGAGGCAGCCGGGCGCCTAACGTAGCCCGAGCCGCTTGAGAAGGGCAGCGCTGTCCGCGCAATCGCAAGATCACGCAGACACCACCCTGAGCGACAAAAAACCACTACCGCACGGCCCCTGAACGGGATGGATTTCGGCATGCCGGAATTCGATTCGAAAGCCTCGATTATGAGGCTCGGGGGAAATCCGCTAAA
>NZ_JBHVJC010000059.1:19477-31717 GCF_042799315.1 Streptomyces sp. NPDC057702 | reverse complement strand
TTCGCCCGCCCACAACCTGACATCAGCAAGGTCCCCACCCATGAACACGCCAACGACCAACCCGGCCATCAGTCACGGCAAGCACCGTTGCAGTATTAATGCCGTGACTCTCGGCGCGGAGGGCACGTCCTTGGACCGGCGCTCTCGTGCATGGTTGCGCGCGTCTCCAACGGTGAGTCCGTTGACGAGGCGCGGCGGGCGCCCGCGTGAGGTGACGGGCGACTCCCTGTGGTGCGACTGCCGGCAGGATATCGACTGGGTGGTACCGCGAACTTTGGAGAGGGCTGCACGGTATTCGCTCACGGCAGACGAGGGATCTCTCGAGGGACTGGAAGTCCCGCTGGCGCTATGTCAACGTACAACATCCGTGAACAACGGAGGCAGTAAGCAATCCGCCGGTTGCCTCATCGAGGAGTTCCCCTTTCGGCGGCGTCTGCCGGCATGTGCCTTCGCTCTCTCCGACTGCTCGCCCTCACCTCCGCAACGCTCGGTGCTTTGATCAGGTGGACCGTCCACAGCTAGTCCCCGTCGGGCTTGGTCGGCAGCAAATGGCGAGATCCCGGGGGAGTGAGCGCAACATAGGCCACCATCGCCGGTTGGCCAAGCCCGCGATCGTGGTGACGATTGACATCGTTCGCATCTGGTTGTGCTTGGTGTGAGCCGCGCAACCACGCTGTCCCCTCATGCCAACCTCTACAGCCATGCGGAGATCGTCTTCCGTCCTTCAACGCATGCGACGGTGATGCACATTTCGCTGGCCTCGTCTAAGTAACTGATGACTCTGCACACTTCGAAGGAACCGTCAATGGCCCGTCCCCCCGCGCTCAAGCTCGCCGAAGTCCTGGCGGAAATCCGCATGAGCCCATCGGCCTTCTATCGCCTGCGTGCGCGCGGTGAAGCGCCCCGGATGATCAAGCTACCCAATGGTGAATTGCGTTGCCGCCGCGCCGATCTGGACGCGTGGTGGGAAGCGTGTGAAGGGGGCACGCCTGGATGGCGTTGAGTTACAAGGTACGATTCTGGGACATCCGTGAACGGCCCGACCGTCGTAAGGGATTTGAGGTTCGCTGGACGATCGATGGCCGGGAAAAATCCGAGTCATTCCTCACGAAGGGACTCGCGGAGAGCCGACGCGCCAAGCTGATCACTGCCGCGCGCGACGGCGAACCGTTTGATCCACGGACGGGTCTGCCAGCCTCCGAGCTCCGGGCCCTGAAGCAGCGCACCACTTGGTATGCCTTGGCGAGGGAGTACATCGAGCAGCGGTGGGACCGGACACCGGGAAACACACGCCGCACGCTTGCCGACGCCCTGGCCACCATCACCCCGGCCTTTGTCGAGCCAGGGGCCGTGCCGCAGGCGCCTCGCGTGCTGCGACGGGCGCTGTACTCCTGGGCATTTAACAAGAACGCCTGGAGAATTGGTCCTCCGGAGGAGTGGCAGGTCGCACTGGACTGGCTGCAGCGTCACTCGCTGCCCGTCAGTGAGTTGGAGGAACCCGACGCGCTGCGCCGGGGGCTCGATGCGCTGTGCCGCAAGCTCGATGGAACGGCCGCTGCCGCGAAGACGGTGAAGCGCAAGAGGGCCGCCGTCAACGAAGTCTTTGGGACGGCGGTCGAACGCGGGTACTTCAACCAGAACCCGCTGAACGGGCTTCGTTGGTCCGCGCCTGAGGTCGCCGACGAAGTCGATCCCGACTGCGTGCCGAACCCGGCTCAGGTCGCACGGCTACTGACCGCTGCAAAGACCCTCCCTGGCCGTGGTCCGCACCTGTACGCCTTTTTCGGCTGCATGTACTACGCCGCCATGCGCCCGGCTGAGGTCATCCATCTGCAGAAGTCCCAATGCCGCCTCCCGGCGAGCGGTTGGGGGCTGCTCAACCTGAAGGGCGGCGTCGTGATGGCCGGCAAGGAGTGGACCGATCACGGCGCTGTCCACGAGATCCACTCACTCAAGCGACGAGCGGCTAAGGCCACGCGACCAGTACCCATCCCGCCCGTGCTCGTCCGTATGCTGCGCGAACACATAGAACGCTTCGGAGTCGCCCCCGACGGACGCCTCTTCCGTAACGCGGCGGGGAACTACGTCGACGCCGCGGCGTACGGCATCACGTGGAGACGGGCGCGTGAGGCCGCCCTCACCCTCGACGAACATGCCCTCGAACTGGCCAGGCGTCCCTACGACCTGCGTCACGCAGGCATCTCGTTCTGGCTTGCCTCCGGCGTCGACCCGGCGGAGTGCGCCCGCCGAGCCGGCCAGAGCATCCAGGTCCTCTTCCGCTACTACGCCAAGTTCCTGACCGAGGCACGGAACCATGCCAACCATTTGATCGAGGAATCGATGCGCCGATGGGAGGCGCCGGCGGACGACAAGGAGGGAGCCTTAATCACGCCTTGGCCCGGAAATGCCCCGGAACAGCTGGTCAGCGGCGGGATACCAGTGGGAGATATCGGGAGCAGGGGAGTATTTCGACTTGCCACCTAACTGTGCGCCTCGCAGGGCGCCCGACGATAAAAGTCCAGGTCAGGCACCCTCCTTCCGCCTCTAGAAGAACCCCTGCGCCTTCGGTGAGTACGAGACCAACAGGTTCTTGGTCTGCTGGTAGTGACTGAGCATCATCTTGTGGTTCTCACGGCCGATGCCGGACTGCTTGTAGCCGCCGAAGGCGGCGTGGGCCGGGTAGGCGTGGTAGCAGTTGGTCCAGACGCGGCCGGCCTGGATGGCGCGGCCCGCGCGGTAGGCGGTGTTGCCGTCGCGGGTCCAGACGCCGGCGCCGAGACCGTAGAGCGTGTCGTTCGCGATCTCGATCGCGTGGTCGAAGTCGGTGAACGGGGTGACCGCCACCACCGGGCCGAAGATCTCCTCCTGGAAGACGCGCATGTGGTTGTCGCCTTCGAGGACGGTCGGCTGGACGTAGTAGCCGCCCTCCAGCTCTCCGCCCAGCTCCGCCCGGGCTCCGCCGGTGAGGATCTTGGCGCCTTCCTGCTGGCCGATGTCCAGGTAGGACAGGATCTTCTCCAACTGGTCGTTGGACGCCTGCGCGCCGAGCGCCGTGGCGGTGTCCAGCGGATGGCCCTGGACCATCTTCTCGGTACGCGCCACGCCGGCGGCGAGGAAGTCCGTGTAGTGGCCCCGCTGGATCAGCGCCCGGGACGGGCAGGTGCAGACCTCGCCCTGGTTGAAGGCGAACATGGTGAAGCCCTCGAGCGCCTTGTCCAGGAAGTCGTCGGTGGCCGACGAGATGTCGTCGAAGAAGAGGTTCGGGCTCTTGCCGCCCAGCTCCAGCGTCACCGGCTTCACGTGCTCGGCCGCGTACTGCATGATCAGCCGGCCGGTGGTGGTCTCGCCCGTGAAGGCGACCTTGGCGACACGGGCACTGCTGGCCAGCGGCTTGCCGGCCTCCACCCCGAAGCCGTTGACGACGTTGACGACGCCCGGCGGCAGCAGGTCGGCGACCAGACCGAGCCACACGTGAATCGACGCGGGGGTCTGCTCGGCGGGCTTGAGGACGACCGTGTTGCCCGCCGCCAGCGCCGGGGCGAGCTTCCAGGTCGCCATCAGGAGCGGGAAGTTCCACGGGATGATCTGGGCCACCACCCCCAGCGGCTCGTGGAAGTGGTAGGCCACCGTGTCCTGGTCGAGCTCCGAGAGGCCGCCCTCCTGCGCGCGGATGACGCCCGCGAAGTAGCGGAAGTGGTCGATGGCCAGCGGGACGTCGGCCGCCAGCGTCTCCCGTACCGGCTTGCCGTTGTCCCAGCTGTCGGCCACCGCGAGGGCCTCGAGGTTGGCCTCCATGCGGTCGGCGACGCGGTTCAGCAACACCGCGCGCTCGGTCGGCGAGGTACGACCCCAGGCCGGCGCCGCCGCGTGGGCGGCGTCCAGCGCCCGCTCCACGTCCTCGGCCGTGCCACGGGCGATCTCGGTGAAGGGCTGACCGGTGACCGGGGTCGGGTTCTCGAAGTACTGACCCCGCGACGGCGGCACGTACGCACCGCCGATCCAGTGGTCGTAACGTGGCTGAAAGCTCACCACGGCGTCGTCGGAGCCCGGATTCGCGTAGCGGGGCATGGCGCGACCTCCCGATCACATGCCGCACGCTCCCGTGGCGGGCGGCGCTGCGCGGAGGCTAGACACCCCCACGTTGCGCGGACGTTGCCGAACGGGCGAGGCCGCGTCACCCCGCGAGATCGTCGTCCGGCAGGCCGTAGGTCAGGCGTAGCCGGCGGACGCCGCGCAGCACCGAGGCACGCTCGGAGCTGTGCGCGGGCAACGCGGCCAACAGGGCCTCCCGCGCCTCCAGATCGGCCTCGCCCCAGGGCGTCTCCGCCCAGCGCCGCAGCAACTCGGCGTCCCGGCTGGCGAGCACGGCACGCCGTATTCGGTCGTCCAGGACCGACCGCAACCGGCGGATGCCGGGAGCTTCCGAGAGGGGGAGCAGCGGACCCTGGTACGTACGGAGCGCCGTGTGCGGACGGCCGGCGGACAACTGGTCGGCCGCCATCAGCACGTCGCACCGGACGGGGGAGCACAACCGGTACGGCCGCGAGCCGAGCAGGGGACCCACGCGCCGGCGTAGCCGGGACAGCTCGGCCCGCAGGGTCACCGGGTCCACCGCCCGCTCCCCGTACAGCGCCAGCGCGAGGCGGTCGCCGGTCAGGCCGTCGGGGTGGCAGGCCAGGAGCACCACGATCTCGCTGTGTCGGCGGCTCAACCGCAACTGCCGCCCCTGCGTCACCAACAGCGCCTCGTCCCGCCCCAGTGCGCTCAGCCATGCGTCGGGGCCCGTGTCACCGCTGGTCGCGGGGCGTTCCAACGCGGCGAGTTCCGCCTCGGCGGCCCGCGCCGTGGCCTGCACCAGGGCCAGGCTGTGCGGTCCGGCCAGATGGTCGCCGCCGGTGATGTCGATCGCGCCCAGGAGCCGCCCGGTGTGCGGATCGCGCACCGGCGCGGCGGCGCACGTCCACGGCTGCACCGGGCGGCTGAAGTGCTCGGTGGTGAAGATCTGCACCGGATGGCCGACGGTGAGGGCCGTGCCCGGCGCGTTGGTGCCCGCGTGCCGCTCGTCCCAGCGGGCGCCGGCCACGAAGTTCATCCGCTCCGCCCGGCGGAGTTCGCCGCCGTGTCCCTCGACCCAGAGCATGCGGCCCAACTCGTCGCAGACCGCGAACAGATGGGCGCCGTCGTGCGCGACGGCGCCCAGCAGCTCCCGGAACAGCGGCAACACGCGGGCCAGCGGATGCTCGCCGCGATACGCCTCCAGGTCGCCGGCCTCCAGGGCGATGGGAGCGACCCCGTCCCTGGCCACCCGCGCGTCGGCGGAACGCCGCCACGACTCCGCCACCACCGGCCGTACCGACGGGGTGACGGCGCCGCGGGCCAGGAACTCCTCCCAGCCGGCGCGCACCGCCCGGGACCTGTCGGCGGGGTTGGTGCCGGGCGTCATCGCCAACCACGGGTTGACGGACGCGTTGACCAACGGGTTGACCACGGGGCCTGCCTCCTGCGCTCGCACCGGTCGACCTACGGTGGAGAGGCGTAGCCGCACGTGTGGCAGATCTTCCAACCGTCCTGGTTGACGGCCAGCTGACCTCCGCAGTTCGGGCACTGCTCGGCTCGCGGGACCGGTGGAGACGGCCGCCGGCCGTCCGTCGTGTCGGGCAGTACGCCACTCTTCGTTCTCATGTTCCTCGTCCGTTCTGCGGTACCCAATGTCCCCCGCCAGGTGGATGCCCCGGATGCGGAGGAACACGCCCGCCGGTGCCATCTGGCGCGAGCCGCGTTCACACGGGGTGTGCGCGGCGCACCCATCATCGCGGCCTCCACACGGTGCCACCAGCCGCCGGCACGCAGTTGACTTGAGGGACCGCGAGGCGGGGCGACCCGGCGCGCGGCGGCGAACACGGCCCGGCGACGCGCGCGCCCAGCGCGCGTGTGTCATCGACCAAACGCGCCAGTATGGGTCGATATGAACGGTCGAAAGCGTGGTCACGACGCCCCTGCGGGTGGCCGATGACCCCGCTTACGTCTCGGCTTCCGTGGCGCGCGACGCCCCCGGAAGTCGAGCGGATCGACGACCGCGGCAGTGCGAGGGACCAGGCCGCGGCTCCACCCCCCGAGCCGGCGGCCCTCCGCCGCCCCGCACCGACGGGCCGAGGTGCGGGGCGGCGCCTCGCGCCCTCCACGATGATTCGCGCCCCCGCACGTGAGCGCGCTGACCACGGGTGCAACGATGTGTGCGTTATGGAAGCGGGGCACGTTCTGCGCGGGCTGCGAGCAGCGGTGTTCGCGGCGGTCTGCGTGCTGCTCGCCGCCGCCGGACACGCCGTCATGTCGGCCACGCCCATCCCCGCGTGGGCGATCGGCGTGGCCCTGCTCGGTACGGGCGGGGCGGCCTGGTGCGCGGCCGGCCGGGAGCGCGGCCCCCTGCTGATCATGTCGCTGACGGCCGGCGCCCAGATGGCGCTGCACACGCTCTTCAGCGTGGCGCAGACCAGCGCGGGCGCGCACGGCGCCGGGCACGGGCAGCACGCCCACTCCGGCGCGTCCACGGTCGAGGCCGCCGCCGACGCCCTACGCGAGCGCGTCGCGGCCGGCGAGGCCGTTCTGCCGCCCAGCTGTGGCCTGCCCAACCCGCTGCTGGGCGACGCCGGCTCGGCCACGGGCGGCGACGGCGGTCTCGGACAACGCGTCACCGATCTGGGTGACGTGGTCTCCTCCGCGCACACCATGGCCCTGCACGACGGACACGGCGGCCTTGGCATGTGGTCCGCCCACCTGCTGGTCGCCCTGGTCTGCGGGGTGTGGCTGTGCGGAGGCGAGCAGGCGGCGTTCCGCGTCGGCCGCGCCCTGGCCGTGCGGCTGTTCGCCCCCCTGTACGTCCTCTTCGGCGACACCGCGCCAGGGCCACGACCCGAGCACGGCCGCGCGGGCCGTGCGCACGGGGCGCGCCGCCCACGGCGCCTGCTGCTCGCCCACGTCATCGCCACCCGGGGTCCACCGGCCGGGATCGCCGTCGTCTGACGGCCACGTCCCTTCGGCAGACCACCTTCCCGGCACGCCCGTTCGGCGGCCGGGGCCGGTGCGCCCTGTGGCGCGCCGGAACCCAGGAAGGACCCATGGCGATGAACTCTGCCCACGCACGGGCAGCGACGGCGCGGCGCGCGGCGCCCCGCCCCGCCTCCACCCCCGGTGCCAGCCGGCCCGCCCGGCCCCGCCCACCGGCCCCCGCGCCCGACGCCCCGGCCCGGGTCAGGACCTCGCGCGACGCGATCCGGCCCCCTGTCCACCACCATCCGGCCACCGCCCTCGGGCGGACCACCGCCCCCGACCGGGCCGCGGGTCGGAACCGGTCCACCAGCCGCGTCCGGGCCGTGGGACGCGTGGTCGGAGCCCGCGCCCTCCCTCGCCCGGCCGCCGGCCAAGCGGCTGGTTCGGCCGCGTCGCGGGCCCTGGCGGGGGCCGTGTCCCCGCGCGCCGGCGCCGCGCGGCTAGTACGCCGTGTCGCCGATGCGGGTGGTCCACTCGCGCAGCGCCCGTACGCGCCGTTCCCAGAGCTGGCACTCGGCGCAGCCGCGCAGATGGGCGTCGAGCGCCGGCCCGGACACGCCGGGCGGCAGCGCCTCACCGTCGACCCTGGCGGAGAGTGCGGTACGGATATCGGAACACAGCACCCGGCCATGGTCCCCGCTGCCGTGTCCGGTGCGCGCGGCGCCCCCCGCACCGGCGCCCCACACGCCGCTGACCATGCTCCGGGGCGCCTCGGCCACGGTGGCGACACGGGTCACGGCGAGACGGGGCGCGGTGGCGCCCGTGTATGAGCGTGACGACGACGCGGTGACCGCGTGGGCGCTGGCGGCGCGCGGCGGCGACGCCGAGGCGGTGGACCAGTTCATCCGGGCCACCCAGCGCGACGTGTGGCGGTACGTCTCGCGGCTGAGCGACGATCCGCAGTCGGCCGACGACCTCGTCCAGGAGACGTACCTGCGCGCGCTGCGCAGCCTGCCCCGGTTCGAGGGCAGGTCGTCGGCGCGTACCTGGCTGCTGTCCATCGCCCGCTACACGGTGGTGGACCGCCTGCGCTGGAACGCGGCCAGGCCACGGCTGTCCGACACCGACGACTGGCAGACCGCGGCCGAGCTGGCCCAGTCCCGCGAACTGCCGGGCTTCGACGAGGGGGTCGCCCTCTCTCAACTGCTCGGCCAGCTTCCCTACGAGCGCCGTGAGGCGTTCGTTCTGACCCAGCTCCTCGGGCTGCCCTACGCGCAGGTCGCGCTCGTGGTCGGCTGCCCGGTGGGCACCGTGCGCTCGCGCGTGGCGCGGGCCCGCGAGGCGCTCATCGAGCAACTGGCGAGCGCGGAGCGGGCCGGCAACGGGGCTTGCTCGGCCGAGCCCGTGCCCTCGCCGGAAGGGGGGAGGGCGAAGCCCACGGGGGTGGCGGCGGACGCCTCGGCCACCACCCGCCGTCCGGCGTCGGCCCGGGGCGTCCCGGCCACCGGCGATGGCCGCAACGGCAAACGGCGTCGGGCCGACACCGCTCCGGTGGCCACCCCGAGGCCCGTCCCCGCCTCGGTCGTGGTCGGCGGCCCGGGACCGGTCGCGGGGCCCGCCACCAGCGGGACGCGCACGCGCGTACCCGCACTGGCCGGCGCGCACTGAGACAGGTTCGGGCGGGGCACACGGGTCACCCCCGTGCGCCCCGCCCTTTCGCGCGCCTACGACCACCACCCCGCGCCGTCGGGCCCAGGGCGTGTACGTGGCCGGTATCGCGTGGGCCCCGCGTGCGGGTCCGCTGGGACGCCGGGGCGGGCCCCGGCGCGTAGGGTCCGGCCGGGCCACGCGGCGCACGACCCCTACGCCGGGTACGGGGGATGCCCCGCACTCGCCGATCGCGCCCGTCGCGCGGTCCCGGTCGCGGTCTGTTCGGGTGCGGTGCTGGCCCCAGCGGGTCTCGGCCGGCGCCCCCGCTCCCGGGGCGGGCCCCCGCTCCCGGGGCGGGCCCCCGCCCCCCGCCCGGTGGCCGCCCGCTGTCCAGCCCGTGCTGTGGGGCCCCACCGCCTACGGGCCCTGGCCGCGTAGGCCCCTCGCGCGGCCTGGCCCGGCACCGCCCCGACGTGGTCCGTACCGCCCCGGCATGGCGCCCCCGGGGGCGGCCGCTGGACGCCAGCGGGCCCCGCCACGGGTGTCGTGGCGGGGCCCTTTGGGGCGCGCGTGGCGGAGGGGGAGTCGCCCGGAGCCGCAGACCCTGTTCGCCGAGGGCCGGCGGATGCGCGCCGTGCCTTAGCTGCCCGGCCGTACCACCAGGGCGTTGACCCGCAACGGGTCGCTGTCGCGGAAGTGCAGGACGAACGGCACGCGTTCACCCAGCCGCATCGGGGGCGGGTCCTCGACCATCACGTCGAGCCCGGTCGCCGACATCTCCAGCTTGCCGCCGGCGGGCAGCCGGACGGCGGAGACCATCCGCATCGTGCCCACGCCGTTCTCGTGCACGTTCTCGCTCAGCATCACGCGCCCGGCCCGGGTCGGGGACGAGACGCGGACGAGCTGGTCGTCGGCGCCGCCCTCGTTGGTCAGGTTGAACAGCGCGACCGTGGCCTCCGGGTTGGAGGGCAGCATGACGCGCGCGTCGACCAGGGTGGGCTCGGCCGGGCTGCCCGCCGCGCCGGACGCCGTCCACGCGGTGAGCGCGCCGAGCGTCACCACGCAGGCGAGCACCGGCGCCAGGACGGCCGTCAGCGCGCCCTTGTTGAGCGTGAAGCGCGCCGAGCGGGGCGCGGCGCCGCGCGCCGCGTCCGCTCCGGCCGCGTCGGCGGCCGTGGGCGGAGCGGACGCGGACCCGGCGGGCCCGTCGGCGGCATCTGGCGCGGGGGACGGGGGCTTCTCGCTCATGACTGCTCCGATGCGGCCGTGGCGTGGGCGCGCGACCTGCTGGGACGGGTGCTGGCGGGCCGGTCGCCGCCCGGCCGGGAGCCGCCGGGGCGGGAGCGCCCGGTGGCACCGCTGGAGGAGGAGGGCTGCCAGCCGCGCAGCCGCAGGCTGTTGCCGACCACGATCACCGAGCTGGCGGACATGGCGGCGGCG
Source organism: Streptomyces sp. NPDC057702 (assembly GCF_042799315.1). Classification (NCBI taxonomy): domain Bacteria; kingdom Bacillati; phylum Actinomycetota; class Actinomycetes; order Kitasatosporales; family Streptomycetaceae; genus Streptomyces; species Streptomyces sp. NPDC057702. The sequence continues at coordinate 21,640 of NZ_JBHVJC010000059.1, read as the reverse complement.
GCCACCATCGGGTTGAGCCAGCCGACGGCGGCCAGCGGAAGGGTGACCGCGTTGTAGCCGAACGCCCAGGCCAGGTTGGACCGCACCATGCCGAGCGTGCGCCGGGCCAGACGTACGGCGTCGGGCAGCGCGCCCATGTCCTCGCGGACCAGCGTCACGTCGGCCGCGCCGATCGCCGCGTCGGTGCCGCCGCCCATGGCGATGCCGAGGTCGGCGTGGGCCAGTGCCGCCGCGTCGTTGACGCCGTCGCCGATGACCGCGACCCGGTGGCCGCGCTCGCGCAGCGACCGCACCAGGTCGGCCTTGCCCTCGGGGGTGGCCCGAGCGTGCACCTCGGTGATGCCCAGCCGTTCGGCGACGGCCTTCGCGGTCGCCTCGCTGTCGCCGGTCGCCAGCACCGTGCGCAGGCCCAGCCGACGCAGGTGGTCCACCGCGCGGAAGCTGCCGGGACGCAGGCTGTCGCCGAGCGCCACCACGGCCTCGGGCGTGCCGTCCACGCGTACCAGCACGGCCGTGTGCCCGTCGCTCTCCGCCTCGCGGACCGCGTCGGCCAGCTCGGCGGGCAGCGCGACCGCGGCGTGCGACGCCTGGTCGGCGCCGGGCTCGGCCTCGACATCCGGGCGGGAGACCGTCACCAGCTGGCCCTCCACCCGCCCGCTGACGCCGTGCCCGGCGGTGGCGGCGAAGCCGGTGACCGCGGGCAGCCCGGCGCCGTTCGGCGCGGTGCGCCGCGCGTGACCCATCAGGGCCCGTCCGACCGGGTGTTCCGAACCCTGCTCGACCGCGCCGGCCAGACGTACCACGCTCTCCTCGTCGAGCCCGTCCGCACGGCAGGTGACCTGCGTGACGCCCATCTCGCCGATGGTCAGTGTGCCCGTCTTGTCCAGCACGATGGTGTCCACCCGACGCAGCCCCTCCAGGGCCTGCGGGCCCTTGACGAGGATGCCGAGCTGGGCGCCGCGCCCGGTGGCGGCGAGCAGCGCGGTGGGGGTGGCCAGCCCGAGGGCGCACGGGCAGGCCACGACCAGGATGGCCACGCCCACCGTCACCGCGGCCTGCGGGTCGGCGCCCGCGCCGAGCCAGAAGCCGCAGACGGTGACCGCGATGGACAGCACGACCGGCACGAAGATGGCGGCCACCGCGTCGGCCAGGCGCTGCGCCTTGGCCTTGCCTGCCTGCGCGTCCTCCACCAGGCGGGTGATGCGCGCGAGTTGGGTGTCGGCGCCCACGGCCTCGGCCCGCACCGTCAGCAGCCCGCCGGAGTTGACGGCACCGCCCACGACGGTCGATCCCGGGCTGACCTCGACCGGCGCGCTCTCGCCCGTCACCAGCGACATGTCCAGGGCGGAGCCGCCCTCGGTGACGACGCCGTCGGTGGCGACCCGCTCACCGGGCCGCACCACGAACAGGTCGCCGACCCGCAACCGCTCGATGGGAATGCGCTGTTCGGCGCCGTTGACCCTTATGACCACGTTCTTGGCGGCGAGGTTGGCCAGCGCGCGCAGCGCCGACCCCGTCCCGTGCTTGGCCCGCGCCTCGAGCAACCGCCCGGTCAGCACGAACAGCGGCACGGCGACCGCGGCCTCCAGGTACACGTGCGGCGTGTCGCCCGAGGCGCTGGGCAGCAGGGTGAACGGCATCTCCATGCCGGGCTCGCCGGCGCCGCCCCAGAAGAGCGCGTACGTGGACCAGGAGAAGGCCGCGATCACGCCGAGGGAGACCAGGGTGTCCATGCTGGCCGCGCCGTGGCGCAGTCCACGGGCCGCCCGCGAGTGGAAGGGCCACGAACTCCACGCCGCGACGGGGGTGGAGAGCACGAAGCACACCCACTGCCAGTTGCGGAACTGGAGCGCCGGGACCATCGAGATGACCAGCACCGGGATCGACAGCAGAGCCGTGATCACCAGTCGGTCGCGTTCCTCGCGCGCGACGGCCGCCTTGCGCCGCTTGGCCTCCTCCTCCGGGTCCGCCCCGTCCTCGGCGCCCGCCGCCTCCTGCCCGGCCGGCGGTGCCACCGGCTCGGCGCTGTACCCGGCCTTCTCGACCGTGGCCGTCAGCTCCGCCACCGAGAGGGTGGCGGGGTGGGTGATGTGGGCGCGTTCGGTGGCGAGGTTGACGGTGGCGGTGACGCCGTCGATGCGGGCCAGCCGCTTCTCGACCCGG
>NZ_JBHVJC010000059.1:288-19379 GCF_042799315.1 Streptomyces sp. NPDC057702 | reverse complement strand
CGAGAGGGTGGCGGGGTGGGTGATGTGGGCGCGTTCGGTGGCGAGGTTGACGGTGGCGGTGACGCCGTCGATGCGGGCCAGCCGCTTCTCGACCCGACCGACACACGCGGCGCAGGTCATGCCGCCGATGGTCAGCTCGGTGGTGACCGAGGTGGGCGACGAGGTCACTGGACACCTCCGGCCGCTGGCGCCCCACCGGTGAGGACCGGCGAGAGGACCCCCATCCCGTGGTTGTTCATCCCGTCCATGCCACCCATGCCGCCGCCGGACCCCCCGTCGTCGGAGCGATGCAGGCCGGGGGCGACCGGACCGGCCGCCGAGCCGACGGCGTACGCGATGCCGAACATGGCACCGAGCAACAGGACGAAGCCGGTGAGCATGAGCGCTGGACTGTACTGAGGTGAGGTCATCGCCGCTCCAAGACGGACGAAGGCGGACAGGTGGGGAGGTGGCACGCGCGGGCCCGGCACGGAGCGGGCCGGGGCGCGGGCGACGAAGCGAGACGGAGTCGGGCGGACGGGGGAAGGGGGCGGGAAGTGGCCGCGGTAGGGGACGACGGGCGGACGGGACGGGGACGGCATCGCGGCGGACGGCCGGCCACGGTCGGCCGGACGCACGGGTACGCGCTGACGCGGATGGTGCGGGCGGTGCGAACGAGAAGCAGGGGACAGCGGCGACAGCGGGTGCGACACGACAGTGGTGACGGAATCGTGACGCAGCATCATCGTGACACGGGTCAACCCCAACTCGGCCCTGTTGATCCGGCCGCACGGCACGTGAGGTTTCTCCCTGCACCCGCCGGGAACTGGCGCCCGCCCGAGTCCGACTTCATAGGGATGACGGGGCCTGTTCACGCGACCGCCCGTGCGACGGGGTGTCGCCCGCCGGAGGTCGAGGCGCGCCCCCTGACCTGGTCTGAACCAATCTCGGCGTGGCGCGGGACGCCCGTGGAGTGGTCAGCCGGGGGCCGCCGCTCGTGCCCGTTGGTCGGGCACCGGCAGCCGCTCCATGATCAACGCGGCCGCGTCGTCCTGCAGTTGCCCGCCGGTGTGCACGTCCAAATCCGCACGCAACCGTCGCAGCAACTCGGCGGTGGGCAGGGCCGCCCACCGCCGCAGCCGGGCCGCCAGCGGGTAGAACGAGCCATCCGCTCCGCGCGCCTCGGTCACGCCGTCGGTACACGCGAGCAGCCGGCAGCCGGGCGGCAGCACGACCCGCTGCGTGGCCCGGGGCTGCTCGGCCAGCTCGCCCAGGCCCAGCGGCAGCCCCGGCTCGGCCAGCTCGACCTCTCGTACGGTGCCGTCGGGCCCGATCACGTACGGCGCGACGTGGCCGCAGTCCACGACGAGCAGCGGCATCTCCCCTTCCGAAGCCCCGTCCTGTACGCCGTTGTCCGGGCCGCCGTCCGTGCCCAGGACCAGGGCCGTGACGAAGCGCTCCTGCGCGTCCAGCAGCTCCTGCCCCTCGCGGGAGGTGTTGTAGCGCCCCAGGCCCTGCTCCATGGCGAGCACGCCACTGGTCAGGCTGCGCCGGTGGTAGGCGGCCTCGCGGAAGGCGGTCAGCACCGCGGCGCCCGCGCCCAGCGTGCTCAGCCCCTTGCCGCGTACGTCGCCGATCAGCACCCGGGTGCCGTACGGCGTCTGGACCGCCTCGTACAGGTCGCCGCCGACCAGCGCGTCCCGCTGCGAGGAGACGTAGAAACCGTCTACCACGACCTCGCGGGTCCGCAGCGGAAGCTGGCGCAGCAGGGCGCGCTGCGCGGCCTCGCCGGTGGCGCGCTCTCGCTCCAGGAGGGCCTCACGGTCGCGCAGCAATCGCGCCACGGCGATGCTGGCGCCGACCATGAGCGCGTTGCTGAGGATCGCTCCGGCCCGCGCGACCGTCGGCACGCTGGAGGGCAGTACGCCGTAGATGACGGTCATGGCGACGAAGTCGAGGGCACCGATGACGATCGTGTGGCGGTAGGTGCACAACGCGGCGGCGACCAGGGGGGCCACCGCCGCGTAGACGTCGAGCCGCAGGTAGCGGGAGGTGAGCTCGTCGATGACGATGATCCCCGCCAGGTACCCGAGCAGCACCACGAACAGGCCGCTGGTGAACCTGGGGGTACGCAGTCGCCACGACACTGTGGTGAGACCTCCCGGTGGCTGCGGATGATCTCAGGCTGGCACGGACGCGCGCCGCTGGCCACCGCACCTGGTCATCGGCGGGCCGGCGCGGGGCGCGGCCAGCGTTGCGCGCGGACCACGCACGCCCCGGCGCGCGCTCCTCAGGTGTGCGGGGTGAGGGTCAGTCCGTCCGTGGCGATGGAGTCGGAGGTCACCAGCGCCTGGTCGGCCTCGACCTCGGTCAGGAAGACGAACGGGGGCACCAGCGGCGGCACCGGCAGCCGGTCCGGGGTGAACGTCAGACACAACAGACCCTCGACGCAGCCCTTGAAGCGACTCAGGTAGAGCGTCACCCGGCCCCGCAACTCCAGCGAGTCGGCCCCCAGGTCCAGCTCGGGAGAGCCGTCGCGGGTCCGCATGCGGTAGTCGGTGAGCGAGGCGGCCCGCATCCGCAGCACCATCACCCGCAGCGGCCCACGGGCGGTGGGCACCTCCCGTACGCCGGCCACGAGGAACCCGTGCGGGGTGAACCGGGTCGTGGTGATGGTCGCCGGGGTGGCCGCCACCGGGAACCCGGGCCCCTCGGCCACCGGCGCGAGCCCACCCGGTGCCACCCGGTCGGACGTGGCCCCGCCCGGCGTGGCCCCGTCCGGGGCGGGTCGGTGGCGCGCCGGCTCGCCGCGCGCGGGTCCGCCCATCGTGGCCAGCAGCGCGACAGCCGGCACCAGCAGCGCCACCGCGCGCGCCAGCCCGGCCCGCCGCGCCCACCCGCCGACATGCCGCGCCCGTCTCCCCGCGCGCCCCGGCCACCACGCGGCCCCCGCCGACCGCCGCCCGTCCCCTCGCGCCCGACGGCCGGCCGCCTCGCGTGCCGCCCCGGTCACCGCGCCACCCGCGACCGTCACCCGAGCGGCCCCGCCCGGCGCCGGCCGCACCGCTGATCCCGCCGCCACCCCGTCCCGCACGCGCACCCGCGCCGGCGTCTGTGGTCCCGCCCGTGCGGTACGTCGGACGCCGCTCGTCCGCGCCGCGCCGTCCGTACGCCCCGGGCCCGTCGCCGCGTCGTCCGGCGCCCCGTGCTCCGCCCCGGCCGGGCCGGCCGGGCCGGCCGGGCCGGCCTCGGTCGGGTCACCCTCGGCCGGGCCCGTGCCGGCCTCCGGGGCCGTGCCGGCCTCCGGGCGCGGCGATGGGCCTGGGGAGGGGGAGCCCGAGAGCGGTGGGTGTGGGGGCGGTGGGGTGGCCCGGGGCGCGGGTGGCTCGCGAGGTGTCCAGCCGAACCCCATGGCGCTGCCGACGATGCCGAGCGCCATCCCGATCAGGAAGCCGCCGAGGTTGGTGGCCGCGAAGGACAGCACCGACAGGAGCAGCGCGTGGACGCTGACGTAGGCCCGGGCGCGGGGGGCGTACCAGAGGAACAGGCCCGCGACGACCAGCGCGACGCCGATGCCGATCGCCGCGATGCCTCCCAGACCGAGGCTGACCAGCACGGTCAGCGGCGAGAGCGGGATGGCCAGGAGTTCGAGTCCGCCGAGCATGACGAGTAGGCCCGCCCAGAACGGCCGGGTACGCCGCCAGCTCCGGAAGGCCGCCCGCTGGCGCGGTAGCGGTAGCCGACCGACCGCCGCCCGCCACCGCGCTCGCGGGCCGCCCCTGCCGCCGCGTCCCGAGCCTCGCGCCTGCGACGCGGGGCGATCCGACGCGGGTGACCCGGCCTCGGGCGGGCCGTCCGCTGGTCGCGCGCGGCCCGTGCGGCGTGAGCGGCCGTGGCTCAGAAGCATCCGTCGCCACCCAGGCTGACGCCGAGCCTGAGCCCCTTGAGTCGGAAGTTCCCGCCGGTGGCCGACCAGGCGTGTGACCTCACGTCCGCCACCTCGATGTTCCCGGCCTGGAGTCCGAACCTGCCCTTCTCGCCGCGTACTCCGGGTGTCGCGTCGAGGGTGGCGGCGTCGCGGCCGAGTTGGACCGTACCGAAGCGGGCGTCGCCGGCCAGGTCCTCCGCGTCGATGACGAGGTTGCTGGCCGTCACCTTCCCCGCGTCGCCGCCCGCCGTCAGCTTGAAGGTCACCGTGCCCAGCGGCGTCCTGACCTCGGCGGCCTGGCAGATGTCGTCAAGGGTGGCCTGGTCGAGCCCGAGCAGTGAGACGGGGTGCCCCCTACCGTCCACGGAGCGGTCGGTCTCCACATACGAGGCGAGCCCGTCGCTGGTCAGCTTGGTGGAGGCGACCTGGAAGCTCGTACCGGAGACGGCGAAGGAGGCGGCCAGCACTCCCTGCGCCATCAACGTCGCCATCGCGCCGACCGCGAGCACCGCGGGCACGCCCACCGCGGCCGTCCGCCGCCACGCTGTCCTGCCTTCCGGCAGCCGTTCCTGAGATGCCTTCACGGCGTCCTCCACGAGAGATGAGTCTCCCCACGGACAGAGCGGGGGAGGAGTCAGCACGCGGTCGCGGGAGCGGTCGCGCGTCGGTACGGAGGCACTGCACTGCGCTCGGCGGGCGGGGGTGCCCATGGCGGGGGCGTCACCGAGCCGGTCCGACGCAGCCGTGGTGAGAGCGATCCGCCATCCGGGGTCCCTCTGTCATACTGCGGAAATCTCACGGCAGTTGGAGAGTAGGCGCGATTTTGAATAATAGTCAACGGGTCGGACGTGAGGCTTCCGAGGCCGAGAGCGGCTCCGAGCGCTCCCAGGCGCGCCGGGCCGAACTCCTGGCGATCGGGCGTGGGTTGTTCGCCGACACCTCCTACGACGCCCTGTCGATGGATGACATCGCACGCCACGCGGGAGTCGCCAAGGGGCTCATCTACTACTACTTCAAGAGCAAGCGCGGCTACTACCTCGCGATCATCGAGGAGTCCGTGTCCGAGCTCGTCGCCCGCGCCGAGCGCACTCGCGACCTGCCGCCCGGCGAGCGGGTCCGGCAGACCCTCGACGGCTATCTGCGGTACGCGCAACACCACCAGGCCGCCTACCGGGCGATCGTCACCGGCGGGGTGGGCTTCGACACGCAGGTGCTCGCGCTGCGCGACGGAGTACGCGAGCGGCTGATCGCGACCATCGCCGAACTGGCCTGGGGGACGAGCGCCCCGCCGGCGGTCGCCCGCCTCGCCCTGGTCGGATGGATGGCCGGCGTCGAGGGGATCACCCTCGACTGGCTACGCCACCCGGAACCGGCACGCGAGGGGGTACGGGCGCTGCTGGAGCGGGGATTACGGGACGCCCTGTGCGCCATCGAGGACTTCGCCCCCCAGTGCCCGGCCCCGACAGCGCCGCCGCCCTGACCCCCGACCGACACCTGACCGCTGGGCGGGGTGACGCGGGGCCTGGGGGTGAGGGGGCGCCCGGTTTCGGGCGCGGGGAAGCGGCTGGGGGTATCCCCGCGTATGCGGGGAGCGGGCACCTTCGGTGCGATCCGGCCGTGCGCCGCAGGGGCCATTCCCGCGTGTGCGGGAAGCAGCGTGACGCCATCGCCACAGAGACGCTGGGCGTAGGTCCATCCCCGCACGCGCGGGGAGCAGGGCAACTGACCTGCGGGTTTATCGGGCGAGACCCCGGATTCTCGCAACTTCCTCGAATCGCGACCTCACGCGCAGACTTCGCGTATCGCCCACAGTGCTCCTCCGCAAGCCACGGCGCCCAGCCTAGTGCCGGGCCTCGGTGTCCTATCGTCAACCGGTCACAGGACGCGCTGCGCTTGGCGGAAACACACGAAGGGTGTGAGCTCACGAAGGCGTGGGGCGCGGTTTCACGCCCGGTCGCTGTCGGGTCGGCAGACGTTCGCGCGGGCGGGCCGTAGTGTTCTGTTGCCACAGCCTCCCCGCCCGTGGCCTGTCGCCGTGAACGGGCCCCGGGGGAGTGCCGTGCCCGCCCACACCAGAGCGCCCAGGAAGCCAGCCGATGACGTACGCGACGACACTCGACGGGACCCGCATCGCCTACCAGCTCCAGGGTGGGGGAGCGCCGCTGGTCCTGCTGGCGGGTCAGGCCAACAGCCACGTGTGGTGGAACACGGTCCGTGCCGACTTCCACCCCGCCCGCAGCACCCTCACCCTCGACTACCGGGGCACGGGTGAGAGCGACAAGCCCGACACACCCCACAGCACCGAACTGTTCGCCCAGGACGTCATCGCCGTCCTCGACGAGCTCGGCATCGACCGGGCCGACGTCTACGGCACGTCCATGGGCGGCCGGGTAGCCCAGCAGCTCGCCGCCCACCACCCGCACCGGGTCGGCGCCCTGGTCCTGGGCTGCACCTCACCCGGCGGCCCACACAGCGTCCGACGTGGTGAGCACGCCCGCCGGGCCCTGGCCCAGACGCGGCCCGGGGCCGCCCGACAGGCCCTGCTGGAGCTCATGTACACACCCGGCTGGCTCGCCGACCACCCCGGCCCCCACCACACCCTCGGCGACCCCGACATGCCCGCCCACTCCCGACGCCACCACCTCGTGGCCAGTGACCGACACGACGCCTGGGACCTGCTGCCCGGCATCAGTGCTCCCACCCTGGTCGTCCACGGAGGCGACGACCAGCTCAACCCCACCGCCAACGCGCCCCTCCTCGCCGACCGCATCCCCCACGCCCGCCTCCACCTGATCCCCGGCGCCCGCCACGCCTACTTCGAGGAAGCCCGTGCCCACGCCAGCGCCCTCGTCCTGGACTTTCTCACCACGACCTCGCGGCAGCGGTAGGGGCACGGCAGGCCGCCCGCCGCCCACGGTCGCGCCGTCACACGCTCATGCGGAATGCACGCGACCGTTCGGGTGTTCGATCGGGCATGACCCTTGATCAGCGCAGCATCACCAACCCGGCCGCCCTCCACGACCCGTCGCCCTTCGGCTACAGCCACGCCGTCTCGGCGCCCGGGGAACTCGTCTTCATCGGCGGTCAGTACGCCTCGGATGCCACCGGCGCCCCCGTGCCCGGTGACTTCGCCGCGCAGGTGGAGCTGGCCTTCGACCGGCTGCGGTCGGCGCTGGCGGGGGTCGGCCTGGGGTACGAGCACGTGGTGCGCCTCGGCACCTTCGTCGTCGACCACGACCTAGACAAGCTGGCGACCCTCGGCAAGGTGGTGCGTGCCCGCTTCGGCGACCGGCTGCCGGCCCAGACGCTGAGCGGCGTCGCCTCCCTCGCGCTCCCGGGAATGCTGTTCGAGGTGGACGCGGTGGCCGTGCGCCCCTAGCCGGCGTCGGCCCGGGCGAACGCGGTGTGCCGAACGGCCAGCGCGGCGGGCCGGGGACGAGGTCGGCCCCGCAGCGGCCCGCGCGCCGACAACGAGCGGGCGGGAAGCCGGTGTTCCGGCTTCCCGCCCTGTGTCGTACGGACCGCGCTGAGCGGCGGTCACCGGGTGGTGACTACTTGAACGCCTTGATCAGCTCGCCGCCCGTGGTGTCCCCGCTGAGCTCCCAGAAGAAGGTGCCGCCGAGACCCTGCTGGTTCTTGTAGTTCATCTTGCCGCCGATGGTGGCCGGGGTGTCGTAGCTCCACCACTGGTTGCCGCAGTGGGCGTAGGCCGTGCCACCCACGGTGCCGTTGGCGGGGCAGCGGGTCTTGAGGTCCTTGTAGTCCTCGATGCCCTGCTCGTACTTGCCGGGCGCGGGGCCGGTCGCCGTGCCGCCCGGCTCCTTCTGGGTGACGCCGGTCCAACCACGGCCGTAGAAGCCGATGCCGAGCAGCAGCTTGTTGGCCGGGATGCCGAAGCCCTTCAGCTTCTGGATCGCGGCGTCACTGTTGAAGCCTTCCTTCGGGATGCCCTGGTACGCGGTGAGGGGCGAGTGCGGGGCCGTGGGGCCCTTCGCGTCCCAGGCGCCGAAGAAGTCGTACGTCATCGGCATGATGTAGTCCGTGATCGCCGCCGCGGACTTGTAGTCGGCCGCCTCGAGCTTGCCACCCTTGGAGGCGTCGGCGGAGATGGCGGCCGTGATCAGGTTGTTCTGGCCGAACTTGGACCGCAGCGCCGAGAGCACCTTGGTCAGCGAGTCCTTGCCGCTGGTGTCGCAGGTGAGGCCACAGGCGTTGGGGTACTCCCAGTCGATGTCGATGCCGTCGAAGACATCGGCCCAACGCGGGTCCTCAACGAGCTTGTAGCAGGACTCCGCGAAGGCGGCCGGGTTCTGGGCGGCCTGCCCGAACCCACCCGACCAGGTCCAACCGCCGAAGGACCAGATCACCTTGAGGTTCGGGTGCTTGGCCTTCAGCTTGCGGAGCTGGTTGAAGTTGCCCCGCAGCGGCTGGTCCCACGTGTCGGCCTTGCCGTCGACGCTCTGGTCGGCGGTGTACGCCTTCTCGTAGTCGGCGTAGCTGTCGCCGATGGTGCACTTGCCGCCCTGGACGTTGCCGAACGCGTAGTTGATGTGCGTCAGCTTGGCCGCCGAACCGGACGTCTCCACGTTCTTGACGTGGTAGTTGCGCTGGTAGACGCCCCAGTTGGTGAAGTAGCCGACGACCTTGTCGCCCGCCGCCTTGGTGGTGGGGGAGGTGGGGGCGCTCTGGGGGGCCTGGTCGCGCTGCGCGGCGACCGTGGTCTCGGCCTGCTTCCCGCTCTGCGCGTCGCTCGAAACATCCGCGGTGGCCTGTCCCGCGCCGGTGAACAACGTGCCGACCACGACCGCGGCCGACGCGGCGAACGCCGTCACAGTCGCGGAGAGGCGGGTACGGGTGCGCTGTGATCTGACCATGGAGTCTCCTCGGTGGGGGAGAGGTGGGGGGATCAGTGCGAAGAACGCAAAATTTGACATGAACGCGTTCTCTTGTGCGGGGAAACCGTAGAAGGACTAGACCACTGCGGTCAATGGTTCGGACCAATTCGCGCGTGACGGAACCTGATCGTCGACCGGTGACGTAAGGCCGCTGATCGGGCATACTCCAACCCGCTACAGCCGCAGGTCATCCCGGTTCGTAACCCGGCGAGGGAAGATCGGTTGTGCCGCCGAAACGGCGGAGTCGCCGCACCCCAGCGTCTTCGTCGTCGCGCCGATGAGCACCCCAACAGGGAGGAGAGCGCCGCCATGACCCACCTCGGCCCGCAGCCGGTGGAACGACAGTTGCCCACCGAGGAGGCCCGTGACCTGCTCGCGCTGGTACGCGACCTGGCCGACCGCGAGATCCGGCCACAGGCGGCGGAAGAAGAGGACGCCGGGCACTTCCCGCGCGAGGTCTTCGCACTGCTCTCCACCTCCGGCCTGCTCGGCCTCCCCTACGCGGAGGAGTACGGCGGCGGCAACCAGCCCTACGAGGTCTACCTCCAGGTCCTGGAGGAGCTCGCGGCGGCCCGCCTCACCGTGGGCCTCGGCGTCAGCGTCCACACCCTCTCCTGCCACGCGCTGGCCCGGTTCGGCACCAAGGAGCAGCGCACCGAGCACCTGCCCGTGATGCTCGGCGGTGGCGTGCTCGGCGCGTACTGCCTCTCCGAGCCGTCCTCCGGCTCGGACGCCGCCTCGCTGGTCACCCGCGCCACCCGGCAGGGCGACGACTGGGTCATCGACGGCACCAAGGCGTGGATCACCCACGGCGGGGTGGCCGACTTCTACTCCGTGCTCGCCCGCACCGGCGACCAGGGCCCGCGTGGCATCACCGCCTTCCTGGTGCCCGGCGACGCCGAGGGTCTGTCGGCCGCCGTGCCCGAGCGCAAGATGGGCATGAAGGGCTCGCCCACCGCGCAGATCCACCTCGACGGCGTGCGCGTGCCCGCCGAGCGGCGCATCGGTGAGGAGGGGCAGGGCTTCTCGATCGCCCTGGACGCGCTGGACGCGGGGCGGCTGGGCATCGCCGCCTGCGCCATCGGCATCGCCCAGGCCGCCCTGGACGAGGGCCTGCGCTACACCGCCGAGCGCCAGCAGTTCGGCCGCCCGATCGCCGACTTCCAGGGCCTGCGCTTCATCCTGGCCGACATGGCCACGCAGATCGAGGCCGGCCGCGCGCTGTACCTGACGGCCGCGCGCCTGCGCGACGCGGGTCAGCCCTTCTCCAAGCAGGCCGCGATGGCCAAGCTGTTCTGCACCGACACCGCGATGCGCGTCACCACCGACGCGGTGCAACTCCTGGGCGGCTACGGCTACACACTCGACTTCCCCGTCGAGCGCTACATGCGCGAGGCCAAGGTGCTCCAGATCCTGGAGGGCACCAACCAGATCCAGCGCGTGGTCATCGCCCGCCAGATCGCGGGCCGCGAGTCCCGCTGACCCACCACGCCGGCGGGCCGTGACCACGACCGGTCGCGGCCCACGGCGCGCCACCGCCCGGCCCGCGTCCGCCCCAGACGGAGGCGGCGCGCCGTTCACTGCCTCCCGGCCCGTGGCGCGACGGTGGGCGCGTGGGTGTCGCCAACCCGACTCCCGCGCGGCGACGAACTCCGTGGCGGTCACCGACCGTTCGCACCCCCGGTGTCCGTATGCCACGCCCGCCACACCGGTTGCCCGAACACTCTGCTGTGCCCAGGCCGCGCCCCACCCGGGACGCCTCGCCAACGAGCATCGGAGTAGCCGTGACCGATTCCCCCGCCGTCGCCCCCACCGCGTCCCCGACGCCCGCCGAGGGGGCCGGATTCAGCCGTCGTGAGGGCATGCGCGTGGCCGCTGCCGCCGCCCTGGCGCTACCGCTGACCGCCGGCGCCGCCGGCGTGGCCACCGCGTCCAGCCAGGCCGCGCCCTCCGCCCCCGGTGGCAGTGCCAGCCAGCTGCGCGCCATGACCTTCAACCTGCGCTTCGCCTCGGACACCCGCCCCAACTCCTGGGCCGAGCGCCGCCCCGTCATGCGCGACCTGCTCCGCCGTGAGCGGCCCCACCTGCTCGGCACCCAGGAGGGCGTCTACTCCCAGATCCGCGACATGGCCCAGGACCTGGGCGCGCGCTACGACTGGATCGGCACCGGCCGCGAGGGCGGCAGCCGTGGCGAGTTCATGGCCGTCTTCTACGACACCCAGCGGTTGGCCCCACTGGAGTACGACCACTTCTGGCTCTCCGACACGCCCTACGTCATCGGCTCCAACACCTGGCACAACGCCGTCGTACGCATGGTCACCTGGATACGCTTCCGCGACCTGTTCAGCGGCGGCCAGTTCTACGCCCTCAACACCCATTTCGACCACCGCAACCAGACGGCGCGCGAGCGCTCCGCCGCTCTGATCGCCGAGCGGCTGCGCGGCCTGGACCCCCAGGTGCCGCGCGTCGTCACCGGTGACTTCAACGTGCCCGCGCACCAGAACCTCGTCTACGACACCCTGCTCGGGCAGGGCGGACTGGTGGACACCTGGGACCACGCCGAGCGGCGCGGCGCGCTGTACGCCACCTTCCACGGCTACAAGCCGCTGGTCCCGGGCGGCGAGCGCATCGACTGGATTCTCACCTCGCCCGGCATCCACACCAGCTACGCCTCGATCAACACCTTCTCGCTGGGCGGGCAGTTCCCCAGCGACCACCTGCCGGTCCAGGCGCGACTCGAACTGTGACGGCCCGTCGGGCACTGCCCCGGGTGTGAGCCAGTGGGCGGGCGGCGGCGCGCCGTCCGCCCCGGGCGCGCGGCCCCCTGCGGTCGGTCACGGACGCGCCGCCCCAGGGCTCGTGGAGTGTGGGGTCGGGCGCTGGTGGGGGCCGAGCCTCCGGCGCCCGACCAGGGCGTTACCGTCCGCCCGTCGGCTGCCGCGGCACCTGGAGCGGGCGCGAGCTGGGACCGCCGATGTGCGAGAAGGGCTGGGTGCGCCAGTCCAGGCTCTGCGGCAGGGTCAGGAGCAGGGCCGCGTCCTGCTCCTGCGAGCCCGCGGCGTCGTCGGCGGGCACCGCGTCGGCCACCCCACGGCCGGTACCCGGGCAGACCGTGAGCCCGAACGGGTTCCACGGAGACGGGCACAACGCGTGCTCCGGCAGTACGTCTTCGTCCGCGAGCAGGGCGATGGGCCGCGCGCAGTCCGGGCACGTCACCCGGAACATCTCGTACGTCTCGTAGACATCGCCATCGCCGCTGTCCAGGCGTTCAAGGCTGGGCATCGTGTTTCTCCCCCTCGGGCTAGGTCGACAAGGCGACAAGGCAGCCTCGACCACAGCAAGCACTTCCCGTCCGGTGGTAGCGGTAATCGCCGGCGCGCCCACGTCCCTGACCGGCTGCTGTGGCATTCGTCACATGCCCCGTGCAGATGCGTCGCCCGCGCGAGCGCTGGTCCGCTGTGCCAGAGCGCCCACGACCCCATAGGGTGACGGGGTGGAGGAGTTGGACAGACAGATCGTGGAACTGCTCGTCAATGACGGGCGTATGAGCTACACCGACCTGGGCAAGGCCACCGGCCTGTCCACCTCGGCGGTGCACCAACGGGTCCGGCGTCTCGAACAGCGCGGCGTCATCCGTGGTTACGCGGCCGTGGTGGACCCGGAGGCCGTCGGACTGCCGTTGACGGCGTTCATCTCGGTCAAACCCTTCGACCCGAGCGCACCCGACGACATCGCCGAGCGGCTCGCCGAGGTGCCGCAGATCGAGGCGTGCCACAGCGTCGCGGGCGACGAGAACTACATCCTGAAGGTGCGCGTCGAGACCCCCCTCGAACTCGAACACCTGCTGACCCGCATCCGGTCGCTGGCCGGCGTCTCCACCCGCACCACGGTCGTGCTCTCCACCCCGTACGAGGCCCGCCCGCCCCGCGTCTGACCCGGCCCCGGCCACGTGCCCCCCGGACCGCCGCGTAAGGGGGCCACACGCCGCCCACCGATCCGGCGCGGGCGCCCGCGCGCCGTGGCGCGCGCCGGTGCCCCGGTCCACGACCGACCCCCGGCGCGGGAGTCGGGGCGTGCCCGGCGAGACTGGCACCCTGGCGCCGGCCCCCGGGGGAACGACCTCCCCGGTGTGCCGCCGCCCGTCAACCCTTCGAACGACACCGCGAGGCGAACCCCGTGAGCGACCTCATCCCCGCCGCAGGCCCCAGCGCCGGCATCCCCCCGACCGGGGGCGGCACCGTGCTGCTGCGTGGCGGCACCGTGCACAGCCCCGCCGACCCCTTCGCGACGGCGCTGGTCATCGAGCACGGCAGCGTCGCCTGGGTCGGCTCCGAGGGCGCGGCGGACTCCTTCGCCGACGGCGTGGACGAGGTCGTCGACCTCGCGGGCGCCCTCGTCACCCCCGCCTTCACAGACGCACACGTACACGCCACCGCCACCGGGTTCGCCCTCACCGGCCTCGACCTCGCCGGGGCCGCGACCCTGACCGAGGCACTGGAGCTGGTCCGCGCGTACGCCGCCGCCCACCCCGGCGAGGGCGTGCTGCTCGGCCACGGCTGGGACTCCTCCCGCTGGCCCGAGGGACGCGCCCCCTCCCGTACGGAACTCGACCAGGCCACCGGCGGTCGGCCGCTGTACCTCACGCGCGTGGACGTGCACTCGGCCGTCGCGACCACAGCGCTCCTGGACCGCGTCAGCGACCTCGCCGGGCGCGCCGGTTACCAGCCGGACGCGCCGCTGACCGCCGACGCCCACCACGCGGTACGGGCCGCGGCGTTCGCGAACGTAACCGAGGGCCAGCGCGCCGACGCGCAGCGCGCCACCCTGCGGCACGCCGCGACACTGGGCATCGGCACCCTCCACGAGTGCGCGGGCCCGGACATCTCCAGCGAGGCCGACCTGACCGGCCTGCTGAGCATCGCGGCCCACACCCCCGGGCCACGCGTCATCGGCTACTGGGCCGAGGCCGCGAGCAGCGCCCGCGACCTGGAGAAGGTGCGCGAACTGGGAGCCGTCGGCGCGGCCGGCGACCTCTTCGTGGACGGCGCGCTCGGCTCCCACACCGCCTGTCTGCACGCGCCGTACGCCGACGCTCCGCACGGCACCGGCACGCGGTACCTGGACCAGGGCGCCATCGCCACCCACGTCGCGCTGTGCACCGAGGCCGGACTGCAGGCCGGCTTCCACGCCATCGGCGACGCCGCGGTCTCGGCCGTCGTCGCCGGAGTACGCACGGCGGCGGAGAAGGTCGGCCTCGCCCGGATCCGCGCGGCCCGCCACCGGGTCGAGCACGCCGAGATGCTCACCCCCGAGACCATCGCCGCCTTCGCCGAACTCGGCCTGACCGCCTCCGTCCAGCCCGCCTTCGACGCGGCCTGGGGCGGCGAGAGCGGCATGTACGCCCAGCGGCTGGGCGCGGGGCGGGCCCGGGGCCTGAACCCGTACGCGGCCCTGCTGCGCGCCGGGGTCCCGCTGGCCCTGGGCTCCGACAGCCCCGTGACGCCGCTCGACCCGTGGGGCACCGTGCGGGCCGCGGCCTTCCACCGCACGCCCGAGCACCGGATCTCCGCCCGCGCCGCGTTCACCGCGCACACCCGGGGCGGCTGGCGTGCCGCCCGCCGCGACGACGCGGGGGTCCTGGTGCCCGGCGCACCGGCCGACCTGGCCGTCTGGCGGGTCGGCGACCTGGTGGTGCAGGTCCCCGACGACCGGGTCGCGAACTGGTCCACCGACCCCCGCTCGGGCACCCCCGGCCTGCCCGACCTGACGCCCGGACAGCCGCTGCCGGTGTGCGTGCGCACCATGGTCGGTGGCCGCACCATCTACGCGCGGCCGAACGAGTGAGGGCGCTTCGGCGCGTACCGCCGAACGATGCGCCATCGGCCTGTCGCCCCATCCCGGTGCCCTCCGCACTGACCTGCTGATTTGGCGCAACGCCGCAGGTGGCGCGGCTGTTGACAGGAAGCGGGAGACGGCGGGTAGTTTCGGCCGAGTCCACCACAGGACGTCCGGCCGGGGATGGGTTCTCCACGCAGTCGTCGAGCGCCGCTGGGCCATGGGGTGGTGAGCCGCACCGGCTCGCCACCCACTGGGAGCCAGGTCCAGCGCACGGGGGCGGGGGAGGCGCTCACCGGGTCGGCAGGTGCGACCCGGGTGGGGCCCGGACGCTCAGTAGACAACGGCTCTCGGTCGACCCGCAGCCAGCGGGCCCCAGGTCGGCCCGAAGGGCGACGGGCCCCTATCCGCACCGCTTCCCCCGATCCACCCCCGGCACATCGGCCCCACCCGCCGCCCGGCCCGCCTCTGGCCCGCCGGCCGCACCCGGTGTCGTGGCCCGCATCCGGCACGCGAGTCACTCCCGTCGCCCGGCACCACACCTCCCGCGTCGGCCCGCGCTCAGCACACCCGCCCGCGCCCAGCGCCCCGCCCGCGCCCAGCGCCCCCGCCACCCGCTCGCGCCGGCCCCCGCCGCGCTCACCTCGCCCTTCCGTCGGTCTTCCCGTGCCCTGTCGTGCTCCCGGCCCCCGCCGTCGCCGTGCCGGTACGGCTCGCCCGTGTCGGCGGGCACGCCCAGCGGCGTACACCCGTTACGCACCCAGAGGGCCGCTCCCAGCGGCTCGCGGTATACCGTCACTTCACCACAGCTCGACCTGCAGGAAGGCCGCGACGTTGCACCCCGGTTCCGACACCTCCGCTGGTGCCCCCGCCAGCGGCCAGGCAGCCGACCCCTCGGTCGACAGACCGGCCGCGACGCCGGCCACCGCCTCCCAGCGCGCCGAGGCGCCGAGCGCGGAGCCCGCCACCCGGGCTCCGCGTCGCACGCGCCTGGCCCGGCTGGCCCGCAAGGAGGCACGGCGTACGGGCCTGGCCGCGGTCAGCGGGCTCGCCCTGGGGCTGGCCTTCCCGCCGTACGACCTGTGGCCGCTGTCGTTGCTGGCCGTGGCGGCGCTCGCGCTGCTCACTCGGGGACGCACGGCCCGCCAAGGGGCGTGGACCGGATTCGCCTTCGGGCTGCCGTTCTTCGTGCTGCTGCTGAAGTGGCTGGATGTCGTGGGCTGGGACGCGGTCATCGGCCTCTCGGTGGCCGAGTCGCTGTTCTTCGTCCCGCTCGGCGCGGGGCTCGCGCTCACCTCCCGGCTGCCCGGCTGGCCCCTGTGGGCGGCCTGCCTGTGGGTGGCCGAGGAGTGGGCCAGGGACCGGCTGCCGTTCGGTGGCTTCCCGTGGGGTCGGTTGGCGTTCGCGAACACCGGCTCGCCGTTCACGCCGCTGGCCGCGCTCGGCGGCGCCCCGCTGGTGACCTTCGCCGTCGCGCTGGCCAGCGTGCTGCTCGCCGCCGCCGCCGTCGCCCTGTGGCGGCTTGCCACACTGGCCGGCGCCCGGACGGCGGCGGCCCCCGGGGCGATCTCTCGTACGACATCCGACCCCACGGCCGACACCGAGACCCCCGCCACCGACCCCGCCGCGACGGGTCGGCGGACGGTCTCCGGCGAGCCGGTCGCCTCCGGTGATCGGGAGCGGGAAGCGGCCGAGACGGCGACCGGTGGTGACGCGCGTGGCGACGCCGAGGAACACCCCGAGCGGGCCGACGCCCTCGCGCCGGACCCCGTGCCGGCGGCCAGCGCCGGGGCCAGCGGACCGCGGCTGCTGCGCGGCGCGCTGCCGGCCATCGAGGCCATCGCCTTGGCCGGGGCGGTCACGATGGCCGGGCTGCTGGTGCCCGTGCCCACCGACGCCGACGACACCGTGAACATCGCGGTGGTCCAGGGCAACGTGCAACAGCCCGGCATGGACTTCCTCGGCCGACCGATGAAGATCCTCAACAACCACGTCGAGGCCACGCTGCAACTGGCCAAGGACGTGCGGGCCGGCCGCAAGCCCAAGCCGGACCTGGTGATCTGGCCGGAGAACGCCTCCGACCTCGACCCGCACAAGTACCGCGAGGCGTACGAGCGCATCGACCTGGCCGTGAAGGCGGTCGGCGTGCCCGTCCTGGTCGGGGCCCTGGTGGACCACCCGACGAAGCAGGGCTACGTCGAGAACCAGGGCATCGTCTGGGACCCCGAGACCGGCCCCGGCGCCTCGTACACCAAGCAGCACCCGGTGCCGTTCGGCGAGTACGTGCCCTTCCGTGACCAGCTCAGCAAGGTCATCTCGCGGCTCGACCGCGTTCCGCGTGACTTCTACCCGGGTGACCACACCGGCGTCATGCAGGTCGGTCCGGCCAAGCTGGGCGATGTGATCTGCTTCGAGGTCGCCTACGACGAGATCGTGCGCGACACGGTCAACGCGGGCGCCCGCGCGCTGGTGATCCAGACGAACAACGCCACCTACGGTCGCAGCGGCCAGCCCGAGCAGCAGCTCGTGATGTCCAAGCTGCGCGCCATCGAGCACGGCCGGGCCGTGGTCACGGCCGCCCCGAGCGGAATTAGCGCTGTGGTCGCCCCCGATGGGACTATCGAACAGCGCACCAAGGAATTCACCCAGGACGTGCTCAGCGCGCGAATTCCCCTGCGCGATGACATCACCGTCGCCGATCGGGTCGGGGCGGTGCCCGAGTGGGTGCTCGCTATGGTGGGCGTTCTGTCCTGCGCCGCTGCGATCATGGTGAGCCGGCGAGGACGTACGGACGAGAAGGGGATGCAGTGAACGACGGCGTTGAGGTTGCGCGTGGCGAGACTCGGGAGAGGAAGTACGGTCCGCTCGGCACGACCTTGGTGATCATTCCGACCTACAACGAGGCGGAGAACATCAAGC
Organism: Streptomyces sp. NPDC057702; assembly: GCF_042799315.1. Classification (NCBI taxonomy): domain Bacteria; kingdom Bacillati; phylum Actinomycetota; class Actinomycetes; order Kitasatosporales; family Streptomycetaceae; genus Streptomyces; species Streptomyces sp. NPDC057702. Next base: position 1,823 of record NZ_JBHVJC010000059.1, on the reverse strand, counting down.
CGATCGTCGAGCGGGTCCGCAAGGCCGTTCCCGACGCACACGTGCTCGTCGCCGACGACAACAGCCCCGACGGCACCGGCAAGATCGCCGACGAGATCGCCGGCGCGGACGAGCAGGTGCACGTCCTGCACCGCAAGGGCAAGGAGGGTCTCGGCGCCGCCTATCTGGCCGGCTTCCGCTGGGGCATCGAGCACGACTACGGCGTCCTGGTCGAGATGGACGCGGACGGCTCGCACCAGCCCGAGGAGCTGCCCCGGCTGCTGACGGCCCTGGGCGGGGCCGACCTCGTGCTCGGCTCGCGCTGGGTGCCCGGCGGTCGCGTGGTGAACTGGCCCAAGTTCCGCGAGCTCATCTCCCGAGGTGGCAGCACCTACTCACGGCTGCTGCTCGACGTGCCGATCCGCGACGTCACCGGCGGGTTCCGGGCCTTCCGCCGGGAGACCCTGGAGGGCCTTGGCATGGACGCCGTCGCCTCGCAGGGCTACTGCTTCCAGGTGGACCTGGCCTGGCGCGCGGTCAAGGCCGGCTTCCACGTGGTGGAGGTGCCCATCACGTTCGTGGACCGCGAGTACGGCGACAGCAAGATGAGCCGGGACATCCTCGTCGAGGCGCTGTGGCGGGTGACGGCCTGGGGTGTGGGCTCCCGGGTGAACCGGGTCACCGGCCGCAAGCAGCCGTAGCCCGGCACACCCACCTCACATCAGGGACACGGCGCAGGCACACTGAAGACATGACGTTCGGCGCACCTTCATCACCTCACCCCCGGCCGCAGGGGCGGCGCTCGCGCGCCCGGCGGTTCGTTCCGCTGGCCCTCGCGGCCTGGCTGGTCCTGGAAATCTGGCTGCTGGTCCTCGTCGCGGACGCCACCAACGCCCTGACCGTGCTGGCGCTGCTGGTGGCCGGGGGCCTGCTGGGGGGTTACGTCATCAAACGGGCCGGGCGCCGCGCGTGGCAGACGCTCACCGCCGGCCTGCGCCCCGGTGCGGGCACCACGGACGAGGATTCGACAGCTGGCCTGGGCAACGGACTGCTCATGCTCGGCGGGCTGCTGCTGATGCTGCCCGGCCTGGCCTCCGACGCGCTGGCCCTGGTGCTCCTCTTCCCGCCGACCCGCACCCTGCTCGGCCGTGGCGCCGAACGCGCGCTCTCGCGGCGGATGGGATACGCCACAAGCTCGCTCGGTGACGCCTTCCAGCAGGCCGGGCGGGACCGGGTCCACCGGACCGGGGGCGGCAAGGTCGTCCCCGGCGAGGTCGTCCGCGACGACGAGCCGCCGACGGCCGGGGGCCCCGAGGACGGGCGCGGGCCGGGACGCCAGGACCCGCCACTGCCGCGCTGACGCGCGTCGTAGGGCACACCTCCTTCCCCGGGCTCCCGCGCGCACTCCGCGCGGCCGTGCCGCGCGGCGGGACGTGGCGGGAGCCCCCCCCACCCCCCCCACCCCCCCCCCCCGACCGCCCGCCGCCCGGTGCCGCCGCGCGGTGCGGCCCGGCCCTCGTTCCCCTCGGGCCGGGGTGTGGCCCCGTGGCGTTGCA
>NZ_JBHVJC010000059.1:0-278 GCF_042799315.1 Streptomyces sp. NPDC057702 | reverse complement strand
GCCCGCGCGCCGCCCCCCGCGGGCGCAGGGGGCGGGCCCCCGCCCCTCCCCCCCAACCGACGACCCGCTACCGACGACCTGCCGGTGCGCGCTCGCGGTGCGCACCGGCCGTCGTTCCCCTGGGCCGGGCGTGAGCCCCGGAGGCGTTCCTTCTGGTCCGCCGCCCCCGTCCCGGGCGGCGAGGGGCCGCGTGCGGCCCGGAACGTACGGACGTGGGCTCACCCCAGCGAGGCCGGGGCGAGCTTGGACAGACGAGGGCCGGGGCCACTGCTTGGCAG
>NZ_JBHVJC010000058.1:0-33996 GCF_042799315.1 Streptomyces sp. NPDC057702 | reverse complement strand
GCCCAGGCCACCGCCGCCCCGCGGCGCTGTCACCGGGCTAGCGCACCGGCGTGAACGGTGGCCGGGCGCCGATGAACTCGGGGCGCGGCACCGGGGCGGCGAAGGGGTCGACCGCCGGGTTGTCCATGCTGTTGAAGACGACGAAGACGTTGCTGCGCGGGTAGGGGGTGATGTTGTCCCCGCTGCCGTGCATGCAGTTGCAGTCGAACCAGGTCGCCGCGCCCGCCTTGCCGGTGAACAGGCGGATGCCGTGCGCGTCGGCGAGCCGGGTCAGCGCCTCGTCCGAGGGGGTGCCGGCGTCCTGCATCTGGAGCGACTTCTTGTAGTTGTCCCGGGGAGTGGCACCGGCGCAGCCCAGGAACGTGCGGTGCGACCCGGGCATGATCATCAGGCCGCCGTTGGTGTCGTAGTTCTCGGTCAGGGCGATCGAGACGGACACCGTCCGCATGTTCGGCAGCCCGTCCTCGGCGTGCCAGGTCTCGAAGTCGGAGTGCCAGTAGAAGCCGGAGGCACCGAAGCCCGGCTTGACGTTGATGCGGCTCTGGTGGACGTAGACCTCGGACCCGAGGATCTGTCGGGCCCGCCCCACCACCCGTGGGTCGCTGACCAGCTTGGCGAACACCTCGCTGATCTTGTGCACCTCGAACACCGACCGTACGTCCTGGGAGGTGGGCTCGATGATGGAGCGCTCGTCCGCCCGGATCGCGGGGTCGGACACGAGTCGGTCGAGCTCGGCGCGGTAGACGGCGACCTCGTCCGGCGTGATCAGCTGATCCACCGTCAGGAATCCGTCGCGCTCGTAGCCCGTCAGCTCCGCGTGGTCGATGGGGCCCTGCGCCCATTCGCCGTCCGGCATCGCCCACACCACCGGGTCCTGCCGCGGGGTGGCCACCTCAGTGGTCCCACGGGTCGGGTACAGGTCGGCGGTGCGCTCGGGTGCGGTGGTCATGGTGTTGCCTTCCTCTCCTCTCGTACGGTCCGTACGCGGCGGGCCGCAGCACCGGCAGGGGCCGGCGGGCGGCCTCGCGCCGCCCGCGGTCTAGGCGTCCACGGGCTCCTCGGTGAGCAGCGGGTAGACGCCGTTCTCGTCGTGGTCCTCACGGCCGGTGACCGGCGGGTTGAACACGCACACACAGCGGAAGTCCGTCTTGGGTCGCATGGTGTGCTTCTCGTGGCCGTCCAGCAGGTACATCGTGCCGGGCGTGATCAGGTGCTTCTCGCCGGTCTCGTCGTTGGTGAGCTCGGCCTCGCCCTCCACGCACAGCACCGCCTCGATGTGGTTGGCGTACCACATCGACGTCTCGGTGCCGGCGTAGAGGACGGTCTCGTGCAGGGAGAAGCCGACGCGCTCCTTGGCGAGCACGATGCGCTTGCTTTCCCAGGTGCCCGACGCGGCCTTCACGTGCCGGTCGGTGCCCTCAATGTCCTTGAACGAACGGACGATCACGGTGAGTCGGTGCCTTTCTCTCGCGTGCCCGGTGGGACACGGATGATCTCCCCCGTGGCGGCCTGCCACGGGAGCGGGGGTGGGGTCAGGCGGTCTCGCGGACGGCGCGGGCCAGCGTGCGCAGGCCCTCGTCGAGCTCGTCCGGGCTGATGGTCAGCGCCGGCAGCAGCTTGACGACCTCGCTCTCCGGGCCGGAGGTCTCGATCAGCAGGCCGAGTTCGAAGGCGCGGCGGGCGATGGCCGTGGCGCGCGACTTGTCGGTGAACTCCAGGCCCCAGACCAGGCCACGGCCCCGGTACTCGGCACCGAGCCGGGTGTGCTCGTCGCAGATGGCGCGCAGCGCCTGCTCGACCTGCTCGCCGCGGGCGAGGGTCTGCTTCTCCATCTGGCCGTCGGCCCAGTAGGTGTCCAGGGTGGCGGCGGCGGTGACGAAGGCGGGGTTGTTGCCGCGGAAGGTGCCGTTGTGCTCGCCGGGTTCCCAGACGTCGAGTTCGGGCTTGAAGAGGGTCAGGGCCAGGGGGAGTCCGTAGCCGCTGATGGACTTGGAGACGGTGACGATGTCGGGGACGATGCCGGCTTCCTCGAAGGAGAAGAAGGCACCGGTGCGTCCGCAGCCCATCTGGATGTCGTCGACGATCAGCAGCATGTCCCGCCGCTTGCAGAGCTCGGCCAGTTCGCGCAGCCACTGCGCGCGGGCGACGTTGATGCCGCCCTCGCCCTGCACCGTCTCCACGATCACGGCGGCGGGCTGGTTGAGGCCGGAGCCCTGGTCCTCCAGGAGCCGCTCGAACCACAGGAAGTCGGGCACCCGACCGTCCAGGTAGTTGTCGAACGGCATCGGGGTGCCGTGCACCAGCGGGATGCCCGCGCCGGCGCGCTTGAACGCGTTGCCGGTGACGGCCAGCGACCCCAGCGACATGCCGTGGAAGGCGTTGGTGAAGGAGACGATCGACTCGCGGCCCTTGACCTTGCGGGCCAGCTTGAGCGCGGCCTCGACGGCGTTGGTGCCCGTCGGGCCCGGGAACATGACCTTGTACGGCAGGTCACGCGGGCGCAGGATCGTCCGCTGGAAGGACTCCAGGAACGCCCGCTTGGCCGTGGTGGACATGTCCAGGCCGTGGGTGACGCCGTCGCGCTCGATGTAGTCGATCAGCGCGCGTTTGAGGACCGGGTTGTTGTGGCCGTAGTTGAGTGACCCGGCCCCGGCGAAGAAGTCGAGGTAGGCGTGGCCGTCCTCGTCGTACATGTGGCTGCCCTGGGCCCGGTCGAAGACGGTGGGCCAGCTGCGGCAGTAGCTGCGCACCTCCGACTCCAGGGTCTCGAAGACGCTCAGGTCGGGTTGGGTGATGGTCACAGCGTGCTCCTGGGAGTTCAGTGGCGAGCGGTGGCGGGTGGGGGAAGTGGTTCGGGTGGGGCCGGGCCCGGGTCAGGGGCGCTCGGCGGGCGGGGCCAGCGGCCCGATGCGGTACAGCACCTCGGGTTCGTGAGAGCCCTCGGGAAAGAGCTGCCCGTCGAACAACACCTCACGCTCCACCGTCGCCCCGTGCCGCTCGGCGAACGAGGTGAACAGCCGGTTCGACGCGGCGTTGTCCGGCGTGATGGTCGTCTCCACGCGGCGCACGCCACTCTCGGTGGTGACCCGCGCGGTCAGTCCATCAAGCAGTGCTCCCGCGAGCCCTCGGCCACGACAGGCGTCGTCGACGGCGACCTGCCAGACCACGAGGGTCTGCGGGCGCTCAGGGCGGATGTACCCGGTGACGAAGCCGACCGGCTCGCCACCGTCGGAGCGGGCCACCACGGAGGTGGAGGCGAAGTCCCGGCACCACAGGAGGTAGCTGTACGAGGAGTTGAGGTCCAGCGCCTTCGAGTCGCGGGCGATGCGCCAGATCGCGGCCCCGTCTTCGACGCCTGGGGTGTCGAGCTCCAGTCCCTCCGGAATTTCCAGGAATTCGCTGTGGGCACGTGCAAGGTCTGCTTGTGCGGCGGTCATGCAAATTGAATTTACCGAGCCGAATCAGAAATTGCATCGCGGGGAGGGGTTACCTGAGAGGGGGGCGTTGTGGTATCACGCGGGGACGCGCGGGCGCGCAACCGGCCGGCGAAAGATCCCGGTTTGGTCCGTATTTTCTAGGCAAATCGGGCGCGTCACGAGTTATGTCACAGGTGCATAACGGCCTTGTGGCGTCGCGGAATTACCTGCTTGGCACGAGCGAAATCTTGGCGTTTAAGGTCAGGGAAAGCGGGCAGGAGAATATGGGCTGCTGAGCTGAATAAGCGCCTACATGCCGCCGGGAATTCATTAGCATAAGCGCAAAGTGGATGCATCGGTTGACCGTTCATCGGTCTTTTGGCGGCCGCTGTCACGGCCGCCCCGAGGCCCGTGGGGGCGGGCTCGTAGGGTTCGTCCATGAGTGAGAGCGCGGTGCTGCACATCAAGGGGCGGGTACTGGCCGGGCCGACCGCCGACGAGGACGTCCACGACGAGCTCTGGGTGATCGACGGGAGGATCACCTTCGAGCGGCCCACCGGGGCCCGGGACGTACGGGTCGTGGAGGGCTGGGCCCTGCCCGGTCTGGTCGACGCGCACTGCCATGTGGGCCTGGACGCCCACGGGCCCGTGGACGAGGCGACGAGCGAGAAGCAGGCCGTCATCGAGCGGGACGCGGGGGTGCTGCTGCTGCGGGACGCGGGCTCGCCCTCGGACACCCGCTGGATCGACCACCGCGACGACCTCCCTCGCATCGTGCGCGCGGGCCGGCACATCGCCCGTACCCGTCGTTACATCCGGAACTACGCACACGAGATCGAACCCGCCGATCTGGTCGCCTACGTGGCCGAGGAGGCGCGCCGCGGCGACGGCTGGGTGAAGCTCGTCGGCGACTGGATCGACCGGGACAGCGGCGACCTGTCGGCGTGCTGGCCGCCCGGCGAGGTGGCGGCGGCTATCGCGGAGGCGCACCGGCTCGGTGCCCGGGTGACCGCGCACTGCTTCGCCGAGGAGTCGCTGGCCCCACTGGTGGAGGCGGGCATCGACTGCGTCGAGCACGCCACCGGGCTCACCGAGGAGACCATCCCGCTGTTCGCCGAGCGCGGCGTGGCCATCGTCCCCACCCTCGTCAACATCGCGACCTTCCCCACGCTGGCCGAGGGGGGCGAGGCGAAGTTCCCGCGCTGGGCGGCCCACATGCGACGACTGCACGAGCGCCGCTACGACACCGTGCGGGCCGCCTACGACGCGGGCGTGCCCATCTACGCCGGTACCGACGCGGGGGGCTCGCTGGCGCACGGGCTGATCGGGCAGGAGGTCGCCGAACTGGTGAAGGCGGGCATCCCCGCGATCGACGCGCTGTCCGCGGCCACCTGGGGCGCGCGCACCTGGCTCGGGCGCCCCGGCATGGTCGAGGGCGCCGCCGCCGACCTGGTGGTCTACGACGCCGATCCGCGCGAGGACGTCCGCGTGCTGTCCACGCCGCGCCGGGTGGTGCTGCGCGGTCGCGTCGTCGGCTGAGCCGCGCCCACGGCGCCGTACCGCCGTCCGGGTGACCCGGGCGGCGGGCCTCGGCGCCCGGCGCGCTCCCGCGCCGGATCGGGGTGGGTGGGGCGGGAGGGGAAACGGCGAGAAGTAGTCGGCCCCGGTTCACCCGATGCGGTGAACGCACCACGGGTGGGCGTCCGGTCACTCTTCGTGCGCCAGCATGGCGGAGCCCATGTCGTCGGCCCGCGCGCGCACCGCGAGCCGGGACCGGCGACTCCGTGTCCTTCGTGGGGGTTCCACCCGTGTCCCGTTCCAGCGACTCCTTCTTAGCCCCGACCGCCCGCGTGCGGCGTACCGCCACCGTGCTGGCCTGTTCCGCCCTGCTGGGCACCCTCGCGGGCGCGCCCGCGCACGCCGGCGCCGCCGCCGCGTCCACCAGCGCCGCGTCCACCGGTGCCGCGAGCGCCGCCGTGCTGCGCGCCGGGCTCGATGTCGCGCTGCTCGACGGCGCGCTCCGGGTGCCGGTCGAGGTGCCCGTCAACGAGGTGCGCGCGCCGCTCAGCGGCGAGAAGACCGCCCTGACCGTGCCGCTCGACGGCGTGGCGGCCGGCCGCCCGGTCACCTTCCTGCGCGCCGACGCCCTCACCGCCCGTACGACGCGCACCGCCCGCGAGGCGAGTGGGTACGCCAGCCTGACCCGGGCCCGGGTGAACGTGCCCGGCCTGCCCGCGCTGCCCCTGATCGAGGCCGAGGGGGTCACTTCCCGGGCCGTGTGTCGGGTGGGCGCCAGGCCGGTCGCGACGACGACGCCGCTCGGCACGGTCACCGTGCTGGGCCAGCGGGTCGCGTTCGACACCGGCGGCGCCGCCCGGGTGCGTGTGCCCGGCGTCGGCGAGGTGCGGCTGACCATCGGCAGGACCACCACGACCTCCCGTACGGCCGCCTCGGCCGCGCTCGACCTGCGGGTCGCGGTCAACCCGCTGCGGCTGAACGTGGCCGCCGTCACCGGCCGGATCACGCTGGCCGAGGCCACGTGCGCCACCCCTGGTGGCCGTGCCGCCACGAGCCCCGACGCGCCGTAGCCCGCGCGACCGGTGGCCGCCCCGACGCGGCCTGACCGGTGACGCCCCGGGCCGCGCCCCGGGGCGTCACCCCCGCCGAGCCCCGCCCCCACCGGCCCTGGGCCCCGCTGCCCGCCCGTGCCGCTCCACCGGCTCCACCGCCCTGGCGCTTCGTCGTCTGAGCGTTGTGTCGACGTATCGCCTCGTCGCCTCGTCGACGCGCTCCCGGCGGCCCGTCCCGCGCCGGGCGCCACCTCGCGCGCCGCGTACGCTCCCTCCCGCGCAGGCCCCGCGCGGGTCGCCCACGGCCCGCGAACCGCCTACGCCGCGTGTGCCGTCAGGCCGCGCCGGGTCAGGCCGTGTGGGACCGGGCCAGGGCGCGCTCCAGGGCCGTCGCGAAGCGGTCGGTGGTGGCCCGGTCCCGTACGGCCAGCCGCAGGTAGTCGCGGCCCAGGCCCGGGAACGTGTCGCCCCGACGCACCGCGAAGCCCAAGTCGCGCAGCCGCTCGCGGACCGCGTCGGCGCCCGGCAGGCGGATCAGCAGGAACGGCCCGGCGGCCGGCTCGCAGACCCGGACCTGCGGGAATGTGCCCAGCCGCGCGACCAGGTGGGCCCGGTCGGCGGCGATGCGGTGGGCGGCGTGGGCGGCCTCCGCGCGCGCGAGCGAGGTGCTGCACGCCTCGGCGGCGGCCAGCGCGGGCGAGGAGACCGGCCACAGCGGCTGGGCGCGCTCCAGGGCGGCGACGGTCTCCGGGGCGGCGATGACGTAGCCGACGCGCAGCCCCGCAAGCCCCCAGGTTTTGGTGAGGCTGCGCAGCACCACCAGGCCCGGCAGGTCCGTACGGGAGGCCAGCGACGCGCTCTCGCCCGGCACCGCGTCCATGAACGCCTCGTCCACCACCAGGGTGCGGCCCGGTCGGGCCAGCCGGGCGAGCGCCTCGGCGGGGTGCAGGACGGACGTCGGATTGGTCGGGTTGCCGACCACCACCAGGTCGGCGTCCTCGGGGACGGCCCCCGGGCGCAGCCGAAAGCCGTCGGCCGGGTCGAGGAGCACCCGCTCCACGGCGCGCCCCGCGTCACGTAGCGCCGCCTCGGGCTCGGTGAACTGCGGGTGCACCACGGTCGGGCGGCGGCCCGGCAGCGCCCGCGCGACCAGCACGAACGCCTCGGCCGCGCCCGAGGTGAGCAGGACCCGCTCCGGCGGCAGGCCGTGCCGCTCGGCGACCGCGGCGCGGGCGGCCGTCCCGTCCGGGTAGGCGGCCAGGGTGTCCAGGGAGGCCGCGATGCGGGCCCTGAGCCAGGGGGGCGGCGTGCCCGCCCGCACGTTGACGGCGAGGTCGGTCAGCTCGGCCGCCGCGCCGCGTACCTCGGCGTCCCCGTGATGGCGCAGGTCGGGCGCCGGCTCCGGCGCGCGGCCCGGCGCCCCTGGCGACTCGGCCCCGGAGCGGGCCACCGGGCGGCCCGAGGAGGCGCGGGCGGGGCCCGAGGGGGTGGGGGCGGGCGGCATCGTCACGCCCTCCCCGGCCGGGTGTCGGCAGGTCCGTCGTCGCGCCGCTGGCCTGGGGTACGCGGGCCTACGGGTCGCGGCGCTGGCGGGCTGTTCACGCGCTGTCCTCCGTGCTGTTCGGTTCGTGCCGGTGCTGCTGTCTGTGTCGCGGTCCGCTGTCCGTGGTCCGCTGCCCGTGCCGGGGCTGGTGCCGGTGTTGCCGCAGGGGCGCCACGCCGTCGTGGGCCACCGCGCCGGTTGGGCGGGGTGGGCCCGTCGGGGGCCGACCGGCGGCGCCGCGTGTGACGGGGGTGCCGTGGAGACGCGACCGGCCCCGGCGTCTCGACGCGCCCCGCCGGCGACCCCCCGCGCCGGGAGCCCGGTGGCGCGGGTGCGCCCGGCGCCCAGCGGGTCGGGGCCGGCCGTGGACGACACGGCGTCCCGTGACGTTACCGCTGGTCGGTGCGGCCCTCGCGGCCAGGGCGGCCGACGGGTGCCCACCGACCGTCGGGGGCCGGGTGGCCGGGTGCGGTCCCGTCGGGCGGCGGCCGGTCGGTCGGGGCGTGGGGCCGGGCGCGACCCCACGCCGGATGGCCGGGCGCCCGGTGGTCGGGTGGCTCGGGCCGGGACGGGGCGCCGTCGGGGGGCGTGGGGTCGGGCGGCGTGGGGTGGGGCACATGGGCCACGGGGGTGGCGGGCCGTGGTGCGGTGGCCGGGCCCGGCAGGGCCAGCGCGCAGGTGGCGGCCGGCGGGCCGGCCGGTGGCGCGGACTTGCGCTTGTCCACGACGAGCCGGGCGGCCGGGCCCGCCGCCAGGAGCGCCGCCGCCTCCGCGACGCTGGGGGTGCCGACGGCGGCGAGCGCGGCGCGGGTCGGGTGCGGCACCGCCACCGTGGCCAGCACGGCGGCCGGGTACGTCCACAGCGGCACCCCGTACCGCTCGGCCGCCTCGCGCAGCGCGGGTTCGTCCGCCTTGACGTCCACCGTGGCCAGGGCGGCGACGGCGGCCGGCGGGCGGCCCGCCTCGGCCAGGCACGCGGCGATCAGCCCGAGCACCTCGTCCAGGGGCGCGTCGCGGCTGGCCCCCACGCCGACGAAGACCGGCACCGGGGGGTCCTCGGTGCCGGGTCGCTGAGCGGTCACGACATCGCCCGCGAGCCCCGCGTACGTCGCGTGGCCGCCGTGGCACGCTGTGACACCGACATCGGCAGCCCCCGTGCCCCCAGCCGCCCCGCCCGCCCGGTGACGCGCGGGCCCGAGCGGGAACGGCCCGGGGCGCCGACCGCGCCCCGGCGAGCGCGACCTCGCGGGCGGCCCGGGAGCGACGAGGAGGCCGGGTCGGCTGTGGGCCCGGCGAGGGTGGAAGGAGCGAGTCCGTGCCGGTGGTGATCGCGCTGGGCGCGCTGGTGATGACGCTGCTCGGCGGTTGGACCGCCCACCGCGTCACCGACCGCAGGCACCTGATCCTGGGGCTGGCGGGTGGCCTGATGCTCGGCGTGGTGGGGCTCGACCTGCTGCCCGAGGCGCTGGAGGTGGCCGGGCAGGAGATCTACGGCGTACCCGCCGCCCTGCTCTGCTTCGTCGGCGGGTTCCTGCTCGCCCACGCGGTGGAACGGCTGCTGGCCGAGCGGGTCGCGGCCCACCACGTGGTGCAGCCCGCGCGACCGGTGGCCCGCGACGGCCCGGGTGCCAGCGCCGCGCCGGGGACGCCGGCCGGGCCCAGCGCCCTGCCGGGGCGCGCGCCGCAGGTCGGACTCACCGCCGCCGCGGCCATGGTCGGGCACAGCGCCATGGACGGCGTCGCGCTGGGGCTCGCCGCCCAGGTCAGCGACGAGATGACGGTGGCTGTCGCGGTCGCCGTGATCGCGCACGACTTCGCGGACGGCTTCAACACGTACACCCTCACCAGCCTGTACGGGAACGCGCGGCGCCGGGCCGCGCTCATGCTCGGGGCCGACGCCCTCGCGCCGGTGATCGGCGCCGCGTCCACGCTGTTGTTCACCGTGCCCGACCAGGTACTCGGCATCTACCTGGGCTTCTTCGGCGGGGTCCTGCTCTATCTGGCCGCGGCCGACATCCTGCCCGAGGCACACCACGACCACCCGGCGCTGAGCACGCTGGGCTGCACCGTGGCGGGCGTGGGCTTCGTGTGGCTCGTGGTCGGCGCCGCGGGCTGAGCCCCACGCCCACCGGCCGCTCGCGGCGGCCGACGCGGCGCGCGCCAGCCACCACCGGGGCGGGCCGGGCGCGGGGGTGGGCCCGGCGTCGGGGCCGCCTCGCCCCGCGCCGGATGCCGCGGGTCTCACGGCGCGCAGCTCCGTACGAAGGAGTCCGCGATCTCGGGCGTGGCCGCCCAGTGCAGGTGCAGGTACGAGGCGTGCACCCCGCCGCGTACGAACCCCTCGACCTGGCGGCGGGGGCGTACGACCCCCCAGGCGGGCAGCGCCGCGCCGGCCGCCGTGGCCCGGCCGGTGTCCGGGGCGACGTCGGCGCCGCCCTCGTCCACGGCGTCGCCGCCCGCGCTCGGTGTGATCAGCGTGCGGTGGAACTCGTGGCCGCGCACCCGGGCGCCGACCGGTAGCAGCGGGCTGGGCGACAGGGCGACGGCCTCGCGGTAGCCCAGCGTCAGCCGGCCCGACATGCGGGCGTCGGCCGGCAGGACGCCGCACATCGGCAGCGGCGCGCCGGCCTCCCGGTCCGGCTCGGGTGTGAGCGAACGGGCCAGGTACAGCAGGCCGGCGCACTCGGCGGCGATCGGCGCGCCGGAGGCGGCCAGTTCCGCGACGGCCGCGCGGAGCGGCGTGTTGGCCGACAGCTCGGCCGCGTACATCTCCGGGAAGCCGCCGCCGATGACCAGCCCGCGCGTGCCCGCCGGCAGCTTCTCGTCGCGCAGCGGGTCGAAGGTGACGACCTCGGCGCCGGCGGCGGCGAGGAGTTCGGCGTGTTCGGCGTACGAGAAGGTGAACGCCGAGCCGCCGGCGACGGCCACCACGGGCCGCGCCCCGCCGGGCGCGCCCGGCGCCCGCTCGCGCGCGGCCTCGTCTCCGGTGCGCGCCTCGGCCACGGCGCGGGCCGGGTCCCACGCAGGGCCCGGCAGCGGGGGAGCCGAGCGGGCCAGCTCCAGCAGGGCCGGCAGGTCACAGCCCGCGCGGACCCGGTCGGCCAGCGCGGCCACCGACTCCACCGCCTCCGTGTGCCGTTCGGCCACCGGGACCAGGCCCAGGTGCCGGCTGGGGGTGTGGACGGCGCCCACCCGGCGCAGCGCCCCCAGGACCGGCACGCCCGAGCCCGAGAGCGCCTCGCGCAGCAACTCCTCGTGCCGGTCCGAGCCGACCTTGTTGAGGATCACCCCGGCGAGGCGTACCTCCGGGTCCCAGGACGCGAAGCCGTGCACCAGCGCGGCCACCGAGCGCGACTGCGACGCGGCGTCCACGACCAGCACCACCGGGGCGCGCAGCACCTTGGCGACCTGGGCCGTGGAGGCCAGTTCGCCCTGGTGCGCGGCCCCGTCGAACAGCCCCATCACGCCCTCGACCACGGCCAGGTCCGCGTCCCGCGCGCCGTGCGCGAACAGGCCCGGCAGGGCCCGCGGGCCGCACAGGTAGGCGTCCAGGTTGCGGCCCGGGCGGCCGGTGGCCAGCGCGTGGTAGCCGGGGTCGATGTAGTCCGGGCCGACCTTGTGCGGTGAGACGGTCAGGCCGCTCGCCGCGAAGGCCGCCATCAGCCCGGTCGCCACGGTCGTCTTGCCGCTGCCGGACGCGGGCGCGGCGACGACCAGGCGCGGGACGGTGGTGGTGCCTGTCACCACTCGATGCCCCGCTGGCCCTTCTGACCGGTGTCCATCGGGTGCTTGACCTTGGACATGTCGGTGACCAGGTCGGCGAAGTCCACCAGCGGCTGGGGGGCGTTGCGCCCGGTGATCACCACGTGCTGGGTGCCGGGCCGCTCCCGCAGCGTGGCCACCACCTCGTCGACGTCCACCCAGCCCCAGTGCATCGGGTAGGCGAACTCGTCCAGCACGTAGAGCTTGTACGTCTCGGCCGCCAGGTCGCGCTTGACCTGCTCCCAGCCCTCGCGCGCCGCCTCCTCGCTGGAGGCCAGGTCGCGCTGGACCCACGACCAGCCCTCGCCCATCTTGTGCCAGGCGACGGTGCCACCCTCTCCGGAGTCGCCGAGCACCCGCAGCGCCCGCTCCTCGCCGACCTTCCACTTCGCCGACTTCACGAACTGGAACACCCCCACCGGCCAGCCCTGGTTCCAGGCGCGCAGCGCGAGCCCGAAGGCGGCCGTCGACTTGCCCTTGCCGACGCCGGTGTGCACGAACACCAGCGGCCGGTTACGGCGCTGACGCGTGGTGAGCCCGTCCTCGGGGACCACCGAAGGCTTTCCCTGTGGCATTACGCGACCCTCTCCGTGATGTCGATGCCTCGTCCCGGCCGCGCGCCCCGCGAGCGGGGCTCGTGCGCGGTCGTCGTGCGGTCGTGCCGGGCGGGCGCGGCGCCGCCGTCGCGTGCCGCGCGCGCCCCGCGGACCAGCGCCGTGACGCTGTCCGCGCGCAACTCGTCCAGGGTCACCGCGGGACCGCGCAGGTCGGCGGCCAGCCGCGCGGCCAGCCCGAGGCGCACCAACCCCGACTCGCAGTCCACGACCACCGAGGCCACCCCGTCCGCCGCCAGCAGCCCGGCCGCGCGCGTGGCCCGGGCCACCGGCTGGTCGCCGCCCGTGGCGCGACCGTCGGTCACCACCACCAGCAGCGGGCGGCGCGAGGGGTCGCGCAGCCGCTCCACCCGCAGCACCTCACGGGCTGTCAGCAGCCCGGCGGCCAGCGGCGTGCGCCCACCGGTGGGCAGTCGCTCCAGGCGGGTGGCCGCCGCGTCCACCGACGAGGTCGGCGGCAGCGCCAGCTCCGCCTCCCGGCCCCGGAAGGTGACCAGGCCGACCTTGTCCCGTCGCTGGTAGGCGTCGAGCAGCAGCGACAGCACGGCCCCCTTGACCGCGCTCATCCGCTGCCGCGCGGCCATCGACCCGGAGGCGTCCACCACGAAGAGCACCAGGTTGCCCTCGCGGCCCTCGCGTACCGCCTCGCGCAGATCGTCGCGGCGCAGCACCAGCCCCGCCCCCGTCCGACCCCGGGCCCGCTGGTGCGGGGCGGCGGCCCGGACCGTGGCCGACAGGTGCAGCGTGCCCAGCGTGCCGCGCGGGCGGCGCGAGCCGGTGGTGCGCCCGTGCGCGGTACGCGCCCGCGAGCGCCGCCCGGCCGCGCCCTCGCCCAGCCCCGGCACGTCCAGCATCCGCGCGGCGAACGGCTCGCCCGCCGCGACGGCCGGCCGTTCCGGCGCCGCGCCCCGCGCGTCCACGCCCTGACCCTCGCCGCCCTCGTCGCGCGCGGGTGCCTGCTCCGGCTCCGACCCGGGCCCCTCCGCCGGCGGCGCGCCGTCCGCGCGCTGCTCCGGCACGGGCGGCGCGTCCCCCGGCCGCTCGGGCCCGCCGCCCTGCCCGCCCTCGCCGGGCGCGGGCCCGTCGTCGGGCGCCTGGCCGCCACCGGGGCCGTCGGGGTCCGGATCGTCGTCGCCGTCCCCCTCGCCCTCCTCGGGCCGCTGGTCGGCGGGCTCGGGCTGGTACGCGTCCAGGATCTGGTCCAGCTTGTCCTCGTCCAGGCCCGGCGCGTCGAAGGGGTTGCGCCGCCGGCGGTGCGGCAGCGCGAGCAGCGCGGCCTGGCGTACGTCCTCGGTGCCGACCTCGGTACGCCCGGCCCAGGCGGCCAGCGCGCTGGCCGTGCGCGCGGTGACGATGTCGGCGCGCATCCCGTCCACCTCGAAGGCCGCGCACACGGCGGCGATCTGCCGCAGCGCCCCGTCGCCCAGCACCACCCGGGGCAGCAGCGCGCGGGCGGCGGCGATCCGCTCGCGCAGCTCGGCCTCGCTCGGGTCCCAGCGGGCGGCGAAGGCGGCCGGGTCCTCCTCGTACGCCAGCCGGCGCCGCACCACCTCCACGCGCTCGTCGGGCTCGCGGGAGGCCGCGACCTCCACCGTCAGCCCGAACCGGTCCAGCAACTGCGGGCGCAGCTCGCCCTCTTCCGGGTTCATGGTGCCCACCAGCAGGAACCGCGCGGCGTGCCGGACGGAGACGCCCTCGCGCTCCACGTACGAGGAACCCATGGCGGCGGCGTCCAGCAGCAGGTCGATCAGGTGGTCGTGGAGGAGGTTGACCTCGTCGACGTAGAGGATGCCGCGGTGCGCGTCCGCGAGCAGCCCCGGCTCGAAGGACTTCACGCCGTCCGCCAGGGCCCGCTCGATGTCCAGCGCGCCCACCAGACGGTCCTCGGAGGCGCCGACGGGCAGCTCCACCAGGCGTGAGGGGCGCGTGGCGGCGGGGCCGGGCTCGTGCGGGCCGTCCGGGCATCCCGGGTCGGGCGCGGCCGGGTCGCAGGAGAACCGGCAGCCGGGAACGGTGTCGAGGGTGGGCAGCAGCGAGGCGATGCCGCGCACCATGGTCGACTTCGCGGTGCCCTTCTCGCCGCGCACCAGGACGCCGCCGATCGCGGGCGAGACGGCGTTGAGCAGCAGGCCGAGCCGCATGTCGGCCATGCCGACGACGGCGGTGAACGGGTAGGTGGCCGAGGTCATCAGCTGGTGCCCCTTTCGCGGGTGGTGCTCTGGCGGGGTGTGGCGTCGGCGGTGGCCTCGGCCACCGCGTCGGCCCGGTCCCCGCGCTCGCGGGAGTGCTCGGCGGTCGGCGCGGTCGGCGCGGTGGCGCGCGGCGCGGGCGGCCCGGGTTCGAACGGCGCGCCGGCCGCGCGGGGCGCCTGACCCGGGTGGGGTGCCTGACCCGGGTGGGGCGCCTGGTGCGCGCGGGGCGCGGCAAGCGCCTGGTCGGCGCCGGACGGGGAGGGCGGCGCGGGCGTGGACGGCGGGGTCGGGAGGACGGGGGCGCCCGGGGGGACGAAGGGCAGCCCGGCGGGCGGCCCCTGCTCGATGAGCCGCAGCAGCGCGTCGGTGTCCGCGTGCTCCTCGATCAGGTCGCCGAGGCGGTCGAGCTGCTCCTCGCGCAGCGCCCCGAAGGACGTGTCGGGCGCGGGGACGAAGCGACGGCCGGCCGCCTCGGCGACCTCGCGCAGGAAGGCCCGGCGGAACCCGTCACTCTCCAACGACCCGTGCCAGTGCGTGCCCCACACCGAGCCCACCCGGCAGCCGTCCAGGAACGCGGTCCCGCCCGTGACCTCGGCCACCCCGTGGTGGATCTCGTAACCCGCCACGTGCTCGCCCAGTGCCCGACCGGTCGGCCGGGCCAGCGTCTTCTCGCGCGCGAACCGCACCCGTACCGGCAGCAGCCCGAGCCCCGCGACGGTGCCCGCCCGCGACTCGACGTCGTCCTCGATCCGCTCGCCCAGCACCTGGAAGCCGCCGCAGATGCCGAGCACCGGCCGGCCCTGCGTGGCGCGGCGGGCCAGCGCGTCGGCCAGCCCCCGTTCGCGCAGCCAGTCCAGGGCGCGCACCGTGCCGCGCGTGCCCGGCACCACGACCAGGTCGGCGTCGGCCAACTCGGCGGGCCGGTCGACGAAGCGCACGAGCACCCCGGGCTCGGCCGCCAGCGCGTCCACGTCCGTGAAGTTGGACATCAGCGGCACGGCGCACACCGCCACCCGCAGCACGTCCTCGCCCACCGGCGGCGCCACCGGAGCCTCGCGCACCGCGCCGCGCAGCGAGACCCGCAGCCCGTCCTCCTCGTCGATGCCCAGGCCGCTCGCGTACGGCAGGACGCCGTAGGTGGGCCGCCCGGTGAGTCCGCGCAACATGTCCAGGCCCGGCGCGAGCAGGCTCACGTCGCCCCGGAACTTGTTGACCAGATACCCGGCGACCAGCTCCTGGTCCTCGGGCGAGAGCAGCGCGGTGGTGCCGAAGAACTGGGCGAAGACCCCGCCCCGGTCGATGTCCCCGACCACCACCACCGGCAGCCGGGCGGCCCGCGCGATGCCCATGTTCACGATGTCGGTGCGCCGTAGGTTGATCTCCGCCGGGCTGCCCGCGCCCTCGCAGATCACCGCGTCGTACGTGCGCCGCAGCTCCTCCAGGCAGGCCACGACCGGTTCGAAGAGCTGCTCCCGCCCGCCTGGCAGGGGGCCCGTCCCGTCCGCGCCGTCCGCTCCCGGCCGCCGGTCGCCGAAGAAGCCGCGCGCGCTGAGTTCGCCCACCGGCCTGCCCAGCAGCACGACCTGGCTGGAACGGTCGCCGCCCGGCTTGAGCAGCACGGGGTTCATCAGCGCGGTCGGCTCCACGCGGGCGGCCTGCGCCTGCATCGCCTGCGCCCGCCCGATCTCCGCGCCCTCGCGGGTGACGAAGGAGTTGAGGGACATGTTCTGCCCCTTGAACGGCGCGACCTTCACGCCCTGGCGTACCAGCCAGCGGCAGATGCCCGCCGTCACGACGCTCTTGCCGGCGTCCGACGTCGTCCCGGCGACCAGCAGTCCGCCGCCCACGCGCCCCACCCCTCTCATCGGTCCCCCTGGTGCGTGCCCACGGTGAGGGCGTCGTACGCGAGGCGTCCCGCGACGGTCACCACCAGGGCGAGCGCGCTCACCCGCCGCGAGAGCCGTACGGCCCGTTCGATGTCGGCCACCTCGACCGGCCGCCCGTGCCCGCCGAGTACCGGCCGGTGCTCGACGCGACCGGCGTAGGCGAGCGTGCCGCCCAGCCGTACGCCGAGCGCTCCGGCGAACGCCGCCTCCACCGGGCCCGCGTTGGGGCTCGGATGGCGGCGCGCGTCGCGCCGTACGGTGCGCCAGGCGGCGCGCGGGTCGGGCCCGGCGAGGACGGTCAGGGCGGCGGTGAGCCGCGCGCCGGGCCAGCCGGCCATGTCGTCGAGCCGGGCCGAGGCCCAGCCGAACCGCAGGTAGCGCGGCGAGCGGTGGCCGACCATCGCGTCCAGGGTGTTCACGGCCCGAAAGCCGAGCAGTCCCGGTACGCCGCCGACCGCGCCCCACACCAGGGCGCCGACCACCGCGTCCGAGGTGTTCTCGGCGACCGACTCCACCACCGCCCGCGCCATCTGCTGGGCGTCCAGGGCCTGCGGGTCGCGGCCACACAGCCGGGGCAGCGCGTCCCGGGCCGCCGTCACGTCCCGCGCGGCCAGCGCGGCACCGATCGCCCGGGCCTCGCGGCCGAGCGAGGTGCCGCCGAGCACCGTCCAGGTGGCGGCGGCGGTCAGCGCCACCTCGCCGGCGAGACGGGCACGCCCGACAGGAGCCCCGGGCCGGCCGCTCGGGCGGCCCACGGCGCGCGTCAACAGGGCCCCGGCGAGCACGGCGCCGCCCGCGCACACGGCGGTGTGCAGCGTTCCGCGCCCCCGGTCGTCGCGCCACAGCCGCCGCTCCACGGCACCGGCGGCGCGCCCGAACGCGGCCACCGGGTGGGCGCGCCGTGGATCGCCGACGATCCGGTCACCGAGGAAGCCGAGGGCGGCACCGCAGGCGTACGCGAAGGAAGGGGTACGCATCGGTCAGTTCGCGCTCGTGCCTCGGCGGGGGAGGGGCGCCGCACCGCGCCGCGCGCCCACGGGGCGGCGGCCGGCTGGCGGCGGGACGGGGGGCGCTGGGCGGCGGCAGGCCATGGCGGTGTGTCCTCACTCAGGGTCCGCGCCCTGGCTCGACGTGATCGGCGACGAGAGTCTCCTGGCTCCCGGATCGACGCCGCACCCCGGCCTTCCAGCCCGCGGGTGCGAGCCGTGACCATGCGCTGGGGGAGCGCTCCCCGGTGACAGTGGCGGGACCGCGCCGGACTCACACCGGCTTCCTCTGCTGTCGCCGTTTGGCCCCGGCAGTCCACCACGGCCCGGGAAGACCCGTCAACTCGCCGTTGACCTGCGACGGGACGCCCCGACGGGCGCCGCCGACCCCGCGTCGCGCACGGCACGGGTCGGGGCGGACGGTCACGGTCGACCATCCGCCCCGGGTGCGCCTGGGTTCAGGCGACGATCAGATAGATCCCGTACGCCACGGCCGCCGCGCACAGCGCGAAGCACGCGTACGCGCCGGAGCGGGCCAGCGCGCCGGGGCCCGAGGCCGTGCCGGTCGCCGCGTCGGAGGAGGGCTTGGCCGAGGTGCCGACGATGCCGAGGGTGAAGACGCCGACCATGGCGACGGTCACCACCAGGCTCACGCCGAAGACCTGACCGAGTGCGGCCCAGTCGATGTTCATGGCACTGCTTCCTTGTCGTCTGCGGTGGCTGTCTCGTCATGCCCCGCCCGGCTCGGGCGGTTCGCGCCGCCGGCACGCCCCCGCGCGGGTCGGGCCGGACTCCCGGCCGGTCCGACCCACGGGGCCGTGGTCGGGCGGTGGGCGGTCAGACCGTGGCGGCCGGGGTGGGGGTGGCGGACGCCGCGTCCTGGCGCGCCTGCCGGTCGGCGCCGGTGGGCTGCGCCGGTACGGCGTCGGTCATCGGCGGGCCCGTGACGTCGGTCGGTCGCGGCGCGGGGTCGGTGGCGGACTGGGCGAGTGCCGCCTCGGTGGGCGGCGGGGCGACGCTGCGGACGGCGGCGGTCACCACCCCGACCGGCTCGGCGGCGACGCCGGCCGCGCCGGGGGCGGCCACGGTCACGGCGACCGGGGCCGGCGTGGTGGTGGCGTCCTCGATGTCGTTGACGTTGGTGTGGTCGATCGGCTGGCGACGCGAGGCCAGCCAGATGGCGCCGCAGGCGATGACGGCCAGTACGGCGACCGTGGCCACGCCCCAGTCGCCCTGGTCGGCCAGGAGCGCGGCGGCGCCGGCGACCAGCCCGGCGGCCGGGAGCGTGAGGCCCCAGGCGACGACCATCCGTCCGGCGGTGGACCAGCGGACCACGCCACCCTTGCGACCCAGGCCCGAGCCCATCACGGAACCGGAGCAGACCTGGGTGGTGGAGAGCGCGAAGCCCAGGTGCGAGGAGGCCAGGATCACGGTCGCGGCGCCGGTCTGGGCGGCGAAGCCCTGCGGCGGCTGGATGTCGGTGAGTCCCTTGCCCATGGTGCGGATGATGCGCCAGCCGCCGAGGTAGGTGCCGAGCGCGATGGCCAGGCCGGCCGAGACGATGACCCACATCGGCGGGTCCGAGGCGGGCGCGACGACGCCGCCGGTGACCAGGGCCAGGGTGATGACGCCCATCGTCTTCTGCGCGTCGTTGGTGCCGTGCGCGAGCGAGACCAGGGCGGCCGAGGCGATCTGCCCGGCGCGGTAGCCCTTCGCGGTGTCCTGGGGGTCGCGGTCGCGGGCGATGCGGTAGGTGAGCCGGGTGGCGACCAGGGCGGCGACGCCGGCCACCAGCGGGGCCGCGACCGCGGGGATGAGGACCTTCATGACGACCGCGTCGCCGTTGACCCCGTCCATGCCGACGGAGACCAGGGTGGCGCCGATCAGGCCGCCGAAGAGGGCGTGCGAGGAGCTGGAGGGCAGCCCCGCGAGCCAGGTCAACAGGTTCCAGACGATGGCGCCGACCAGACCGGCGAAGATCACTTCCGGTTGGATACCGGACCCCTCGTCGATGATGCCGCCGGAGATGGTCTTGGCGACCTCGACCGACAGGAACGCGCCGACGAGGTTGAGTACCGCCGACATGGCCACCGCGGTCTTCGGCCGCAGCGCCCCCGTCGAAATGGTGGTGGCCATGGCGTTGGCCGTGTCGTGGAAGCCGTTTGTGAAGTCGAACACCAAGGCCGTGATGATCACGATCCCGATGAGAAGCGTGATGTGTTCCATTCACCCAGGCAATCGTTGAGGGAGCAACGTCCCGGCGACCGTAGGTACGAAGAGTGAACGGAAGATGAACTAGGCGGGGCTTGGTGGTGACGCGCCCCGGCGGGTGTGGAGGGGGTCAGCGGGGGACGTCCATTGGCCGCCCTAAACCCGCAGGTCAGAGCCTCGATACGAGCCTGCCGCAAGCCTCAATTCGCTGTACATGTAGCGGACATCGGATGTCCCCTCCCGGTTCTCCTGGCACGCGTATGAGGCGGCTGCTCGCACGGTCCGTGACACCCCGCGAGGAGTGGGCGGCGGGTGCTGGGCTACGGGTCGCGGGTGCGCTGGGGCGGTGGCGTCGCGGGACCGTGGCGCGCCGCCAGATGGCGGGGGCGCGGGTTCACGCGCCGAGTCCGCGCGGTGGAGGAGGGGTGCCGGCCGCGCGTCCGAAGGCGGGTCACGGGTCGCGGGCTCGGCCCCGACCGTGGCAGGCCGGCTGTGCGGGGCCGCGCGGTGCGAGGCGAAGGGGTGCGGGCTCCGAGCGGTGGGACCCGCCCCGGGCCGGGCCCCGGCCACGGGTCACGGATCGCCGCCCGGCGCGTGGGCGACGGGGACCTGACAGGATCAGGCCCGGAGGTGGTCCCATGGCGGACGAGCGAGACGAACGGCGGGACGCGGCGCCCGCACCGGACCGGGCCGATCCGGACGCCGCGCCCCCGCCGGGTGCGGCCGCCGCCCCACCATCCGCGTCGCGTCGGCTGGCCCCCGACGTCGCGCCCCCGCCCACGCGGTCGGCGTGGGCCCCCTCCTCGGCCGTCGCGGGGGACGCGGAAGAGGCCGCCGAACTGGCGCGGACCTGGCGCGAGGTGATCGTCACGGCCCGGCGCACCACGCGGGAGGGGCTGGTCGTCGGCACCTCGGGCAACGTCTCGGCGCGGGTGGGCGGCATCGTGCTGGTCACCCCGAGCGGCGTGCCGTACGACGAACTCGGGCCACGGGACGTCGTCGGCGTCGACCTCGACGGCCGCATCCTCATCGGCCACCGTCGCCCCACCAGCGAACTCCCGCTGCACCTGGCGATCTACCGTGCCACCGACGCCCGCGCCATCGTCCACACGCACGCCGTGCACGCCACCGCCGTCTCCACGCTGGTCACGGAACTCCCCGCCGTCCACTACATGATGGGCGCGCTGGGCGGCCCCGTCCGCGTGGCCCCGTACGCCCTCTACGGCAGCGACGAACTCGCCCACCACGTCCTCGCCGCCCTGCGCGACCGCACCGGCTGCCTGCTGCGCAACCACGGGACGATCGTGTACGCCGACAGCCTGCGCCGGGCGTACGACCACACGGCCCAACTGGAGTGGATGTGCCAGGTCTGGCTCGCGGCGGCCACCGTCCCCGGCCACACCCCCACCGTCCTCACCTCCGACCAGCTCGACGCGGCCACCACCCGCCTCCGCACCTACGGCCAGCCCCCCGTGTAGCCCCACTACCGCCCACCTCAAGCCACCAGCCACCGCCCCCCACCGCCCACACCCCCAACCCAGCCCCGCGCGCACACCCTCACCAGTGCCCCCGCTTCCCGACCAGCCCCCACGCCGCGCACCCGAGGGCCAGCCCACCCGAGGCGGCCGGTCGACCCACGCGCCCCGGTCGACCCACGAGCCCTCCCCCCGACCACGCCAGCTCCCCGAAGCGGTCCCGGCTCCACTCCAGCGCCCCGCCCCGCCCCGGCCCGGCACGCCGTGTCGGCCGGGCCGTTCGCACTCACCCGCCGGCCCGTGCCCACTGGCCGGCGTCGCGCTCGCCGCCCACACTGGGGTCGATGCGTCTGCGTACAGCGGCGGCCGTGGCCGCCACCACCGTGCTGGGTGCCGGGACGGCCGTGTTGGCCGGGCGGTACGCGAGCGGGGCTGCCCTCACGCCCGGGCGCCCGCTGCCCGGCGACCCCCGGCTGACCGTGCACTCGACCGCGGCGGGCCAGGTCACGCTGACCCGCACGCTGGCCTCCCAGCGCCCGGGCACCTACGGGCTGACCGGTGACGGCTGTCACGCGGCCGTCGGGCCGGTCGTCGAGGGCGCGCCGCACCCCGCCGACTGCGTCGTACGCCGTCTGGAGTCGGTCACGCGCGGCACGCTGGAGCCGGGCGCGCGCGTCTGGTTCACCCCGCAGGTGTACGCGGGCGACCCCGGCCAGGCGCTGGGCCTCGACTACGAGGACGTGGAGATTCCGGGCGAACTGGGTCCGCTGCCCGCCTGGTACGTGCCGGCCGCCCGCGACACGTGGGTGATCACCGCACACGGCCTCGGCGGCTCGCGCGAACACCCGCTGGTCGTCATGGGATTCCTGCACGACAAGCGCCTCCCGGTGCTCGACATCACCTATCGGGGCGACGCCGGCGCGCCCCCGTCGCCCGACAAGGTCAGCCACCTCGGGCACACCGAATGGCGCGATCTGGACGCGGCCGTCCGCTACGCCGTCCAGCGCGGCGCGCGCCGCGTCGTGCTCTTCGGCTGGTCCACCGGCGCCTCGATGGCCCTGCACACCGCGGCCCACTCCCCGCTACGGCACCTGATCAGCGGCCTCGTCCTGGACTCGCCCGTCCTGGACTGGCAGGCCACCCTGCGCGCCGTCGCCGCCGCGCGCGGCACCCCGGCGCCCCTGCTGCCGCTGGCGGTACGCGCCGCACAGGGCCGCGCCTCG
This sequence comes from Streptomyces sp. NPDC057702, assembly GCF_042799315.1. NCBI lineage: Bacteria > Bacillati > Actinomycetota > Actinomycetes > Kitasatosporales > Streptomycetaceae > Streptomyces > Streptomyces sp. NPDC057702. The sequence goes on along the minus strand of NZ_JBHVJC010000058.1, from coordinate 12,118 downwards.
CTGCACGCGGACCACTTCGCGGAGGCGGCCGACGCGGGCCACCTCGATCTGCCGATGCTGATCGTGCACGGGCCCGACGACCACCTGGCACCCTGGGCCGCCTCGCGGGAGCTGGCCGAACGCCGCCCCGACCGCATCACCCTGCGCAGCGTGCCCCGCGCCCCGCACGCGGCGATGTGGAACGCCGACCCCGCCGGATACGAGGAGGCCCTGCGCCGCTTCCTCACCCCGCTGGTCTGAGCCGCCCGGCCCCCGGGTCACGCGGCATGACCACGCGCACCCGGCGCGGACGCGCACCCGGCCGGCGCGGACGGGCGAGGCCGGCGGAGAAGCGGACGGGCGCGGCCCGGGGAAGAAACGGACGGGCGCGGCCCGGGGAGGGAGCGGACGGGTGGGCGTGGGGCGGTCCCGGCCGGGTCGCCTCGCCTGCGAGGCAATCCGCCCGGGGCGCGCCCCCGGGAACGAGCGGCCTCCGAGCGCGGTCGAAGACCGCTCTTCACTCGCGCACCACGCCGCCCTCGCCCGACTTTCGTCCCGCCGTCATGTTCGGCTCGCGAGCGCGTTCGTATCGGTTGACCCCCGAACGGAGCAGCGCGGCGGCACATTCGCCCCCACCATCACACCCGTTGCGTGAACGCGGCCGGATGACCACCGATTGGGTTTTCGGGCCGTCAGGGGCAAGACTGCTCTTGTGACGTCCCGTACCCCGCGCGACTCCCGACTCCGACTCGTCCCCCACCGGCCGATCGCCGGTGCTCGCAGGGCAGTGCCGCAGCGCGGCGCCCGCCCCGCCCCACGACCACCGGAGGGCACACCGCCACCAGCGGAACTTGCCCGCCAGGCACGGGCCTCGCTCGCCGGTGCCGCCCGCGTCGCCCGCTGGGCCGCCGCCGAGCCGGACGGCGACGCGGCACCGCGCCCCGGCGCGTACGGGGTCCTGTCCGATGTGGCCGCCGACCGCGCGGCCACCGCCCTGGGCCTGACGCCGTCTCACGTACGCGCCGACTGGGACCGGGCCAGACTCGCCGGTCTGATCGAACTGCACGGCGGCGCCGCGCGGGCCGGCTGGCGACTGCGCGCCTGGGACCGCGACGACTCGGCCGTCCTGCGCGGCTGGGTCGCGCTCTTCGACGCCTGGTCCATCGCCCGCCCCTGGCAGCCGGCCGGCCCCGGCCCGCGGGGCCGGACCAGTGAGGAGGCCGCCCCGCCCGCCGTCGCCGAAGTCATCGAGGCCGTACCGCAGTTGCTCTCGCTGCTCCAGCTCTCGGCGGGCCCGGTCGGCTTCCCGGCCCTGCTCGACCTGCTGCGCAAGCGGGTCGTGGAGCTGCGCACCGAGCGCTGCGAGGTGCCCTACGGCCAGCGCGCCTCCCAACAGGACCCCGCTCCGGCCGGTGAGCACCTCGCCGCCCTGCCCGAGCCGCTCCCCGGACCACGGGTCGGCGTCGAGGTGGCCGCGGCGCCGGCGCCCGCCGCAGCGCGGGCGACGCGTGAGGACGGCGACGTGGGCGAGGTCGCCTGCGAGGTCCCCGAGGAGCTGCTGACCTGGGCGTTGAGCGGTCTCGCCGAGGTCGGCGCGCTCGTCGTCCGCGATGCCGACGACGTCGAGGACCGCGAGGCCGAGCTGACCGCCCTGGGCAACTGGGCGGTGTGGGTCAAGCTGGAGCAGATCTGCGTCGCCGCGCAGAGCCCCGCGGGCAACATCGAGCAGCACGCCGAGGACATGCTGCGCGGCTGCGCCCAGCTGACCCCGGGGCCGGCCCGCGCCGAGTACCGCGCCTGGCTCGCCGCGCGCCCGGTGGGCAGCGCGGTCACCGAACTGCTCGACGCCGCCCGAGGCGACGACGCGCTGCTGCGCGGCCTGGCCTTCGAGGCGCTGCGGGTGGTCGGCGCCCCGGCCGAACCCGCCGTGCGCGCCGCCGTCGACGAGTCCCGACTGCGCCCCTACGCCCTGCTCTGGCTGGCCGAACAGGCGGGCGCGGACCCGGAGGACACGCTGGAGGTGCTCACCCGGGAGGAGGCCACCTGGCTGTGGGTGGACACCGCCGCCGCGATCGCCGACCACGGGGAGATAAGACTGCTGGTACGCCATCTCGAATCGGCCGTGCAGGGCACCGTTCCCGCGCTGCTGGCCGAGGTCCGCGAGATCGGCCACCCGCGTACGGTCCAGGTGCTGGTGGCCCTGGCCGCCGCCCACCCCGACCCGGCCCTGGCCAAGGCGGTCCGCCGCGCCGCGTTCCAGGTGCACACGGGCGGTACGTGACCCGACCGGCCCCGGTAGAGGTCGCCGGCGCGCGGCGCGCCCGGTGCCGGCGCCACCGCGCCGGCACCCCGGCCCCGCCCGGAGGCCGACCGGCGGATCGCCAGGCCGGCGCCTCCGCCCGTGTCCCACCCGCCCGCCATCGGCCCGCCCGCCGCTAGCCCGCTCACGCGCAGGCCCCGGCGTCACCGGCTGGCGGCGCGGAGTCCGGCGTCACCATCCGATGCCGCCCCCTTGGGACCCCACCATCCGACGCCGCCTTCCCGTGGCCGGCTCCCGGCGTCGTCCCCCTGGTGGCCGCCGCCCCCACGGTCGTCGGGCGATCAGCCCGGCCCGCCGCCCACTCCTGGCCTCCGTCAGCGGTCGGCCTCCGTGGCCAGGCCGCTCACCAGGAGGTCGGTCAGCGTGGTGACCGCGTCCTCGGCCGTGGTCCGGCCGTGATTCAGTTCGGCGGCCAGCGCCTCGGCCGCGCCCAGCAGGCCGACGCACCGCAGCCGGATCGCCTCCGGAGGGAGCGCCGAGTGCGGGGCGAAGGCGGCGGCCATCGCCCGCGTGTAGCTGGCGAGCAGTTCGTGCTGGGCGGTCTCCAGCTCGGGGGACCCCTTCAGCGCGGCCGAGACCGCGGCGAACTCCGGCATATCGGTGGCACAGGCGAAGTACGCGCCGCTCAGGACCCGGGCGATGGCCTCGGCCCGGGGCGCGGCAGCCGCCAACGCGCGGGCCGACGCCGCCCGGTGTCGCTCGTCTAGCCGCCCGTAGAGGGCCAGCAGCAGACCGGCCCGGGTGCCGAAGTGGTCGTAGACGATCGGCCGGCTCACCCCGGCCGCCTCGGCGAGGGTGACCAGGGTGAGGCCGTCGGCACCGCGCGCGCGTACGAGCCCCAGCGCGGCGTCGAGCAACTGCTCCCGCCTGGCCTCTTTGGACAGGCGGTTCGAAGGTCTGGCCATCACCTCTCCTTGGCGGTCCGTGCCGCTTCCACGTGTGGGCGGCCCAGTCTAGCTACAGAATGTAAGCTACAAAATGTAGCTAGAGTTCGAGAGAGCGGGAGCACCATGGAACACCAGGCACCGGTACTCATCCTGGGCGGCTCGGGGCAGGCGGGCGCGGGAGCCGCCGAACTCCTGCGTCAGTGGCACCCGACCCTGCCGCTGGCCATCGCCGGACGCGACACCGACCGCGCGCGGCGCGTGGCCGACACCCTCGGCGCCGCCACCGCCGTCCCCGTCGACCTGCGCCGCGACGACCTCGGGCGACCGGCCGACGAGAGGTACGCGGCGGTCGTCGCGGCGCTGTGGGACGAGCGCCTGTGCGGACTGCGCTACGCCCAGCGGCACGGCCTGCCCTACCTCAGCCTCTCCAGCGGCCTGGTGGACATCGCCCCGGAGGTCGTGGCGGGCGCCCAGCACGCGAGCGCGCCGATCCTGACCGCCAGCCACTGGTGCGCCGGCAGCCTGACACTGGCCGTGCTGGACTTGGCCCGCGCGTTCGGCCGGGTGGACGCCGTCCGGATCGGCGCCGTACTGGACGAGCGGGACACCGGTGGGCCCGCCGGCATCGCCGACCTGGCGCGCTGGTCCGCCGTGACCACGGCCGGCCTGGTCCGCCGCGACGGCGTCTTCACCTGGGTCTCGGGAGCCGACGCCCAGGTGGACGTGACCGGCTCGGACGGTACGGTCCAGCCGGGCCAGGCCATCGCCATCCTCGACGTGCCCAGCCTCGCGCTCGCCACCGGGGCGCCCGACGTCCGCTTCGCCTTCGCGGTCGGCACCTCCACCGGCCGGCGCCGGGGCGGCCCCGCCTCGCTGGAGGTCCGCATCGACATCGAGGGCGCGGACCCGGCCGGTGCGCCGGCCACGACGAGCCACTTCCTCGTCCACCCGGCGGGCCAACGCCCCCTGACCGCGCTCGGCATCGCCCTGGGCGTCGAGCGGCTGCTCGCACTGCGCGGCGCGCCCGTCGCGCCGGGCCTGCACACCCCCGAGGCGCTCGTCGATCCCGCGTACGCCGTCGAGCGGATGCTGGCGGGCGGTGCCACCTTCGTGGACGCGCGCGCCGACGGCTAGCCACGGCGCCGGGCCGGCCGACCCCGCGCCGCTCGCGGGGTCAGCCGGTCGCGCCCGGGACGTAGGTGCCAAAGCTCCAGATATTGCCCTCCAGGTCGCGCGCCATGTAGTCCCGCGAGCCGTGCTGCTGGTCGGTGGGCGGCAGGAGGATCTCCGCGCCGTGCTCCAGGGCCCGCGCGTGGTGCGCGTCGGTGTCCTCGACCACCACGTAGACACCGGCCGGCCCGGCGCCCGCCATCGCCGCCCCGAACACGCCCTCCGCCCGCTGGCTGCCGACCATCACCAGGCCGTTGCCCTGGGCCAGCTCCGCATGCGCGACCGTGCCGCCCTCACCCTCGTACACCACCCGTCTGGTGAACCCGAGAGCCGTCGTGAGCTGCGCGATCGCGGCCTGGGCGTCGCGATAGAGAAGGGTGGGGTAGATCGTCGGGTGCCCGGTGGACGCGGCTGTCATGGTGATCACCTTCCCGGTGTGCCGGACGCGACGACGTACGGCGCCCGCTGGCTGTGACTCGCTTCACAGTCTGGCACCGGGGTACGACAGCGCCCGGAGCGGCGCGTTCCCGTCGTCCCCCAGGAAAAGCACTTGCCGCGCACCGCTACAGTGGTCCGCATGGCCATTCTCCCCGCGCACTAGACGGCTTCCGCCCGGCCCCGCCCCGTTCTCGTGAGTGCGTCGGCCGCCGTCATCGCCCAGTGCGCCGCGTCCGGTCGTGGTCGCGCGCCTGTCCCTTCCGCCGTCCGTTTTTCGCCCTGGAGTCTTTCCCGTGATCACCGCCAATGGCCTTGAGCTGCGCGCAGGCGCCCGAGTTCTCATCGAGTCCGCCTCGTTCCGTATCGCCAGGGGCGACCGCGTCGGGCTCGTCGGCCGCAACGGCGCGGGCAAGACCACGCTCACCAAGTGCCTCGCGGGCGAGGGCGCGCCCGCCGCTGGCACCATCACCCGCTCCGGGGAGGTCGGCTACCTCCCGCAGGACCCGCGCACCGGCGACCTGGACGTGCTCGCCCGGGACCGCATCCTCTCCGCCCGCGACCTCGACGTCGTGCTGCGCAAGATGCGCGAGAACGAGGAGCGGATGGCCGGCGGCAAGGGCGCCACCCGCGAGAAGGCGATGAAGCGGTACGAGCGCCTGGAGACGGAGTTCCTCACCAAGGGCGGATACGCCGCCGAGGCCGAGGCCGCGACCATCGCCGCCAGCCTCGGACTGCCCGACCGCGTGCTCGGCCAGCCCCTGCACACGCTCTCCGGTGGCCAGCGCCGCCGCGTGGAGCTGGCCCGCATCCTCTTCTCCGACGCCGACACGCTCCTCCTGGACGAGCCGACCAACCACCTGGACGCCGACTCCATCGTGTGGCTGCGGGACTATCTGAAGACCTACCGGGGCGGCTTCGTCGTGATCTCGCACGACGTCCAACTGGTCGAGACGGTCGTCAACAAGGTCTTCTACCTGGACGCCAACCGCGCCCACATCGACATCTACAACATGGGCTGGAAGCTCTACCAGGCCCAGCGCGAGGCCGACGAGAAGCGCCGCAAGCGCGAGCGGGCCAACGCCGAGAAGAAGGCCGCAGCGCTGCACTCGCAGGCCGACAAGATGCGCGCCAAGGCCACCAAGGCCACGGCCGCGCAGAACATGGCCCGCCGCGCCGACCGACTGCTGGCCGGACTTGAGGAGGCGCGCGTCTCCGACAAGGTCGCCAAGCTGCGCTTCCCCGCCCCCGCGCCGTGCGGCAAGACCCCGCTGACCGCCGAGGGCCTGTCCAAGTCGTACGGATCGCTGGAGATCTTCACCGACGTCGACCTGGCCATCGACCGTGGCTCGCGCGTGGTGATCCTCGGTCTCAACGGCGCCGGCAAGACCACGCTGCTGCGTCTGCTCGCCGGCGTCGAGAAGCCCGACACCGGCGCCGTCACCCCCGGCCACGGCCTCAAGCTCGGCTACTACGCACAGGAGCACGAGACACTCGACCCGGACCGCACGGTGTTGGAGAACATGCGCTCCTCCGCGCCCGACCTGGACTTGGTGGACATCCGCAAGACGCTCGGATCGTTCCTGTTCTCCGGCGACGACGTCGACAAGCCCGCGCGCGTCCTGTCCGGCGGCGAGAAGACCAGGCTCGCGCTGGCCACGCTCGTCGTCTCCTCGGCCAACGTCCTCCTGCTCGACGAGCCGACGAACAACCTGGACCCGGCCAGCCGCGAGGAGATCCTCGGCGCGCTGCGCACCTTCACCGGCGCGGTCGTGCTGGTCACCCACGACGAGGGCGCGGTGGACGCGCTCCAGCCCGAGCGCATCATCCTGCTGCCCGACGGCGTGGAGGACCTGTGGGGCCAGGACTACGCGGACCTCGTCGCGCTGGCCTGACGTCCGGAGCGGGAATGCACGGCTTGATCCAAGTGTTATGGATCATTCGGCCGAGGCGTGATCCTTCATCTGGGTGAGAAGGGTTCATCCCCCGGCGCGCCCACGCCAGCCGCGCATGCGCACGCAGAGTAGCGTCCGGCGCTTCCCGGGCGGCCCGCTGGCGTCGTCTCTGACCTGCCGCTTCGCCGCGCACTCCGAATGGACGCACACGTGACGAGCACGGGAATTCCGCGTTCCGGCCCGGTAGTGGCCGCTCACGGACGGCAAGCTCGTCGCGCGGACCTTGTCGAATGGGTGGCCAGGAGCGCGGCTAGGGGTGATCATGAGAGTCCCATAGCGCACTTCCCATGAGGAGGCACGGGTGGCCGAGACTCTGAAGAAGGGCAGCCGGGTAACCGGCGCCGCGCGCGAAAAGCTCGCGGCAGACCTCAAGAAGAAGTACGACTCCGGTGCGAGCATTCGAGCGCTGGCCGAGGAGACCGGCCGCTCCTACGGCTTCGTGCACCGAATGCTCAGCGAATCAGGCGTAACGCTGCGTGGTCGCGGCGGAGCGACACGAGGGAAGAAAGCCGCCTCGACCTGACGCGTATTCCCGCGATCCCGTCTGGTTCGAGCCAGTGTCATGTCGTCACGGCGGAGCGACTGCGTCAACGGCGGCACCCGGCCGGCGATCCGGTCGGTCCAGTGGTTACTGTGCAGTTAACTTACGACCGCAGTGACCGCTGCCGACCGACCGGAGGCTTCTGTGACCCTGCTCGACACGGACGGCGTACGCCTGACCGTCGATGACGCCATCGCCACGGTGACCCTGACCAATCCGGCCAAGCGCAACGCTCAGACGCCCGCACTGTGGCGGGCCCTGATAGAGGCCGGGCGGTCGCTGCCGGGCAGCGTGCGCGTCGTGGTGCTGCGCGGAGAGGGTGCGTCCTTCTCCGCCGGCCTCGACCGACAGGCGTTCACGCCCGAGGGCTTCGACGGTGAGCCCTCGTTCGCCGAGTTGGGACGCGCCTCCGAGGCGGACCTGGACGCGACCATCGCCGCGTACCAGGAGGCGTTCACCTGGTGGCGGCGCAACGACATCGTGAGCGTCGCCGCCGTCCAAGGCCATGCCATCGGTGCCGGATTCCAGCTCGCGCTCGCCTGTGACCTGCGCATCTGCGCCGACGACGCGCAGTTCGCGATGCGCGAGACCACGCTTGGGCTGGTGCCGGACCTCGCCGGCACCCACCCCCTGGTCTCCCTGGTGGGCTACGCCCGCGCGCTGGAGATCTGCGCCACCGGTCGGTTCGTGCACGCCGAGGAGGCCGAGCGCACCGGGCTGGCCAACCTCGTCGTCCCCGCCGCCGAACTCGACGCGACCACGCGCGACCTGGCCGCCGCGCTGCTGGCCGCGCCCCGCGACGCCGTGATCGAGACGAAGGCGCTGCTGCGCGGCGCGCTGGGGCGCACCTTCGACGAGCAGCGGGCGGCCGAGCGCGCCGCCCAGGGACGCCGACTGCGCGAACTGGCCGAACCGGCCGAGTAAGTGGGCGAAGCGGGCCGCCGGGGTCGAGCCGACCACCCCCGCTGGCCGCCCCGGCGCGCGCCCGTCTCCTAGGTCGGGTCCACCGAACGCACCGGGTGTTCGGCGCCGGTGGCCACGGCAGCGGTCGTGGTCCGCGGCGCGCTTGCGGGCCGCGCTCCGGTCCCGGGCGCCCGCACCTGCTCTCCGGCGCTCGTCCCGCCCGTCTCCACGGCCGTGACCAGCACTGCCACCGTCGCCCGCCCCGGGGCCTCGGCCAGCAGGGCGGAGAGGGTGGCGGCGCGTACGGCGCGGGCCACCTCGACGGCCCGGTGCCCCGCCGCCACGGCCACCTGAACCTGCGCGTGTCGCGCGGCCTCGAGCCCGGCCGTGCCCGAAGCGCCCCAGCCCGGGCCGGCCGGCGACGCGTCGGTGGCCCCGGTGGCGGACCCGTCCACGCTGTCACCGGCCGGGTCGCGCGGGCCCTCGACGCGTACCGGGCGGGTCAGGCCACCCAGCGCCGGCGCCAGCCGCGCGACCCCGGGCACACCCGTCACGGCCGTGGCGATCCGCGCCTCGACGGCGGCGCTCGATCCGGGCCGGGCCACCACCGGCGCCCGCCCGGCACCGGCCTCAGAGCCAGGGCCGCCGTCCGGGGCGGCCGCGCCCTCGTCCTGGGCGTCCGGAGCGCGTTCCGGGGCGCCCGCCGGCTCGGTCCACGGCTGCTCCAACAGTCCCGTCACCCGCAGGTCCACCGCGCCGACGACCAGGCCGAGACCGTCGACGGCCGCCGCGTGCAGCGCCGCACGCAACCGCTCGGCCGAGGCGGGCAGCGGCTGGTCCGCCGCCGCGAGGAACTCGCCCGTCACCCGCAGCGGACCTGGCGGCAGCGCCGTGGGCGGCGGCGGAACGGTGGGCTCCGCCGCGCTCTGGGGGGCGAGCAGGTCCACGTGCAGCGCGGTCACGCGCACCTCGGGCACGCCCGCCGCCGCCGCGCGCAGCACGGCCGTGGCCGCGTGCTCGGTCAGCCACGCGCCGTCCCGCGCCACACCGAGCGGCAGCAGTCTGCCGAGCCCCAGTTGCTGACGTACCGCCCGTGCCAACGCGTCTGCCACCACGACCCGCCACCCTTCCCGTCGTACGGACGACCACCTGAGCCCGCCGCCCACCCTGCCGTACCGAAGCGCGCCGCCCGGCCGCGACCCACCCGCGCGGGCGGCGTTCGCACGACTGCCACGTCCCGAGGGGCGGTTCGCCGGCGGCCCGCCTACGGTGGCACAAGGAACGATCAGGCCGCTCCCTGAGGGCTTCTGCGGAAAGGGACGATGGGCGATGGCGGACACGGCAGAGAAGCAGCAGGCGGGCACCACGGCTCCGGGAGCCTCGACTCCCAAGGGCGGCGGCGCCCCCGCTTCCCGAGGCAAGACGACGATCGCCGACGGCGTCGTGGAGAAGATCGCCGGCATGGCCGCCCGCGAGGTGCCCGGCGTGCACGCCATGGGCAGCGGCCTCGCGCGTACCTTCGGCGCCGTGCGCGACCGGGTCCCCGGCGGCGGACGGTCCGTCACCCGTGGCGTCAAGGCCGAGGTCGGCGAGGTGCAGACGGCACTGGACCTGGAGATCGTGGTGGATTACGGCGTCTCCATCGGCGACGTCACGCGGGCCGTGCGAGAAGATGTCATCTCCGCGGTGGAGCGCATGACCAGCCTGGAGGTCGTCGAGGTCAACATCGTGGTCAGCGATGTGAAACTGCCCGACGAGCAGGACGACGAGCCCGAGTCGCGGCTCCAGTAGCCGGGCCGGACCGACCGCACGCGGTGGAGGCTAGGGAGGACACGATGAGCATGGCCGTGGTCGGCTTGGCCGCCGGAATGGCACTGGGCTTCGCCGGGTACTTCGGCGGCTTCGGCGCCTTTCTCCTGGTGGCGGCGTTGGGACTGATCGGTTTCGTGGCGGGCAAGTTCCTCGACGGAGAACTGGAGCTGGGCGACTTCTTCCGCCCCCGCGAGCGCGACGGCAGGCGGCGGTGAGGCCGCGTGGTGCGTTCCGCTGAACGGGGCTCGACACGGATCGCCGACCGGGTCATCGCGAAGATCGCCTCCCAGGCGGCCCGGGAGGCGCTGCCCGACGCCCGCGAGGTGCGCGGGCCCGGTGGCCGGCCCCCGAGTGCCGCCGTCGCCGTGCGCGACCGGCCCGGTCGCGACGGGCTGCGGGGCGAGGCCCGGGTCCGGGTCGCCGTCGAACTCGGCTACCCCTGCGACATCGGCGCCCGGTGCGGCGCCGTGCGTCGTCAGGTGAGCGGCCGGGTGAGGGCGTTGGCGGGCATGGACGTACGGGAGGTGGCGGTCACGGTCGAGCGACTGCGCACGTCACGTCGGGAGGACGCCGGCTGGGGGAGGGTGCGTTGAGCGAGGACGAACCCACCGCCGACGCGGGCCGGGACCCCGCCGCCCGCCGCCCCGACCAGGCCCCGGCCCCCGACGGCGACGGCGGGGCCGAGGCGGAGGCCGCCCGTCGGCCGCCGCTGCTGGCCAAGGTCCCCCCGGGCGGCGACGCCACGCCCCCGGGTCCCGCCGCTCCCGAGGGCGACCGCGAAGGACCCGGGGCGGATGCCACCGAGGGCGCGGCGGAGCCGATCGCGGCGTACGCCCGGTACACCCCGGCCGCCGGCGCGCCCGAACGCGCCCGGCGCTTCTGGGCCAGCCGACGCCTGCCCTCGGCCCTGCTCGCGCTCGTCGTCCTCGGCGCCAGCGGGCTTTTGCTCTACGACGTGGCCGCCGTCCGCGCCGATCGTGCCGCGATGCGCTGGCGCCGACGGCTCGGCGACGAACTGGCCACCCGCCCCCTGGACGACGTCTGGATCGTGACCGGCGCCGCGGTCGCGATGGCGCTGGGCCTGTGGCTGATCGTCCTGGCCCTCACCCCGGGCCGGCGCGGTGTCCTGCCGATGCGCCCCGACCCGGAGATCCGGGCCGGGCTCGACCGCTCGGCGGCGGCGCTGGTGCTCCGGGACCGCGCCATGGAGGTCCCCGGCGTGCGGACCGTACGCGTGGACGCCGGGCGCCGCCGGGTCAGGGTGCGGGCCCAGGCACACTTCCGGGAACTGGACGAGGTGCGCTCCGACCTGGACGCCGCGCTGGACGACGGCGTGCGAGCGCTGGGCCTGGCACGGCGACCGGGGCTGCGCGTCCAGGTCCGACGGCCGACGAGGAGATGAGGCGGACGATGGCGGCGAAGCCGGTACGGGTGGGACGCACCCGCGTACGGGTCGTCAACCGGGCACTCCTCGCCCTGGCCGGGCTGCTCCTCCTCGCGCTGGGAGCCGCCGTCCTGGTCGGCGGGCTCGACCTGCCGCGTCGGTGCGGCTTCAGCCTGCCCGGGAACTGGCCCTTCGACGGGCCCGACGACGTCCTGCTGACCCACGAGGACCGGCGGCGCTGGCGGGACGAGGGCTGGTGGTGGCCCGCCGTCATCGCCGGTCTGGCGGTCCTGGTGCTGCTGGCGCTGTGGTGGCTGCTGGCCCAGGTGCGCCGGCGCCGGCTGGGCGAGGTGCTGGTGGACAGCGGCGAGGGAGAGGGCGCGCTGCTGCGGGGGCGGGCGCTGGAGAGCGTGCTGGCCGCCGAGGCGGAGGCGATGGAGGGCGTCGACCGCGCGCACGTCACGCTGCGCGGACGCCGCACCGCCCCCGAGGCCCGGGTCAGGCTCGTGCTCGCCGCACACGCCCAACCGGCCGAGGCGCTGGCCCAGTTGCGCGCCGAGGCCCTGGAACACGCCCGCGCCTCGGCGGGCCTGACCCGGCTGCCCGCCGAGGTACGACTGCGCGCCGCACGTCACCGCGCGGAGCGGGTGAGCTGAGGCGGCGCGAGCTTGGCGCGGCGGGCCGACGGGTGGGTGAGTGGGCGCGGGCGGGGCGGCGGGTCACGACCTGTAC
>NZ_JBHVJC010000057.1:0-34170 GCF_042799315.1 Streptomyces sp. NPDC057702 | reverse complement strand
CCGGCGGCGTCCCCCCGTTGAACCGCGGCGCCAACTTCGCCTGAATCTTCTGCGTCGCCGCATGCTTGATCTTTCCCTCAGTCTCCGGATACGCCTTCACGTACTCAGCCTGAGCGGCCTTCGCGTATTCATCGCCAAAACCGCCGTCGAAGATGACGACGTCAAGTCCCGCGCTCTCGTTGACCGCCAGCGGATTCTTCGCCGACTTCCGACCCTCGGCCACCTGCTGGGTGCCCCCGCCGCCGCTGGTCGCGCACGCGCTGAGGGCGGCCAACGGGGGCACGGCGAGGAGACCGGCCACGGTGGCGTGCTGGATGAGGGCGCGTCGTCCCACCTCGCTGGATGTCATGCTCACACGCTCGCCTTCGTCGGGAGTGTCGCGGCGTGGAGGTGGAGATCGTGACGGCCGGCCGCGTCACGGGCGGGCCCGTGGGCGTGCGCGGCCGACCCCGGCCCGCTCGCGCGGGCGCTCGCCGCGCGCGGGGCCGCGCCCCGGGGCCGGGGAGCGCCGTCCGATCCTCGCGCCATCCACATGGTGCGATGATCACCCTCGTACACCCCGATCGGCGGCACCGAGCGGCGACGCCCCGTAGATCTCGCTGGTTCGGCCGCATGGCCGGCGCCTCACGCGCCCCGCTCCCCCGCCGCGCGGGCCCCTCCCGCACGCGAGCACCCGTGGGCGTGGCGCGTGGCGCCGCGCGGGTGGTACCCGCGCGGGGTCACTCCTTGACGGCGCCGCTGAGCATGCCCGCGATGAAGTGGCGCTGGAGCGCCACGTACACGATCACCACGGGCAGCGCGATCAGGACAGCGGCGGCGGCCAGCAGGGAGGTCTCCGCGCTGTGCTGTCCCTGGAAGAAGGCCAGGCCGAGCGGGACGGTGCGGTACGCCTCGTCGCTGACCATGACCAGCGCCATCAGGAACTCGTTCCAGGTCCACATGAAGACGATGACGACCAGGGTGGAGATGGCCGGGCGGCCCATGGGCACCAGGATGCGCCACAGTGTGGTCCAGCTGTTCGCGCCGTCGACACGGGCCGCCTCGATCACCGCGCGGGCGCTGCCACGGAAGTACGTGCGCATCCAGAACACGCCGAACGCCAGCGACTGGGCGGCCTGCGGCAGGATCAGCCCCCAGTAGGTGTCGGTCAGTCCCAGGTGGCGCAGATCGAAGTAGAGCGGCACGACCAGCGCCTCCTGGGGCAGCGCGAGGCCGAGGACGAACAGGTAGAAGAGCACCGTCGAGCCGGGGAAGCGCATCACTCCGAAGGCGTAGCCGGCGAGCACCGAGAAGACCGTGGCGATGGCGACCACGGCCAGCGTGACCAGCGCCGAGTTACGCAGGTAGGTACCGAAGTGGCCACGGCTCCAGGCGTCCGCGAAGTTGCTCCAGTGCAGCCCGTCGGCGGGCAGCGAGAAGCCGGTGCTCAGCGAGGACCGCGAGCCCAGGGCGGTGGCGAGGATGCCGAGCACCGGGGTCAGCGACAGGACGGTGAACAGGGCGAGGACGGCGTAGGTCACGGTGCGTTCCGTACGCGAGATCACGGGCGCCGCCCTTCCACGAGCCGGGAGATGCCGACGGTGAGTACGAAGATCAACACGGTCAGCGCCACGCCGATGGCGGCGGCGGAGCCGACCTGGTTGGTCTCGAACGCCCGGTGGTAGACCTCGTACGCCGGGACGGAGGTGGCGTTGCCGGGCCCGCCGCTGGTGGTGATGTAGATGAGGTCGAAGTTCCGCAGCCCGGCCACGATGGTCAGGGTGAGGGCGACGGCGATCTGGGGTCGAAGGCCCGGCAGTGTGACGGCGAGGAACTCGCGCAGCGGCCCGGCGCCGTCCAGCCGCGCCGCCTCGTACAGCTCGCGCGGGATGCGTGGGACGCCGGCCAGGAAGAGCACCATGCACAGCCCGGTGCCGACCCAGGTGCCGACGACGCCGACGGCCGGCAGCGCCCAGTCGTAGTCGCCGAGCCAGGGACGGGCCAGGGCGCCCAGGCCCACGGCCTCCAGCGTGTCGTTGAGCAGTCCGTCGGGAGCCAGGATCGAGCGCCAGGTGACGCCGACGACCACCAGCGCGAGCACCTGGGGCAGGAAGAGCACGGTGCGGAAGAAGGTCATCCCGCGCACCCTGGCCCGCGAGAGCAGCGCGGCCAGCAGCAGGCCGATGGCCACCGGCAGCGCCGAGTAGAAGACGAGCAGCACCAGCGCGTGCGCGAACGGGGCCCGCAGGCCGGGGTCGGTCAGCAGGGCACGGTAGTTGTCGTCGCCGGCCCAGGTGGCGGCGGTCAGGCCGTCCCAGTGCAGCAGGGACAGCCACACCGACTGGCCGAAGGGGAACAGCAGCAGGGCCCCGTAGAGCGCGAGCGCGGGCAGGACGTACAGGTAGCCGACGGCGCGCGGCTCGCCCGGGGCGCGTCGTCGGTAGCGGTCGAGGAGGGCGCGGGGGACGCGGCGCGCGGGTGCGTCCCCAGGGCCCCGGTCCTCGGTGGCCCGGCGCGGCCGGGGGTGGGGCGACTGACGTCGCGCGCCCTTCACCGGCCGTCTCCCCGGGTGCCTGGCCGGGCGCTGGCGGCCTGGTCGTCGCGGCGTTGCCGGTCCGTGAAGGCGCCGTAGTCGCGCTGGGCGGTGGACGCGAAGCGTTCGGGTGACCGGGTGCCGCCGATGACGCCCTGGAGGCCCTCGGAGAGGGTGTCGTAGAAGGTGGGTGTGGCGTAGTCGAGGTAGGGCACCAGGCCGTCGGCCTCGCCCAGTCGGCGCCAGCCCTCCACCATCTGACCGTCCACGCTGGCGCGCGGCACCCTGGCGGCGGCTGGTCCGGGCACGGCGGGCAGCACGCCGTGCCGGGTCATCACGTCGGCGGCGTGTTGGCTGGTGAGGAAGTCCAGGTAGGCGGCGGCGACCTCGGGGTGTCGGCTGCGGGAGGTGATGGACCAGGCCAGCCCCTGGCCGCCGGTGGAGACCGGGGGCCCGCCGGCGGTGACCGGTGGCGGGAGGATGAGGCCGAGCTTGTCGCCCATGGCCTTCTTGAGGTCGGCCAGTTGCCAGGTCCCGGTGATCAGGTACGCGCCGTCGCCCGCGGCGAACTTCTTGGCGGCGTCGTCGTAGCCGAGGCCGTTGGCGCCCTGGGGCAGGTAGCCGCGCCGGTGCCAGCTGGCCAGGGTGGCCGCCGCGTCCCGGGTACGCCGGGTGTCGAAGCGCCCGGCGCGGCCGAAGACCAGGTCGCGTACGGAGGCGGCGGCCGACCGGCCCTGGAGGACGCCGAAGGTGTGGATGGCCGGGTACTTGTCCAGGTTGCCGAACTGGATGGGCAGGCGGCCGTCGGCCTTGAGGCGGGCGAGGCCGTCGGTGAACTCGGTCCAGGTCCCCGGTGGTCGAAGACCGCTGCGCGCCAGGAGTTCCTTGTTGTAGTAGAGGCCGACGAACTCGCCGGTCTGGGAGATGCCGTAGAGCCGCCCGGTGCCGAAGTGGCGGCCGTCGGCCGAGACCCGGTTGTGGTTGAGCAGGGTGGTCGGGTAGCGGGTGTTCCAGTCGTAGATGCCCGCGTAGGTGTCGAGCGGGGCCAGCAGTCCGGCCCGGACGAAGGCGACCATGTCCGGGTAGCCCTGGTTGGCCTGGACGACGTCGGGTGGGTTGTTGCCGGAGACGGCCAGCTTCAGGGTGGCCTTCAGGTCGGTGAAGCCGCGCGCCACCCGCTTGATCCGCACGTTGGGGTAGGCGCGCTGGAACTCCTTGTTGAGCTGCTCCACCTCGGCGTTGGTGCCGCCACGGATCTCCTGGTCCCACACGGTCAGGGTGACCTCGCCGGCCCGTGCCGGGTCGGGGATGGCGGTGACCTCGCCCGCCGTCCCGCCGCGCGCGGCCGAGCCGTCCGTGCCGGGTACGCAGCCGGTGACGAGCAGCGCCAGGGCGCTGAGTGCCAGCGCGGTGGCCGTGCCACGGGGGTGGCGCGCTCGCGCCGCTCGGTTCGGCATCGGGGTCTCCTTCGTCGGGGTCGGCGCGCGTGCGTCGGGGGCCGGGCGGGCGGTGGCGGGCCCGCCGCGCGCGCTCACGCGCCGCGGAAGCCGATGGTGGGCAGGGCCCGCAGCCTGGGCCAGTCCCGCATGCCGGTGGGCAGCAGCTTGTCGAGGAAGCGGTAGCGGCGCACGGTCTCCGCGTCGACGCGGCCCGCGCCGGAGTCGGCGGGCTGCCCGCTGGCCCACGCCCACCAGGCGGCGACCTCCGGCCAGCCGGGGGCGGACAGCGAGCCGCCGAAGTGCTGCACGGACAGGCCGGCGGTGAGGTTGGCGAAGGCGAGTCGGTCGGCGAGCGGCCAGCCGGCCAGGGTGCCGGTCATGAAGCCGGCGACGAACACGTCGCCGGCGCCCGTCGGGTCGAGCGCGTCGACGGGCAGTCCGGGCACGTCCGCGTACTCGCCGGTGAGCGAGTCCACCGCCACCGCGCCGCCGGGCCCCTTGGTCACCACGGCGATGGGCACCAGGTCCGCCAGGGCGCGCACGGCGCGCTCGGGACTGTCGGTGCGGGTGTAGCGCTGGGCCTCGGTCGCGTTGGGCAGGAAGGCGTGGCAGTAGGGCAGGTCGGGCAGGGCCGCGGGGTCCCATCGGCCGCTCTCGTCCCAGCCGACGTCGGCGTAGACGTGGCTGCCACGGGCGTGTGCCTCGCGTACCCACTCCTCGGCCCGGCCGGGTTCGAAGGCGGTGACGCAGGCGCGCGAGCCCGGCAGCGACCGGTCGGTGGCGGGCGGGGCGGGGTGTTCGTGGGTGACCATGGTGCGCTCGCCCTCGTACGCCATGGAGACGGTGACCGGCGAGTGCCAGCCGGGTACCCGGCGCGAGGCGGCCAGGTCCACGCCCTCGCCGTCGGCGAGGCTGTCCCAGCAGTAGTCGCCGTAGATGTCGGTGCCGAAGGCGGCGGCCAGTGTGGTGCGCAGGCCGAGTCTGGCCACCGCGGCGGCCATGTTGGCGATGCCGCCGGGGCTCTGGCCCATTCCCCGGGCCCAGGACTCGGTGCCGCGCACCGGGGCGTGGTCGAGACCGGTGAGAACGATGTCGAGGAAGACGGTACCGGTCAGGTACACGTCGTAGGCGGGGTCGTCGGGGCCACGCACGGCCGCGAGCGGATCGACGGGTACGGCGCGACAGTGCGCGTCCGTCGGGCGCTCCGCCCCGCGTTCGGGATCGGGATCGGAATCGGCTAAGGAGGCACCGGCGGCGCCGGCGTCCTGACGGGTCCACGGACCACCCCGGGGGCGGGCGTCCCGGGCTGCGTCGTCCTTGGCGTGGGGGTCCTTGGCGGCACTCATCCGGCGCGCCCTCCTGTTCCGTACGGCGTCCACGACGGCATGCGGCAGGCAGCGGGCGCCGCGCGTGGGCGAGGGTCCCGCTGTCTGGGATGTGCGGGCGGCGCGTCGGTACGACCGTCTGCCACGGCGTCGTCAACCCGGCGTGCCCACCACGTCACGTGACGGAAACCTTGCACCGCAACGCGTTGGTTTTGCAAGAGTTCCTTCACACTCGCGCAGACTCGCTCGCATGCAGTACGTTGCGAGCATGCTGCGAAAGGCCCGCCACGAGAAGCTGCTGAGCCTCCTCGGCGCGGAGGGCGTCCTCCCGGTGCGGGAGATCGCCGAGCGTCTGGCGGTCAGCGAGGCGACCGCCCGCCGCGACCTGGACGCGCTGGGCCGGGCCGGCTGTCTCACCCGGGTCTACGGCGGGGCGGTGGCCAGCGAACGTTCCGGCGGCGAGCGCCCCTTCGCGGAGGTGGCGGTCGCCGACCTGGCCGACAAGGCCGCCGTGGCGGGCCGCGCGGCCGACCTCGTCGCGGACGGCGACGTGCTGCTCCTGGACATCGGCACCACCACGCTCCAGCTCGCCAAGCGGCTCAGGGGCCGCGAGGTGACCGTGGTGACCAGCAGCCTGGCGGTCTTCGACGAGCTGCGCGAGGACCCGTCGGTGACACTGGTCCTGCTCGGCGGGCAGGTGCGGCGCAACTACCGCTCCCTGGTCGGCTTCCTGACCGAGTCCAGCCTGCGCCAACTCCACGTCGGCCGGCTCTTCCTCGGCGCCAGCGGCGTCCTGCCCGACGGCGGCGTGCTCGACAGCACGGAGGTCGAGGTGCCGGTCAAGCGGGCCATGCTGGCCGCCGCCCACCAGGTGGTGCTCCTGGCCACGGTGGACAAGTTCCCCGGCGCGACCGGGCTGGCGCGCGTGTGCGGGCCCCACGACATCGACACGCTGATCACCAACGACACCTCGGACCCGGCGACGCTCGCCGTGTTCCGCGAGGCCGATGTGGAGGTACTGACCGTATGAGGCTGACCGTGCTGGGCGGCGGCGGATTCCGGATGCCGCTGGTCTACCGGGCGCTGATGGATGACCAGGGCGCCGCCGCCGGGCGTTGTACGGAGGTCGTGCTGCACGACACCGAGCGGCGGCGGTTGGACGCGATCGCCGCCGTGCTCGCCGAGCAGGCCGCGGGGCGCGCGGACGCGCCGGCCGTGCGGGTGACCACCGACCTGGACGAGGCGCTGCGCGGGGCCGACTTCGTCTTCTCCGCCATCCGCGTCGGGGGCCTGGCCGGTCGGGCCCAGGACGAACGGGTCCCGTTGTCCGAGGGCGTGCTCGGGCAGGAGACCGTCGGCGCGGGCGGCGTGCTCTACGGGCTGCGCACGCTGCCGGTGGCGGTGCGGATCGCCGAGCGCGTGGCGGCGCTGGCGCCCGACGCCTGGGTCATCAACTTCACCAACCCGGCCGGCATGGTCACCGAGGCCATGCAGCGCGTCCTGGGCGACCGGGTGATCGGCATCTGCGACTCCCCGGTGGGCCTGTGCCGCCGCGCGGCACGGGCCCTGGGCGCCGACCCGGACCGCGCGAGCTACGACTACGTCGGGCTCAACCACCTCGGCTGGCTGCGCGGGATCACCCTGGAGGGGCGCGACGTGCTGCCCGACCTCCTGGCGGACGAGGCGGCGTTGACCTCCTTCGAGGAGGGCAAGCTCTTCGGGGCCGACTGGCTCCAGACGTTGGGCGCGCTGCCCAACGAGTACCTGCACTACTACTACTTCAACCGGGAGTCGGTCGCCGCGATCCGGGACGCGCCGCGGACCCGGGGCGAGTTCCTGCGCGGCCAGCAGGCCGCGTTCTACGAGCGGACCCCCGCCGGGCCCGGCGGGGCGCTGGCGGCCTGGGAACGCACCCGGCTGGAGCGCGAGGAGACGTACCTGGCCGAGAGCCGGGAGGCCACCGGCGGTTGGCGGCGCGACGCGTGCGACCTGGAGGGCGGCGGCTACGACCGGGTCGCCCTGGCCGTCATGCGGGCCATCGCCCGAGGCGAGCGCACCACGCTCATCCTCAACGTGCGCAACCGCACGGCCGTCCCCGGCCTGGACGCGGAGGCGGTCGTGGAGGTGCCCTGCGCCGTCGACGCCAACGGCGCCCACCCGCTGGCCGTCGGCCCGGTCGCCCCCGGCCAGCTCGGCCTGATGCTCACCCTCAAGGAGGTGGAGCGCGCGACGATCGAGGCGGCGGCGAGCGGTTCGCACCGGGCGGCGCTGCGCGCCATGTCCCTGCACCCCCTGGTGGACTCGGTCAACGTGGCCCGCCGAGTGCTCCAGGCCGTGGAGGCCGGGGTGTGAGGCGCGGCGCGCCGGCGGGACGGCGTGCGGGCCGGGCCCGCCGCCGGCGTGGGATCCGGCCGTGGCCTCGCGGACACCGACCGCGCCGGCCGAGCCCTGCCCCCGCGCCCCGGGAAACCCGGGCCCCGTCGACGTGGCACCCCCCGGTCCCGTCGGACTCGCCAGGTCTGTCGTATCCGTCGGGTCTGTCGAACCCTTCGAACTCCCCGAACGTGAGAGGCGCACATGCCCGGTCCCCTGCCCGTCGTCCTGGTACACGGCTTCTGGCACGGCGGTTGGTGCTGGACCCCGGTGGTCGAGCGGTTGGCCGCGCGCGGGGTGCGCTCGGTCGCGGTCGACCTCGACGGACACGGGCTGCGTGGCGCCGTACCGCGCAGCCACGCGGCACGGCCGTTCGACGCCGGCGCGTTCGCCACCGAGCCCTCCCCCGTGGCGGGTGTCACCGCCTCCTCCGCGGCGGCCGTCCTGGTCGACCAGCTCCGCGCGATCGGCGCCGGCCGGCCCTGTCTGCTGGTGGCCCACAGCATGGGCGGGGTGGTCGCCACCGCCGTCACCGAACGCGCCCCCGAACTCGTGGGCGGGCTGGTCTACGTCTGCGCCTTCGCCCCGACCGGCGGCGCGTCGGTGGCCTCCTACACCACCAGCCTGGAGAACGCGGGCGAGAAGGTGTCCCCCCTGGTCGTGGCCGACCCGGCGGTGGTGGGCGCGGTGCGCATCGACACGCGGGCGCCGGCCCGGATCGAGGAGCTGCGGGAGGCGTTCTACCACGACGTCGACGAGCCCACGGCGCGGGCCGCGATAGCCCTGCTCAGCCCGGACGGGCCGGTGGGCATCCCCAGCGAGCGGATCACCGTCACGGCGCGACGCTACGGCGCCGTCCCGCGCGCGTACGTGGTCTGTCTCCGGGACAACGTCGTCCCCGTGGCGCTGCAACGCCGCTTCGTGCGCGAGATCGACGCCGTGTCCACGACGCCCACCACGGTCACCGAGCTCGACTCCTCCCACTCCCCCTTCCTGTCCCGGCCGGCCGCGCTCGCCGAGACGATCACGGCTGCCGCGCACGCGTACGCGCCGCGCTGACCCGAGCGGCCGGGCCCGCGAGGAGGGCCGCGCGGCCACCGGGCCCGGCCGTGACCGGGCGAGCCGAGGGCGAGCAGCCGTCTGTTCCGGCACGGCCGCCCGTTCCCGCCCACGGGAGGCGCGAGTTGGCCGAGATCGTGCGGTCGGCCGACGGAGGGTGCGCGGGCCGCGCCCGCCCGGGGAGCGGGCGGGGCTCGTCCCCGTCGCCCCCCCGCCAGAGCGCGCGGGCGGGGCGTCTCGCGGCTAGGAGACGGGGCGGTGGTCGGCGTGGTCGGGGGCCGCGAGCAGGGCGACGATGTCCGGGCGCGTCCAGTGGCCGGCCGCGCCGGAGCAACCCGCCAGGTAGTCGGCGGCGCGGTCCGCGTCCCAGCCGTGCGCCTCCATCAGGCCGGCGGCCAGATGCCGCAGGTAGGGCGCGGAGGGCGCGAGCGGCGGGACGTCGTCGACGTGCCACGGCGCGGTGAACGTCAGCAGCGGCAGGCCCTCCAGCGTGCCCGCGTGGACCAGCGTCTCGTACCGT
Organism: Streptomyces sp. NPDC057702; assembly: GCF_042799315.1. Taxonomy (NCBI): domain Bacteria; kingdom Bacillati; phylum Actinomycetota; class Actinomycetes; order Kitasatosporales; family Streptomycetaceae; genus Streptomyces; species Streptomyces sp. NPDC057702. The sequence continues at coordinate 24,942 of NZ_JBHVJC010000057.1, read as the reverse complement.
CCGGGTCCCAGGCTGGCCCGCCCGGCCGCGAGTACCTCGGTCAGGTCGAGGTCGGCGCCGGGCTCGCGGTACATCTCCTGGGCCGCGATGTCGGAGAACTGGCCGTGGGTGATGAGGTAGCCACGGGCGGCGGTCTCCCCCGCGGCGTCCGGGTCGTAGAAGGCCCGGCCGCCGTCCCAGAGGGGCGCGTAGGTGGCGAAGTAGAGACAGCCGGGCAGCATGACGGGCACGCTGCGCTCCGGCGGCCGGGGGTCGCGACAGCCGGGGTGCACCACACTGCCGCCCGGCGGTACGCCACCGTCGAGGTAGCTGGCCAGCCGGGCGGCGTGCAGGTTGGAGCCGTAGGCCACGTACCACAGGTGCTGGGAGGGGGCGGGGCCGGCGGCGCGGGCCGGTCGTCGGGTGATGTTCACCGGCGTCATGAGATCAGGCCGCGTCGTGGAAGACCAGACCCAGCGTGTGGCGGCTACCCGAACGCACCAGGCTCACCCCGTGCCGCATCGGGGCGGTCGACCAGCCACGGGTGGAGCGCACCGGCCGGTCGCGGGTGGTGAAGATTAGTCCGTGTCCCTGTGGCAGCGGCAGCGCCGTGCCCCGGGACTGGGCCCGCACGCGCTGTTCCACCAGGAGGAACTCGCCGCCGGTGTAGTCGGTGCCCGGCTCGTCGAGGCCGATGACCACCTGGAGCGGGAAGACGAGATCGCCGTACAGGTCGCGGTGCAGGGCGTTCCAGCCGCCCGCGCCGTAGCGCAGCAGGATGGGCGTGGGCTTGGTCTGGCCGGCCGCGTGGCACGCGTCGAGCCAGCCGTCGAGCGTGTCGGGCCAGGGGGCGGGCCGCCGCAGCTTGGACGCCCAGTCCTGGGCGATCCGCAGCAGGTGCGGGTAGAACGCCTCGCGCAACGCGGTGATCGGCTCCGGTATCGGGTGGTCGAAGTACCGGTACTGGCCGAAGCCGAACCCGTAGCGGCCCATGTCGATGGTCGAGCGGAACCGCTGCGGCTCGTCGTACATCCGCGCCAGATCCTGGCACTGCTCGCGGTCGAGCAGCCGTGGCGTCAGGGCGCTGCCGTGGGCATTCATCTCGTCGGTGAGCGCGTCCCAGTCGGCGTCATGGACGGCGGCGGTGGAGGTCGGCGTGCTGGTCATGGGTTCTCCGGAGGTGGGGCGGGCTTCGGTCGTCGGGGCGGCCGGCCGGCGGGACCGACGGGGCGCCGCGCGGTGCCGGCCCGGGGGGCGCGAGGTCGTTCGCCCGGCGCGAGGCCGTTCGGTCGGCGCGGGCTCCGGGGGTCGGCGGCGGGCGCGGCTTCTCGGCCGCCGGAAGGTGGGGGTTGGCCGGGCAGCATACGGGCAGGTCGGCGGCGTGATCACACGCGGCGACGGGATCGGGCCACGGCACGCCCGGGCGGGTACGCGACACGGGCCCGGGCGGAGACCGGCGCGCCGACCGGGTGGGTCGGTCGCGGTGGGGTGGCGATCAGGCGGGGGCGGACCGCCGTGCCGCCCACAGGTGGTGTGTCGCGTACGACCGCCAGGGGCGCCAGCGCGCGGACTCCGCCGCCTCGCCCGTCGCAGCGTCCACGGCCGCCCCGCCGACGCGGGCGTCGGCCTGGGGGGCGCCCGGGGCGTGGGGCGGGTCGTCGGTCAGCAGGACGTCGGGGTCGCCCAGGGCACGCATGCGGATGTAGCGCGCGGTCGCGGGGGCGAGGCCCGGCAGGGCGCGCAGCCTGCGCTCGGCCTCGTCGCGGTCGGTCCCCGGGTCCAGGTCCAGGGTGCCGTCGGCCAGGGCGGTGGCCAGCGCGCGCAGCGCGGCACGCCGCCCCGGCGGCAGGCCCGGGTCGGCCAACGGGGCGTCGGCCAGGTCGGCGGCGCGGGGGAACAGATGGGTGAGCCCGCCGCTGGCCGTGGCCAGTTCCTGGCCGTACGCGAGGACCAGCGCCTGGCCCGCCCGGCGCGCCGCGTGCGGTGGCGCGCCCTGTCCGAGGACGGCGCGCAGGGCGAGTTCGTGCGGGTCGGCGGAGCCGGGCGCGCGCAGTCCGGGGCGCGCGGCGACCAGCGGGCCCAACCGCGGGCAGCCGCCGAGTCGCTCCGCCACGGCGTACGGGTCGGCGTCCAGGTCGAACAGGCGCCGCATCCGCTGGCTGGCCGTGGTCAGGTCGCGCAGCTCGCACAGGTGGAGCCGGCATTCCAGCCACCCCTGGTCGGTGGCCGACTCGCGGACCTCCGCGATCCCGCCCCCGCCGGGCAGCCGCAGCGTGCGTCGGTAGACCCGCGCGCCGGGCGCGCCGGTGACCTCCTCGACGCCGTCGATGTGCCACCGCTGGAGGTAGTCGAAGAGCTCACGGCCCGCGTACGCGCCCCGGTAGGCCAGCCGCAGCGGGACGCCCCGGGGCGCTCCGGGCACCGGCCCGGCGGGCGCCGCGCCGACGGCGTGTCCGGCGAGGCCGACGGGCGGCGTCGTGGGGCCGGTGCGCCGGCCGGGGTCGCTGGCGCGCAGCGCGTCGGCCACCCCGTTCGCGTCGGGCCAGGCGTCCTCGCTGGCCACCGCGCCGTAGCGCGCCGTGCTGCCGGGGCGGGCGGCGCGCAGCGCGGTCGGCGTGCTGGCGTAGATCTCGCGCATGGTGTCGTTGAACTGCCGCACGCTGGCGAAGCCGGCCGCGAAGGCGATGTCGGCCGCCTGCATCCGCGTCGTCTGGAGCAGGACTCGGGCCGTGTGGGCGCGCTGGGCGCGGGCCAGGGCGACCGGGCCCGCGCCCAGTTCCGCGTTGAGCTGGCGCTGTACCTGGCGGGCGCTGTACCCCAGGCGTACGGCGAGACCGGCCACGCCCTCCCGGTCCACGACGCCGTCACCGATCAGTCGCATGGCGCGGCCGACGACGTCGGCACGGGCGTTCCACTCGGCCGAGCCGGGCACGGCGTCGGGGCGGCAGCGTCGGCAGGCCCGGAAGCCGCCGCCCTGGGCGGCGGCGGCCGTCGGGAAGAAGCGCACGTTCTGCCGCTTGGGGGTGATCGCGGGGCAGCTCGGGCGGCAGTAGATGCCGGTCGTGGTCACGGCGAAGAAGAACTGGCCGTCGAACCGCGCGTCCCGGCTGCACACCGCCTCGTACCTGCTGTCCTCGTTCATCACGCCTCCCACTATGCGCGCCGTCCGCGCCCCGGGCTGGCGGGAATCGGACGTCGCGCTCGCGGGCGCGGGTGGCGGAGCTGGACACCAGGCGCGCGGAGACCCTGGTGGCCCGGTGCGCCTGGGGCTGGCGGTCGGGGTGCGGTGCGCGGCCGGGTGCGGGACGCGGGCCGGGGCGGGGTGCGGCCGGGCGGGGAGGGCGGGGAGGGCGGGGGCCCGGTTCAGGTAGGCGCCGGGTGTGGGGGGCGCGGCCCGGCGGGTGGGGCAGGGTCTCGGGGGCGGCGGGGGGAGTGGGGGCGCGGCCCGCCGAGCGGTGCGGGCCGCGTCGCCTCAGAGCACGTGGGACCGGTACCGGTCGACCGTCTCCGCCAGCACCTCCGCGCCCGCCCGCTCCCACAGCGCCGCGTTGAAGATCTCCACCTCGATCGGCCCCCGGTAGCCGGCCGCGTCCACCACCTGCCGGAAGTGGCGCAACGGCACACAGCCGTCGCCCAGTTGTCCGCGACCCAGCAGCACGCCGGCGGGCAGGGGCGTGACCCAGTCGGCGAGCTGGAAGGCGGCGATACGGCCCGCGCGGCCCGCGCGGGCGATCTGGGCGTCGACCGTGTCGTCCCACCACAGGTGGTAGGTGTCCACGACGACGCCCACGTGACGCGCGGGGAAACGCTCGACGAGGTCGAGGGCCTGGGCCAGGGTGGAGACGACGCAGCGGTCCGCCGCGTACATGGGGTGCAGCGGCTCGACGGCCAGCCGCACCCCGCGCTCGGCGGCGTACGGGGCGAGGTCGGCCAGCGCGTCGGCGACCCGCTCCCGCGCGCCGGGCAGGTCGCGGCTGCCGTCCGGCAACCCACCGACGACCAGCACCAGCGTGTCGGTACCGAGCGTCGCCGCCTCGTCGATGGCCAGCCGGTTGTCCGCGAGCGCCGCCGCGCGCTCCTCGGCCCCCGGCGCGGTCAGGAAGCCGCCCCGACACAGGCTGGTGACGGTGAGTCCGGCGTCGCGGACCAGTCGGGCCGCTCGCTCCAGGCCGTGGGCGCGCACCGGCTCGCGCCACAGGCCCACGCCCGGTACGCCCGCCGCGCGACACCCCGCGACCAGTTCGGGCAGCGACCACTGGCGGATCGTCCGCTGGTTGAGGCTCAGCCGGTGCGGCCCGGTCGGGCGTGCGTGGGCGCCGGGTCCGGTGCGGGCGACGCGTGGTGTGGTCATGGCTCCACTCCGTGGACGGCGAGCAGGTGGCGCATGCGGGCCTCGGCGAGCGAGGGGTCGGGGAACAGGCCCAGACCGTCGGCGAGTTGGTAGGCCCGCGCGAGGTGGGGCAGCGAGCGCGCCGACTGGAGGCCGCCCACCATCGTGAAGTGCCGCTGGTGTCCGGCGAGCCAGGCCAGCAGTACCACGCCGGTCTTGTAGTAGCGGGTGGGCGGCTGGAAGAGGTGGCGGGCCAGCTCGACGGTCGGGTCCAGCAGCGCGTGAAAGCGCTTGCGTCCCGCGGGTCCGGCGCCCAGGGCGCGCACCGCGACGGCCGCCAGCGGCGCCAGCGGGTCGAAGACGCCGAGCAGGGCGTCGCTGTGCCCATGGTCGTCGCCGGCGATCAGCTCCGGGTAGTGGAAGTCGTCGCCGGTGTAGCAGCGCACGCCGGCCGGCAACCGGCGGCGCAGCGCGACCTCGCGCCCGGCGTCGAGCAGCGAGACCTTGACGCCGTCGACCCGGTCCGGGTGGGTGTCGACGACCGCCAGGAACGTGGTGCCGGCCCGGTCGAGGTCGGCGCTGCCCCAGTAGCCGTCGAGCGCCGGATCGAACATCGGGCCCAGCCAGTGCAGGATGACCGGCTCGGCGACCTGCGCCAACACCCGCTCGTACACCCACAGGTAGTCGTCCGCGCCCCGGGCCAGCCCCGCCAGCGCGCGCGAGGCCAGGAGCACGGCGCGTGCACCCGCCGCCTCGACCACCGCGAGCTGTTCCTCGTACGCGGCCACCACCTCGCCCAGCGAGCGGGCCGGGCCGCTCAGGTGGTCGGTTCCGACGCCGCAGACGAGCACGCCGCCCACGGAACGGGCCTCGGCCGCGGAGCGACGGATCAGCTCGGCGGCCTCGGCCCAGCCCAGGCCCATGCCGCGTTGGGCCGTGTCCATGGCCTCGGCCACGCCCAGGCCGTGTGACCACAGGTGGTGGCGGAAGGCCAGGGTGGCGTCCCAGTCCACGGCGGCCGGCGCGCCGGCCGCCGTGGCGTACGGGTCGGCGACCACGTGGGCGGCGGCCAGCACGGACCGGGCCGGGCGCTCCCGTCCTCCGGCGGCGCCCGCGCGCCCCGGCCGGCCCGGGGCGGCGACGGCCGGCGCGGGCACCTGGCGCGGGGCGTAGGCGCGCGGGGCGCCGTCGGGTCCGGGCAGCCGGATCACCGCGTGCCTCGCGGTGGACGGGGGCCCGGCGCCGGGTGCGCGCTCACAGCTCGAGCTCCGGGACGGTCAGCCGGCGCCCCTCGGCCGAGGAGCGCAGGCCGAGTTCGGCGAGTTGCACGCCGCGCGCGCCGGCCAGCAGGTCCCACCGCCACGGGTCGTCCAGGGCGACGTGCCGCAGGAAGAGCTCCCACTGGGCCTTGAACCCGTTCTCGAACACCTCGTTGTCCGGCACCTCCTGCCACTGCTCGCGAAACGGCGCGGTGGTCGGCGCGTCCGGGTTCCACACGGGCCGTGGGGTCAGCGAACGGTGCTGGACCCGGCAGCCGCGCAGCCCGGCCACGGCCGACCCCTCGACCCCGTCGACCTGGAACTCCACGAGCTCGGGGCGGTTCACCCGGACCGCCCACGAGGAGTTGATCTGCGCGACGATGCCCCCTTCGAGCTGGAAGAGGCCGTACGCCGCGTCGTCCGCCGTGGCCTCGTAGGGCAGGCCGCGCTCGTCCACCCGGCGCGGCAGGTGCGTGGCGACCTGCGCCTGCACGGTGCGCACCGGGCCGAACAGCTCACGCAGGACGTACTCCCAGTGCGGGAACATGTCGCGGACGATGCCGCCGCCGTCCGCCGCGCGGTAGTTCCACGAGGGCCGTTGGGCCGCCTGCCAGTCCCCTTCGAAGACCCAGTAGCCGAACTCGCCACGCACCGAGAGGACCCGGCCGAAGAACCCGCCCTCCAGCAGTCGGCGCAGCTTGCGCAGACCGGGCAGGAACAGCTTGTCCTGCACCACGCCGTGCTTGACGCCGGCGGCCTCGGCGAGCCGGGCGACCTCCAGGGCGTCGGCGAGGCCGGCCGCCGTGGGCTTCTCGCAGTAGACGTGCTTGCCGGCGGCGATGGCCTGGCGCAGGGCGTCCGCGCGGGCCGAGGTGAGCTGCGCGTCGAAGTAGACGTCCACGCTCGGGTCGGCGAGCACCTCCTCCAGCCGGGTGGTCCACCGGTCGAGGCCGTGCCGCCCGGCCAGCGCGCGCAGCGACGGTTCGGAGCGTCCGACCAGGATCGGCTCCGGCCAGAGCGTGGTGCCGTCCCCCAGGTCCAGGCCGCCTTGTTCGCGCAGGGCCAGCAGGGAGCGTACGAGGTGCTGGCGGTATCCCATGCGTCCGGTCACGCCGTTCATCGCGATCCGTACCGTGCGCCGACCGGCGGCGTCGGGCTCGCACTGCGCGGGGGTCATCCGTCCTCCTGTCCGGCTCCCGTCGCGGGCCCCTCGGGGCGACGGACCGCGTCCGCTACGGGCACTCCGCGCCCCGCCCACGACAGCAAGCGCTTTCCCTCGCACAGTAACTGACGCCCCGCCGCGCCGGGGAGTACCGCATCGGATCGGGACAGTGCGCGGGGCGTACGGCGGCGCACGGGAGGCGAGGCACGGGGCGCCGGGGCGCGAGGGGGCCGGGCCCGGGGCGGAGCCGAGCAGGGGTCGGGGACGGGGGCGGGGGCCGGGGTCGGGGGTCGGCAGAGGTCGGGGCGGCCGACGAGGGCGCGGCGGGACGGCGGACGGTCGCCGAAGGCGCCTGTCGCGGGGCGGTGGAACCGCCCCACCCATCTCATCACTGACTAACCTGCCAGTCAGACGCAACACCCGTAGTTCAGCCACAGGACAGGACATGGAAGCAGTCGGGCACCCTCCCATGTTGTGGCTATCTCAACACGCTGCTACGGTCAACGGCCATGGAGGAACAGCCAGCGCGCCGCGAAGGGCCTGCCGCGACCGAGGTCGCGGGGCCGGCCGTCGCCTCGGCCGGGGCCGTGAGCGCGGCCGACGGTCTCACCGTGCGGACGCGCGTCGCGGAGGTGATCGACGGCCTCGGGTGCAGTCGCCGGGAGTTCGCCCGGCGCATCGTCATGGACCCGTCCAAGCTGTCCCGCTCGCTCGGCGGCACCCGGCGCTTCACCATCGCCGAGGTGGTGCGGATCGCGGACGCCGGCGGCGTCGACCCCGGCTGGCTCCTCGGCGGCCCGGGCGGGACGCCCGCACGCGAGGCGGTCGCCGAGCGTGCCGCCGGACGACCGGCGCGCGCCACCCCACCGGCCGAGGGGCGTCCCCTCCAGATCGTGCGGGAGACGGTGCGGCTGATCGCCGAACAGGGCTTCCACGCCGTCCGCGTCAGTGACATCGCCACCGCCTGTGGCACCAGCACGGCCGCCATCCACTACCACTACCCGGGGCGTGACGAACTCCTCGAAGCCGCCGTGCGGTGGTGCATGGACGAGGACATCGCGCGCCGCGCCGTCCGGGCGGGTGAGGGCACCGACGCCCGTACGGAACTGCTGCGACTGATCGCGCTCCAGACGCCGCGTACGGAGCGGCAACGCCGACAGTGGCTGGTCTGGCTCGACCTGTGGGCGGAGGCGGCGCGCTCGACGGAGATCGGCCGGCTGCACGCCGACTTCTACCGACAGTGGCGGGCCACCCTCGCCGACGTGCTGCGACGAGGGCGCGACGAGGGCGTCTTCCGCCCGGACCTGGACCCCGCCGGCGCCGCGTTGCGGCTGGCCGCGCTCATCGACGGGCTGGCCACCCAGGTGCTGGCCGTCGCCCCGGACAGCACCACGCCCGACGACATGCACGCCGTCCTGACCGCGTACGTCGACACCGCGCTCACCGCGCCCTGACCCCGGCGCGCACCAGACACCCCGACCCCGCGCCCCCGCCCGCGCCGCGCACCAGCCCGCACACCCGCACCAGCCACGCCCGCCCCAGCGCGTACCGGCCCGCGCGGGGCGCACCACCCGCTCAGCACAGCCCACCCGGCGAGCGGCACCACCCGCCACGCCCCCGGCACACCCGACCCCACATCCCGACACATGTCCGGCCGTGGCGCCCGCCTGCCCGGCGCCGCGCCCCCCACCCGCGAAGGGACACCCCCGTGAACGAAGAGGTCATCATCACCTGCGCGCTGACCGGCGCGGGCGACACTGTCAGCCGCAGCCCACACGTACCGGTCACCCCGCGCCAGATCGCCGCGTCCGCGGTCGAGGCGGCCGAGGCGGGGGCCGCCGTGGTCCACATCCACGTGCGCGACCCCGAGAGCGGCGCGCCCTCGCGCGATACGCGGCTGTACGCCGAGGTCGTCGAGCGGATCAGGGAGACCGGCACCGACGTCATCATCAACCTGACCGCCGGCATGGGCGGCGACCTGGTCATCGACCCGGAGCGGCCACTACGCCACCTGCCGGGCACCGACCTGGTCAGCGGCCTGGACCGGCTGCCGCACGTCGAGGAGTTGCTGCCCGACATCTGCACCCTCGACTGCGGGTCGCTCAACTTCGGCGACGGCAGCAACCTCTACGTCTCCACGCCCGACATGCTGCGCGCCGGCGCCAGGCGCATCCAGGAGCTGGGCGTACGGCCGGAGTTGGAGATCTTCGACACCGGGCAGCTGTGGTTCGCCAAGCAGTTGCACGCCGAGGGGCTGCTCGACGACCCGACGGTCTTCCAGTTGTGCATGGGCATCCCGTGGGGCGCGCCGGCCGACACCGGGGTGCTGGCGTCGATGGTGAACATGCTGCCCGCCGGCGCCCAGTGGGCCAGCTTCGCCCTGGGCCGCACGCAGATGCCGTGGGTGGCCCAGTCGATCCTGCTGGGCGGCAACGTACGGGTCGGGTTGGAGGACAACCTGTACCTGAGCCGGGGTGTGAAGGCCACCAACGGGCAGCTCGTCGAGCGGGCCGTCCAGATCACCGAGCTGCTCGGCGCCCGCGTGACCACCCCCGACCAGGCCCGTGCCCGACTCGGCCTGACCCCGCGTGGCTAGCCCCCACCCCACCCGGCGCGCCATCCCCCCTCGTGAGGAGTACGTCATGTCCCCCATCGCACCCGAGCACGTCCGTCGGGTCGCCTGTGTCGGCGCCGGAGTCATCGGCGGCGGCTGGGCGGCCCACTTCCTGGCCCGTGGCTACGACGTCAGCGCCTGGGACCCGGCTCCCGACGCCGAGGAGCGGCTGCGCCGGCTGGTCGACGCGGCCTGGCCGGCGCTGGAGCGGATCGGGCTGGCCGAGGGTGCCTCGCCGACGCGGCTGACCGTGACCGCCACGCTGGAGGAGGCCGTGGCCGGCGCGCAGTTCGTCCAGGAGAGCGCGCCGGAGAAGCTGGAGCTCAAGCGGGACCTGCTGGCCCGCATCGACGCGGCCACCGCCGACGACGTGGTCGTCGCGTCGTCCACCTCGGGCTATCCGATGACCGACATGCAGGGCGCGGCGGCGCGTCCGGGGCGGCTGGTGGTCGGGCACCCGTTCAACCCGCCCTACCTGATTCCCCTGGTGGAGGTCGTGGGCGGGGAGGCGACCGAGCGGTGGGCGGTGGACTGGGCGTCCGCCTTCTACTCCGTCGCGGGCAAGTCCGTGATCACCATGGAGCGCGAGCTGCCCGGTTTCATCGCCAACCGGCTCCAGGAGGCCCTGTGGCGCGAGGCGTTGCACATGGTGGCCGAGGGCGAGGCGACGGTCGCCGACATCGACGCGTCCATCACCGAGGGCCCGGGGTTGCGCTGGGCGTTCATGGGCCCCTGCCTCACCTTCGCCCTCGCGGGCGGCGAGGGCGGGATGGCGCACATGCTCGACCACTTCGGGCCGTCGCTCAAGGCGCCGTGGACCCGGCTGGAGGCGCCGGAACTGGACGACGCGCTGCGGTCGGCGATGATCGAGGGCTGCGCCGAGGCCGCGGGCGACCGCGGCTACGCCGACCTGGTGGCTGAGCGCGACCAGGGCGTCATCGACGTGTTGCGGGCCACCGGCCGGCTGCCCCGCTCGGGCGGCGGTGCGGACGCGTGAGCGAGGCACCGCCCGCACTCCCGCCCCACCGCGAGCCGGTGCACGCGGAGTGGATCGACTACAACGGGCACCTCAGCGAGGCGTACTACGTCCTGGTCTTCGGGCACGCCACCGACGCGCTCATGGACGCGGTGGGCCTGGACGCGGACTACCGCGAGCGCACCGGCTGCTCGCTGTACACCGTCGAGGCGCACGTACGCTACCTCCGCGAGGTGAGCGCGGACAGCGAACTCACCGTCCACACCCGCCTGTTGGGTGTCGAATCCGGCAAGGTGCGACTCATCCACGAGATGTACGCCGCTCGGCCGACGGGGCCGTCGGCCGAGCCCGTCGACGCGGAGCCCCCGGGGGAACCCGTGGCGACGGAGGAGCTCTTCGCCCTCCACGTCGACCAGCACACGGGGCGCTCCGCTCCGCTGCCCGAGCCCGTCCGCCGCGCGTTCGCGACCCGCGCCGAGGCGCCCCCGCCCTGGGCGGGGCGCGGCATTCGGCCGGTGGTCACCGACCGGACGGCCGACGCCGGGCCGGACCGGACGACGCCCTCGGGCGCGGACCCGGAGGCGGCGGTGGACCCGGACGTGACGGTGGAGGCGGTCGGGGGCTGAGCCCCCGGACAGCCGCGACGCCACGGAGCCGGTGCGGCGTCGGAGACCGCCGGGCCGGGCGCCCGTCGGGCACGCCGGGCCGGCGCCCGCGACCAGGCGCCTCCCCGTCGTACGGGCCTCCCGCCGTTCGGACTTCCCGGCTGTCGGGGTCACTCCTCCCGTGAGGGATGTCCCCACCGTTACGGGCGTCCCGCCCGTACGGCGTCGCGCTCAGGGGCCGGCCGCCGCGCTCACCGCCCGGGTCAGCGCGGCGCGCCGGCGGGCCCGCAGCGCGGTGGCGTCCACGGCGCCACGGGCGGCGCCGCACCAGGCCGAGGAGGTGGCGGGCGGGCGCGGCGGCGCGGTCGGCAGGGAACACGCGCTGGCCAGGCCGACAGTCAGCGCCAGCACGTCCAGCGGCTCCAGGGTGCCGGCGCCCGCTCGGTGCCCCGGGGCCGTGCTGCGATCCTCGGCCACCGGATGGCAGGCGGCGACCCGGGCGGCGAGCGGCTCGGGTCGCTCCAGGAACGCCCAGGTGACGAGCCGCAGCACCGCCGGGCGCGCCGTCAGGTGGTCGAAGAGCGCGCCCGCGTAGCCGGGCAGGTCGCCGGCGACATAGGGCACCTCGCTGGCGAGCCGGTCGAGCGTGGCGGCGACCACGATGTCGAACAGCTCTCGCTTGTTGCCGAAGTAGACGTACAGCAGACGTTTGTTGGCCCGCGCCGACAGGGCGATCCGGTCCACCCGCGCGCCCGCCACCCCGTGCTGGGCGAACTCGCCCAGGGCGGCTGCGAGCAGGCGGGCCTTGGTGGCCGTGGAGTCCGGCGGCATGCTCCCAGCTTAGGGAAGAGCCCGCGCCGACGACACGAGGGGCGAGCGGCTCGTCACCGGCCGTTGCGGCGCATGGCAGGGCCGCCCCCGCGCGCGGTGCGCGCGACGCGCTCAGCGCGGGGTGGCGTCCGCCCGGCGGGCCCCGCCGCCCCGTATCTCCAGGCTGCCGAGCAGCTGCCGGGTGGCGTCCGTCACCGCGACCACGGCCGCGTCGAACGCCTCCCGGTTGTGCGCGGCCGGGGCCCGGAAGCCGGACACCTTGCGCACGTACTGCAGGGCTGCCGCGTGGATGTCTTCTTCGCTCACCTCGGGCGTCGCCGGGGGGCGGAGCGTCTTGATGCTTCGGCACATGTGTTCAGCGTAGGCCGGGGGTGTGACATCGCCCCTCAGGCCGCCCGCCCCACCCCGCGAGAGGCCAGGTCAGGCGCGTGCGGTGGGGGGCGGGGCCGGGTGGGACGGGACCGGCGCGGGCAGCGCGTCGAGGAAGGCGGCGACGGCCTCGGCGAAGCCGGCCGGGTCGTCGTCGTGCACCCAGTGCCCGCCTTCGGGGAAGGTGCGCAGCGTGGTGTGCGGGCGCCGCTCGGCCATTTCGCGGGCCAGGTCGGTCGGCAGGACCACACTGCGGGCGCCGTGCACGAGCAGCGCGGGGCACCGGGAGCCGAGCCAGTCCGGCCACCAGTCGCCGACCGCCGCCCGCTGCGAGGCCATCATGGCGTCGAGGTCGAAGAGGAAACCCCAGCCGTCCGGGTACTCGACGGCGCTCTCCAGGAAGTAGCCCGCGTCGGGGATGCCCCGCTCCGTCACCTGTCGGCGCAGGGCGGCCAGGGTGGGAGCGCGGCGCGGCCAGGCGCGGACGTCGAGCACGGGGTGCGGGACGCGGGGCCGCCGGTTGTCCGCGCCGCCCTCCTCTACGACCAGCGCGCTGACCAGCTCCGGCCGCCGCGCGGCGAGCTGGAACGCGGTGACGCCGCCCACCGAGTGCCCCAGGACCGGCACCGGACCCAGGTCGAGGGCGACCAGGAACGCCGCCGCGTCGGCGATGTAGGCCTCGCGCGTGAAGTCGCCCGCGTCGGCCCGCGCGTCGGCGCTGCGGCCGTGGCCGCGCTGCTCCAGCGCGATGACCCGGTGGCGCGGGGCGAGCGCGGCGGTCAGGGCCGCGTAGGCGCGGGCCCGACCGAAGTGGCCGTGCAGCGCGAGAACGGGGCGCCCGGGGCCGCCGGGGTCGACGTAGCGCAACGGGCGCCCTCGGACGTGCACGGACCGCTCGGTGAGCATGACGCACTCCTTTGTACGGGTGGTGCCGGTGGGACGGGCCGACGCGGGCCCGTGTGCCGGTGGGTGGACGCGAGGAGCGATGCCGAGCCGTTAACGTAACGCTCGTTTCCCTAACTCGCAACGTCCGTGCGACACCACCGCGCCCACCGACGCGGACCGGTCCGCCTAGGGTGACCCCGACACGCCTGACACCTCCGGCACCCCGACGACCCGGCGGCTCGACAGCCGCCGAACGCCCACGGTCAGCGAGGACCCACCCGTCGCGCGGGGACGGGGCGGGCCTGTCGCCCGGTCGACCGAGCCACCCCGAGGAGTACCGCGCATGGCCAGGCCGCGCGACCCACAGCGGCGCACCGAACTGCTGGACGCGATCATCGAGTACCTGGCCGAACACGGCCTGGCCGGGCTGTCCCTGCGCCCACTGGCGCAGGCGCTCGGGCACAGCACCCGGGTCCTCACGCACCACTTCCGGGACAAGGAGGAGCTGGTCGACGCCGTGCTGCGGCGGCTCGACCAGCGCCAGCGCGACCGGCTGCGCGCCTTCCCCGGCTGGGCGGAGGAGGGCGGCCTGGGCGCGGTCGTACGGGCCTCCTGGGACTGGCATCTCTCGGCCGACCACCTGTCGGTCATCCGGCTGCTGCACGAGATCGAGGGGCTGGCGGCCGGCGGCCGACTGCCGGGCTCCCACGTCGCGGCGATGCTGCGGCAGCGGGCGCTGTTCGTCGCCGAGGCGCTACGGGCGCACGGCGTGCCGGCGGACCTCGCCGAGCGGCGCGCCACGCTGCTCAACGCCGCGTACGCCGGGCTCCAGATCGACTTCCTCGCCACCGGCGACCGGGCGCGCGTCCAGCCGGCCCTGGACGACCTGGTCGCGCTCGCCGACTCCTGGACCCGCCCCTGACGCCGCGTCGGGCGGAGCCCTGGCCCCCGGTGGACCGGCCCCGCCCGACGTGCGGCGCGCTCAGCGGCGCTGTCGGCCGGCGCGCGCGGAGGACGCCTCCCGCTGCGCGAGCGGGGTGCGCGGGCGCCGGATGACGGACAGCGGGGTGCGCGCCGCACCGGCCGCCGCCTCCGCGCCGCACCCGATCTCGACGCCGCGCGCCGACTCGACGACGTGCGGCACGTCGCGCCCGCAGGCCGCGCCCCGTACGCCCGTGGCATCCGCGTCGGCCCGCGCCCGATCAGCGGTGGTCGGGCCCGCGTCGCGGACGGCCTCGCGGGCCAGCGCGGCCAGTTCCCGACGGTCGCGGGCCGTGCCGGCCGGGATCGCCTCGTGCACCTGGACGCGCGCGCTCACCCCGTCGGCGCTCATGATCCGACGGAGCGAGCTGCCGAAGTCGTCGTCACCGACGAAGGCGGCGACCGTGCTCAGGGCGTGGTGCTGGAAGTAGCTCAGGGTCACCGGGCGGACCGGTGCGCCCGCGTCGAGCGCCGCCTGGAAGGTGGCGCGCCGGAAGTCGCCGGTCGTCCCGGCGCACCAGGTGGCGCCCTGCGGGAAGACCATGACCGAGCGACCGCCGCGCAGCAGTTCGGCGATCTCCGCCACCGTGTCGGGCAGGCCGCGCACGCTGTCCCGGTCGATGAAGCGGGTCCCGGCGCGCTGGGTCAGGGCCCCGACCATCGGCCACTCCCCCACCTCGCGCTTGGCGAGCATGGTCACCGGCTCCACGGCGAGCAGGGCGATGACGTCCAGCCAGGAGATGTGGTTGGCCACGACGAGCGTGCCCGGACCGCCCGGGGCCGCCGGGTACGCCGTCGCCCCGGGCTGCGGCGCGGAGCTCGGGCCGGCGGGCCCGGTCGGGGCGCTCAGCGGCCCGCCGAGGTGTTCCACATGGACGCCGAGCGCCGTCAGGATGCCCCGCGCGCACGCGCGTACGGTCGCCGGTTCGGCCAGGGCCTCGCCCGCCGCCACGGCGCCGAGCACGCGGCGGGCGAAGGCCATCGAGCGGCGCGCGGCGCGGGCGAGGGCGACCCGGTCGCCGACGTGGGCGACGCAACGCTGGTCGCAGGGCGAGGTGGGAGCCCAGGGGTTCACTGGGCGTCGCCGAGGAAGTAGCGGCGGTAGCGGTCGTTCATCTGCTGGGTGTCCAGGACGACGAAGAAGTCGGCGTCGTCGAAGTCGCGCTCGTGGTGCGGGGCACCGCACATCCACGCGCCCACCCGGAGGTAGCCGCGCAGCAGCGGCGGCAGGTCGGCGTAGCTGGGCTTGGCGTCCAGAGTGGTCGGCGGCGTCCACGGGTCGCGCGGCTGCACGCGCAGCTCGGGCGGCGCGGTGTGGCGCGCGGTGCCGAGCAGCCAGGCGTTGCTGGCCGCCGCGCCGCCGTCGGCCAGCGAGACGGAGGCGCAGCCGGCCAGGTAGCGGTGTCCCGAGAGCAGGACGTAGCGGGCCAGGCCGGCCCACATCAGGTTGATCACCGCGCCGGAGCGGTGGTCGGGGTGGACGCAGGCGCGGCCGGCCTCGACCAGCGAGGAGCGCACGTCCAGCGGGAGACCGCGCAGGTCGAACTCACCCTCCGAGAAGAGCCGTTCGGTCCGCCCCGGGGGCAGCAGCCGATAGGTGCCGACGATCTCGCCACTGACCTTGTCGATGACGATGAGGTGGTCCATCAGCGCGTCGAACTCGTCGACGTCGAGCCCGGCGGTCCGCGACGGGAGCTTGGCGCCCTTCTCCTCGCCGAAGACCTGGTACCGCAGCCGCTGGGCGGCCTCTATCTGCTGCCGCGTGTCCGCGATGGCGGTGATGTAGGAGTCGGTGGCCGCCGTTACGGTGGACGTCGAGAGCGTAGGCATTCCTGGTCTCCGTTCAGGGGGAATTCAGCAGCGTCGTCGGTATCGGTCGGCAATCGTTTGCTGCCCGGCTATGTATCGTTCTTTCGTGCGTCGGTAGAATGCCCCGCTCGCCGGTGAACCGTGTTTCGGCCTCGGGCAGGAACCTCGCTGGCTGTCGCAAGTATTCCGACGTACACGAAAGTCGCAGTGTCCTTGCGGTTATTCGCGTGCTGCCAGGTGATGACGAAGACGGAACGCGGGAGGCCGCACCCCGTCGCCTACGGGATGCGGCCCGAGCCCGGCGCACGCCGGAATTCCGTCGCCTACCGGCCGCCGTGTCGGCCCTGCCGGGATTCGCGGGAACGCGGTGGTCGGAGCGGGGTGGGTGGGCGGCTCGCGTCGATCATGAAGTCGTTCGCGGCCGAACTCCCGATTGCCACGTAAATGTCACCGCTGCCCACGTCAGCGGACTCCTATTCATTGGCCGGCGATTCGCTGGGGAATATCTTGGTAATGATCTTTCCGTCGCGGGTGAGGTAACCGTAGAGCATCCCGGGGCTGCTGTGCGGGGCGTCGAATGTTCCCTTGCTGTCCAGCGCGATGACGCCGCCGTCACCGCCGAGTTGGGGCAGTTGTGTGACCAGCACCCGGTGCGCGGCCTCGGCCACGCCCAGGCCGCCGTACTCCATGAGGTGGGCGATGGTGGCGGTGGCCGCGCCCCGGATGAACACCTCGCCGTGTCCGGTCGCGCTGGCCGCGACGGTGCCGTCCTTGGCGTACGTGCCGGCCCCGATCAGCGGCGAGTCGCCGACCCGGCCCGGCATCTTGTTGGTCGTGCCGCCGGTGGAGGTGGCGGCGGCCAGATGGTGCCGGTCGTCCCGGGCCACGGCGCCGACGGTGCCCTTGGTGTGGTCCTCCTGGGCGGTGTTCGCCCGCGCGCCGGTGTCGCCGCGCGCGGCGCGCTCCTCCCGCTTGGCGGCCATGAGCTGGTCCCAGCGCCGTTGCGTCCAGTAGTAGTCCTGCGTCACGGTCGGCAGGCCGCCTCGGGCGGCGAAGTCGTCGGCGCCCTCGCCCACGAGCAGGACGTGCCGGGTCCGTTCCATGACCAGCCGGGCGGCCGAGACCGGGTTGCGTACGCTCCGTACGCCGGCGACGGCGCCCGCCGCCTGGTCGGAGCCGCGCATGACGGAGGCGTCCAACTCGTGTCCGGCGTCCGCGGTGAACACCGCGCCCTTGCCGGCGTTGAACAGTTCGTTGTCCTCCAGTACGCGCACGGCGGCCTCGACGGCCGCCACGCTGTCGCCGCCGCCGCGCAGGACGCGCTGCCCGGCCCGGAGCGCGTCGGTGAGGCCGGTGCGGTAGGCCCGTTCCTGTGCGGGGGTGGTGTGGTCGGGGTCGAGCGCGGTGCCCGCGCCGCCGTGCACCGCCAGCACGACGTCGCGCGCGTCGGGCCGGCCGGGGCCGCCGTCCTCGGCGACCAGGTGCCGAGGCGGCCGGGGCGACGATCCCGCCGAGCCGGGTGCCGCGCTGGTGAGCGAGGCGGTGAGTGCGATGGTCGCGGCGCACACGGTCACCAGTCGGGCCCGTGCGGGGGTTCGCGGGCGTCGTGCGGTACGCGGTGGCATGGCCTGTCCTCTCGTCGCGAAGCCGTGGGCCACGCCCCGGCGTTCAACACGGGGCCGACGCGCGGGCGCGCCACGGCGGGTCCCCTCAGCTCTGCCCACGACCGGCACGCTCCTCCCCCGGCCGGCGCCCGCGCCAGAGTCCCGGCACGGGGGCCCGACCCGCGCGCCGGGCCCCCGGGGGTCAGCGGTGGGCGGGCGCGTCGGCTTCCAGGACGCGCCGCACCTGGGCCGCGACGCCCACCATGGCGGCACGGCGCGGGTGGTAGGAGGCGGCGGCCAGCGGGTTGGTGTCCTTGCCCTGGATCCACGCCTGGTCGCCGGGCGCGCAGGCGTCGTGGCCGAGCGAGGTGGCGTACGTGTCGATGTAGCGGGTCGCGCCGTCCCGCGCGGCGGCGTCCGCCATCGCGGTGTTCAGCGCGCTCTCCACGGTGTCGAGCCAGCGCAGGTCGCCGTCGGCGAAGGGCAGGATCGCGGGACAGGCGCCGGTGGGCGGCGCGATGCGCGGGTAGCCGACCAGCACCACCCGGGCGCGTGGCGCGCGCTCGTGGATGGTGCGCAGAATGGTCGACACGCGCGGGGAGACCTGGCGCGCGTGGTCGACGAGGGTGTCCACGCCGTCCACGGTGTAGTGCCGCTGGCACGGGTTGCCGGCTGGGTCCTGCGGCCGGAGGTCGGGGCAGGTCTCCGTGAGCTCCCCGAAGATGCCGAAGTCGTTGCCGCCGATGCTGAGGGTGACCAGGTCGGTCTGCCGGGTCAGTGGGTCGAGTTGGGGCTGGTGGGTGCCCAGCGGTACGGACTGCGGCCGGGTCATGTGGGTGGTGTCGGCGCCGGCGCAGCTCATGTCGGTGAACGCGGGGACGCGCAGGTCGCGGGCCAGCAGGGCGGGGTAGTTGGCGGTGGACCGGAAGCAGCCGGGCGGGTCGGGCCGCATGAGGGGGATCAGCGGTCCCGATACGTAGGAGTCGCCGAGCGCGACGTAGCGGCCGTAGGGCGCGCCGCGCTCGCCGGTGTCGGCCGGCCCCCGGGGCGTGGCCGACGCGGCGGCGGGTGCGAGGGCGCAGGCGGCGGTGAGCGCGCCGGCCAGGGCCAGCGCCGCGCGCCGCCGGGCACCGGGCCGGCCCACGGTGCCGTCGCCCACCGCGCGGCGTCCGCGTCGGGGGCGGCCGGGGCGGGCCCGACCCGTCGGGTGGGCTGAACGTCCTGAGCGGTCGTGCCGTGCGTGCCGTGCGTGCCGTGCGTGCCGTGCGTGCCGTGCGTGCCGGAGAACCATGGTGAACCTCACCCGAGTTGACGTGACCGGTACGGAACACCGGCGCCTCTGGGGCGGTGCGGTGATCCGGGCGGCGGGGACGCGGTGCGGGACGGGACGCGGTGCGAGTCGGAGCGCGGTACGGGGCCGTGGTGCGGTGCGGGGGTGGCCGCGACGCACGGCGCCCCGGCCCGAGCGGTGCCACGGGGTGCGGATGCGCGCGGGCGGCCTGGGCCGCGCCCGGCGTACCCGCTCCCACGCCTGCCCGCTTTCACGGGGAAGCAACATCCCGTCGCGGCCTCAACTGTGCGGGTCTCACGGCGAATTCGGGACCAAGCGGTGACGGAACGTCCCGACCGGGGGCGCGCCTCAGCTCGCCCCGTCAGCACCGTGCGCCCCGCCGCGCTGGTCCGTGGGCCCGTCCGGCGGGGGAAGGCGCGCAGGGTGACCAGTGCCGTGAGCGCGCTCGCGACGGCGCAGCCGGGGCCGGTGGCCACGGTCACCGGCCGCGCCTGCGTGAAGGCGTCCCGGGCGGCGCCGGCCTCGCCGGAGCGCCCGGAGGCGTACCGCAGGGTCGCGGTCGCCCCCAGCGAACCTCGCGCGGGTTCGGGGACACCGCCGGGCAGCGGGCCCCGGCACACGGCCGCCAGCGTGCCGCCCAGGACCGCCGCGCCCACGGCGATGCCCAGCTGCCGGTGGGTGTTGTTGAGCACGGAGCCCATGCCCGCCCGGTGGGGCGGCACGGCGCTGGGGACGGTGCTGGTCCCCGCCGGGCTGGCGAAGCCCGTACCGGCCCCGCACAGCAGCAGCCCCAGGGCCACCAGGACGTAACCGCTGCCGGGAGCGAGCGCGAGCAGCACCGCGAAGCCGCGGGCCGTCACCGCGGACCCGCCGACGATGGTCGCGCGATATCCGACCCGGCCCGGCGCCCGGCCCCCGAAGGCGGCCCGCATGACCACGCCCACCGCCAGTGGTGTCACCGCCAGCCCTGTGCGCGACGCGCTGAACCCACGGACCGACGGGAGGTACTGGCTCAGGATGAAGAGCGCGCTACCGGTGGCCACGGACAGCAGAGCGATGGCCAGACCTCGCCGGCGAACCGTCGGTCGCGGTACAGCCCAGGTCGACCACCGGCTCCCGGGCGCGGGACCGGCGGAGCCCGAAGGCGAGCAGGGCGCAGCCGGCGAGCGTGGCCGAGCCGAGCACGAGGGGCGTGCCGGACCCCGCCTCCGCCCTCGGCGGGCTCCCCACCGTACGGGGGGCGGTCGCCACCCTTGGGAGCGGTCGGTTCGAGGTCGACTTCCCCATGCTGGTGGCGGCCGTGGGGGGCGGCGGCGATCGGCAGGTGGGCCCGGCCGGGCGCGTCGCGGCCAGCCCCCGCGCCCCGGCCATCGCGGCGCCGGCACGCCGTGCTCAACGCGGTCGCCGGGCGGCGTCCTGGCCCGCGTCCACGGCGTGCCGGTGGCCATCGGCAGCCCGACGTTCGCCACGGCCGTCCCGGAGCGGGCGGCGCCGACCACGTTGACCGGGCCGCCGCTGCCCGCCGCGCCGCGCGAGCGGGCCGAGCGGTGGGAGCGCGCGGGGCGCACGACGATGGTGGTGCGGCACGGCGGGCGCTCTCTGGGCGTCATCGGCGTCATGGACACCCCGCGCCCGGAGGCGGCGGCGATCGTGGCGCGACCGCGCGGGCTGGACGTCCGGCGCGCGGTGCTGATCTCCGGCGACGTCCGGCGGGCCGACACGGTGGCCGGCCAGGTGGGGCTCGACGCCGCGTGGGGCGGGCTGTCGCCCGCCGGCGAGGTGGCGGGCGTCGAGCGGCTGCGCGCGGAGGGCACCGTACGGCCGTGGTCGGCGACGGCGTCCACGACGCTCCGGCGATGGCCTTCGCGACGGTGGGCGCGGCCCGGGGAGCGGCCAGTTGCGCGGTGGCGCTGGAGAGCGCCGACGTCGCCCTGATGCCCGATGATCCGGGCAGGTCGCCGCTGACCACCGGGCTGAGTCGGCGCACCGGCGCGGTGGTCCGGCAGAACCTGCGGCGGAGTCTGGGCCGCGTCGCGGTGCTGGTGCCCGCCACGGCGCTCGGGCTCGGCACCGGCCCCGCCGTGCTCGTCCACGAGGGCTCCACACTGCTCGTGGTCGCCAACGCGCCGCGCCTGCCGCGCTATCCGAAGCACGGCTGAGGCCCGCCCTCGGACAGGCCCGGCCGAGGGCGCGGGGCGGTCCGGGCTCCGGGCCAGGAGCCGGACCGCCCCGCGCCGGGCGGATCAGCCGCGCGCGGCGTTCACGGTGCTAGCGGTTCAGCGCGCCGCCTTGTACGCGCCCTTGTCGAAGGCGATGCCCGTCAGACCGTTGGCCCAGAGCTGGTTGACGCGGGCCGACTCCTGCGCGTTCGGGTTCGGGTTGGTGCAGGACGGGCCGGGGCCGCCACCGGACATCAGCTCGCTGCACGGACCCGAGTAGCGGTCGGGCAGGCCCAGCACGTGACCGGTCTCGTGAGCGGTGACCCGGGTCGAGTCGTACTGCTGGTTCTGCCGGTAGTCCAGGAAGATGTAGCCGCGACCGTGGCCGTTGGTGCTGGCGTACGAGCCACGCGAGTCGTTGCCCTCGCGGTACTCGAAGTCGAAGCTGCCCGAACCCTCGCGCAACTGGACGTTGCGCACCGCGCTGTTCCAGATCTGGGTGCTACGGGCGATCTGGGACGCGAAGGTCGGGGCTCGTCTGGCGCTGTACGTCACCGTGACGGCGGCGGCGCCGGTCTTGGCCTGCTTGGCCTTGGCCGACTTGATGACGGCCTCGAAGAACGCCTTGGTCGCGGCCTGGTTCTCGCCCGAGCGCTCGTAGGCCGCGATGCTCGCGGCGCTGCTGGTCTGGGTCTCCGACGCCTTTGTCGGAGCGGCGGACGCGGTGGCAGGCAGGGTGGCGACCGCGGTGGCCAGGCCGAGGCCGAGCGAGGCCGTCAGAAATATCTTGGAGCGTCGCATGGGGGGTACTCCATTTCCGACCCGAAGCGCCGCCAACCGCTCGGATAGCGGTGAGGGCGCTCCGGATACAGCTCAGTTGTGGTGCTGAGTCTCGGTGAGTTTTCGGCCGGCGTGGAGCATGTCACTTGCCGATAGCGCGAGGTAATGGACCGCATAGGCGGCACACCCGGACAAGTATCGGCATGGGCCGACAACTCCGCGTTCGCGGCGGGGAGTTCACCGATCACCGGACGCCGGCTCCGCGCGCGGACCCGCACAGCCGGGCGCCTCTCCCGGGCGCCGGCCGCCCGGCGCGTAGTGCCGGGCGGCCCGCGCGTGTCGGTCGTCGCTGGCTGGAGGGGTGGTCGCGTGCCGGTCGCGGCGCCCGGCCGCTCACTCCGTGACGCGCTCGGTGGCCTCGGCCGCCCGGCTCTCCATGGTCCGTGGCTCGGTCAGCGTGTGTGACAGCGCCCAGCAGGCCAGCGGCATCGTCACCAGCGAGGCCAGCGCCCAGCGCAGCGAGGTGGCCTCGGCCAGCGCGCCGACCAGCGGGCTGGCGACGCCGCCGACGCTCACGGCGAGCCCGAGGGTGACGCCGCTGGCCGTGCCGATCCGTCGGGGCAGGTAGTCCTGCCCCAGGGTGACGTGCAGCGAGAAGGGCACGTACAGCGCCACGGACGTCGCCGCGATGAAGACGTAGACCAGCGGCCCGGGCGCGAAGGGGATGCCCGCCACGGAGGGAACGCCCACGGCGTAGGCGAGGCGCAGCGTCCGCACCCGGCCCCAGCGGGCGGCGAGTCGGCCGCCGAGCAGCGTGCCGGCCGCGCCGCCGCCGAAGAGGAGGAACAGGGCCGCGGCGCCGGCGGTGTCGCCGGCGTCCAGGTGGTGGCGCACGTACAGGGAGATGAAGGCGCTGAGCCCGACGTAGCCGATGGAGCGGCAGACGACGATGGCCGAGAGTCGCAGGAACAGCGGCCAGTCGTCCTCGCCCGCCCGCGTCGTGGCCCCGCCCGGGCCGGCCTCGGACCAGCCGGCCCGGCCGCGTGCCCACAGCACCAGCGTGACGCCGACGACCGAGGGGATGACCAGCAGCGGCGTGGCCGACAGTCCACCCAGGGCCAGTACGGGAGTGACGAAGACGGGCGCGAGGGCCCAGCCGATGTTGCCGCCGAGGGAGAACCAGCTCATGCCGACGTGGCTGCCGCCGGTCACCGCGCGTGCCATGCGGGCGCCCTCGGGGTGGTAGGCGGCCACTCCGAGGCCGGAGAGCGCGACCGCGATCCAGGTCAGCGCGTACACGTCGGTGAGCCCGGACACGCCGATGCCGATGCCGGCCGCAGCGATACCGCCGGGGATCAGCCACGGCATGGGCCGGCGGTCGGTCAGGGCCCCGAAGGCCGGTTGGACCACGGAGGACAGGAGTGTGGCGGCGAGCACGATGCCCGAGGCCGCCACGTAGCTGTAGCCACGGTCGGCCACCCAGAAGGGCACCAGGGCGAGCACGGCGCCCTGGTAGACGTCGTTGCACGCGTGCGCCAGGGCGAGCAGGCCGATGGCGGACGGGCGTCGGCCGGTGCGCTGGAGACGTGTCATGCATCGATCATCGGCGGGCCGGCCATGGCCTGCTTCCGATAAAATGCCAATCAATGTCGGAGATCCGCCACACCCCGCGCGCCCGTACCGCCACCCGCCGCCTTCCCCCCGGATTCGGTGTCGGCCCGCACCACCACGACGACCACCAGATCGTCTACGCCGGACGCGGCGTGCTGTCCGTGACGACCGGCGCCGGCAGTTGGGTCGCGCCGGCCACCAGCGCGCTGTGGATACCGGCCGGCACCGTGCACGAGCCCCGGGCCTGGGGCGAGACCGACCTGCACACGGTGGGGCTGCCGGCCACGGTGAACCCGCTGGGCCTGGACCGGCCCGCGGTCATCGCCGTCGGGCCGCTGCTGCGCGAGCTGATCCTGGAGTACACGCGCGACCCGACCGACCCGAGCCCCGAACGCCGGCGCCTGCTGCGGGTCCTGCTCGACCAGCTCCGCCACTCCCCGCAGCGCCCCATCCACCTGCCGACGGCGCGCGACACCCGGCTGGCCTCGGTGTGCGCGCTGCTCACCGACGACCCCGCCGACAGCCGTACGCTCGCCGCGCTGGGGGCGGCGGTGGGGGCGAGCGAGCGCACGCTGGCCCGGCTGTTCCGCGCCGAGATGGGCATGACGTTCCCGCAGTGGCGCACCCAACTGCGCCTGCACCGGGCGCTGTTGCTGCTGGCGGACGGGGTCCCGGTGACGGCGGTGGCGCACCGCTGCGGCTGGGCGACCGCGAGCGCCTTCATCGATGTCTTCCGCCGCAAGCTGGGACACACCCCCGGCGCGCGCCGACCGTCCCGGGGCTGAACGGCCGGTCATCGACTCGACCTCGAAGCGGGGCCCGGGCATCCGACCGGTGCGGCGCACGGCGGCCACCGGGAACGTGGCGCCTCTCCGCCGCCGCTGGCTCTGCGGCGTTCAGCGGGTGGCGTGGGCGGGCGCGCGGTCGCGGCGCCCGGTCGGGCGGATGCCGAAGGGCGGCGCTGAGAGCGCGGGAAGGGGCGGGACGGGAGGGGCCGATCTGGCGGGCCACGGCGGCGAGGTCGGCATGGTTGTTCGCCAGCCGGGCTCGCGGGCCTCGACGTCGAAACTGGATGTGTAATATCTCGATTATGCAACTGGCCAAGGGCGTGGAGTGGGGGCTGCACTGCTGTCTGACGCTGGCCTGGCTGGGGGACGCCGAACCGGTGCCCACAGCCAGGTTGGCGGCGGTGTTCGACCTACCGCAGCCCTATCTGAACAAGCGGCTCCAGGCGCTGGTACGGGGCGGCGTGCTCAGCTCGTCCCCCGGTGTGCGGGGCGGGTTCCGCCTGGCGCGGGCGCCCGAGCGGATCACGCTGATGGACGTGGTGGTGGCCATCGAGGGGCCCGACGATCCCTTCCGGTGCACCGAGATCCGCCAGCACGGGGCCGGCGCGGACGCCGACCCACGGGAGTTCGCCCGGCCCTGCGGCATCGCCACCGCCATGCGCCGGGCCGAGCTGGCCTGGCGGCGCGAGCTCGCGGCGCAGTCGATCGCCGACCTCATGGCGGCCACACCCGCCGCGTCGGCCGACCGGATCCGCCGCTTCTACGCCCGGCTCACCGCCACCGCCACCTGAGCGGACGGCCCCGCCCACCCAGGTGGCGGGGCCCTACCGAAAAGAGTGGGGGGGCGGGGGGCCGCGTGGGTGAGCCGCCCCCCCCCCCGCGCCCCATAGGGAGCCCCCCCCCCGCGAT
>NZ_JBHVJC010000056.1:0-35251 GCF_042799315.1 Streptomyces sp. NPDC057702 | reverse complement strand
CCCGCCACGCGCCCGGCGGGGCCCCTCGCGTGGAGCGGGCCCCGCCGGCGGGCCGGTGGGCTACTTGGCCATGGCCTTCTCGATGTCGTCCAGCACCGACAGGGCCGCCAGCGAACCGCCCAGGCTCGTCCACTTGGAGCCGTCGATCTCGGTCACGTGGCCGGCCTTGACGGCACCGAGCTGCCGGTAGGCGGGCTTGTCGCGCAGTTCGCCGAACAGGTCGGCGTCCTTGCCCTTGGAGGCCAGCGTGCCGATGAACAGCCAGTCGCCGTCGATCTGCTGGATGTCCTCGTCGCTGATGGGCGTCGAGTGCCCGGCGCCCTTCTCGTTCTGCAGCGCCGGCCGCTTGAAGCCCAGGTCCTTCAGGACGTCGCTGATGAAGACGCCCTGCTGCATGACGGCGGTGCCCTTGGCCGAGTAGCGGGCCACGCTCACCGTCGAACCGGTCTTGCCGCCCAGCGACTTCTTGACCTCGCCGACGCGCTTGTCGTAGTCGGCGAGGAAGGTCTTGGCCTCGTTCTGCTTGCCGAGCACCTCGCCGGTGAGGGTGAGCGCCTTCTGCCAGTTCTTGTCCTTGCCCACGGTCATCACGGTGGGCGCGATCCCGCGAAGCTGCTTGAGCACCTGGGCGTCGGCGATCTGCCCGGCCAGGATGACGTCCGGCTTGGCGGCCAGGACCTTCTCCAGGTCGGGGCCGGTGACCGCGCCGACGACCTCGATGTCCTTGGCCTTGTCCGCCAGGTACTCCGGGGCGCCCTTCTGGCCCCGACCCGCCGTCAGGCCGACCGGCTCCACGCCCAGGGCGAGCGAGCTGTCCAGGTCCATCTCGCTGAGCACCACGACCCGCTCGACCTTCTCGGGCACCTTCACGTCGGCGCCGGTCACGTCCTGGACGGTACGGGCCGCCTTGCCCTTGTCGTCATCCTTGTCCCCGTCGTCCGACCCGCACGCGGAGAGCGCGAGCGCGGAGACCAGGGTGAGGGCGGCCAGCGCGGTCAGCCGGGCGCGCGGGGAGCGCGCCACGGTCGAGCGGGCAGAGGCGGCGCGGTCGGCCGAGGGGGACGAGGTCATACGGATCTCCGAAGTGTCAGCCGGCGCGCGGGAGTCACCGCCGCCGGGCCTGCCGTACGGGGCGCGCCGCTGGTCGCGACGGGACGCCCGCACCACCGGGGCATGGCGATCGGCGGGTGGGTCCGGCGACCCACCCGGCGCCCCGGGTCATGAGCGAGGTTAGGGTAACCTCATGTCCGTTGCGCAAGAGGCCGGGCCTCCCGTCGACGTGACGAGGCCCACGACGACCGCACCCGTGAGGCCAGGGCACCGTCCCACGCTGTGGGCCGCCGTGGCCCTGACCACGCTGTTGCTCGCACTGTGCCTGCTCTCCCTTCTCGTCGGCTCGGGCCGCACCCCCATGTCGCGCGCCTTCGACTACCTCGTCGGCGACCCGTCGGCGCGCGCCGACGCCGCGCTGCGGCTGGCCGTGGTGGACGTGCGCCTGCCGCGCACCATCGCCGCCGTCCTGGTGGGCACCGCCCTGGGCGCCGCCGGCTGTCTGCTCCAGGCCGTCACCCGCAACCCGCTCGCCGAGACCGGGTTGCTGGGCGTCAACTCCGGTGCGGCGCTCGGCGTCGTCATCGGGCTGACCTACTTCGACGTCGGCTCGGCCTTCGGCATCCTGGTCTGGGCCCTGGTCGGCGGGATGGCCGCCAGCGCCGTGGTGCTGCTGCTCGCCGCGTCCGGGCGCGCCGCCACCTCCCCGCTGCGGCTGGTGCTCGCCGGCTCCGCGCTCGGCGCCACCTTCCACGGCATGACCTCGTACGTGCTGCTGGGCACGCAGTCCACCTTCGACGTCTACCGCTACTGGACCATCGGCTCGTTGGCCGGCGTCGAGACCCGCACCGCGCTGTCCATCGCCCCGCTCATCGTCGTCGGCCTGGTCATCGCGCTGGGCGCCAGCCGGCCGCTGTCCGCGCTGGCCCTGGGCGACGACAGCGCCCGCGCGCTGGGCCACCACCCGGGCCGTATCCGGCTGGTGGTGGCCGGCGCGGTGACGCTGCTGGCCGGGGCCGCGGTCGCGCTCGCCGGCCCGATCGCCTTCCTCGGCCTCCTCGCCCCGTACGCCGCGCGGCTGGTCACCGGGCCCCGGCTGACCGCCCAACTGCTGCTGTCCGCGCTGGTCGCCGCCAACGTGATGGTCGCGGCCGACATCGCGGCCCGCGTCGTGATCCGCCCCTGGGAGACGCCCGTGAGCGTGCTG
Source organism: Streptomyces sp. NPDC057702 (assembly GCF_042799315.1). Classification (NCBI taxonomy): domain Bacteria; kingdom Bacillati; phylum Actinomycetota; class Actinomycetes; order Kitasatosporales; family Streptomycetaceae; genus Streptomyces; species Streptomyces sp. NPDC057702. Next base: position 32,994 of record NZ_JBHVJC010000056.1, on the reverse strand, counting down.
CTCGCCCTGATCGGCGGGCCACTGCTGATCTGGATCGCCCGTACCAACCGCCTGCTGGGCCTCGGTACTCCCGGCGGCGGCGCGTGACGCCCGCGCGGCGGCGGCCGGCCCCCGACTCGCCCACGCCGCCCAAGGCCCCCTCCCCCACGGCCACCACCGACCCGACCGCCGACGCGGCACCCGCGACCGGCGTGACATCCGCGACCGGCGTCGCGACCGGCGCGCCAGCGCCCGCGAAGCCCGCCGCCGAGCCGAGCCTGGCCCCCGACGACAGTCTCGTACTGCGCACCGGCACCCTGTCCTGGCTCTTCCCGCGCCGCGCGGCTCTCGTCTCGCTCGGCCTCCTCGCGGTCATCGCCGTCATCGTCGCGCTGGCCACGCTGGCCAGTTCGACCGGCATGAGCCCCGGCACCTCGCTGCGCGGCCTGCTGGGCACCGGCGACCGGCTGACCGTGATGCTCGTCCAGGAGTTCCGCCTGCCGCGCATCGTGGTGGGCCTGCTGGTCGGTGCCGCCCTGGGCATCGCCGGCTGCCTCACCCAGACCCTGGCCGGCAACCGGCTGGCCACCCCCGACATCATCGGCGTGAACGAGGGCGCGACCGCGGCCGTCGTCGCCTCCGTGGTCGGCAGTTCCACCGCCATGGTCGGCGACTGGTGGCTGGGCCCGCTCGGCGCGGCCGGCGCGGCGGCCCTGGTCGTGCTGTGCGCGGGCGGCGCCGGCACCCGTGGCTACCGGGTCCTGGTCGTCGGCATCGGCGTCTCCACCGTCATCGGCGCCATCAGCGACCTGGTGATGTCCCGCCAGAACGACAACACGGCCGGCGGCGTCTTCCTGTGGAGCGTGGGCAGCCTCAACGGACGCGACTACGGGGTGGGCCAGCCGCTGGCCCTGTGCCTGCTGGTCCTGGTCCCGCTGGCACTCGTCGCCGGCCGGCGCCTGGACGTGATGCGCTTCGACGACGACGTGGCCGCCGCCCTGGGTCTGAACGTGCCGCTGCTGCGCTCCCTCACCCTGGCCCTGGCCGTGGCGCTGGCCGGCATCGCGGTCGGCATCGGCGGCCCGATCGCCTTCGTCGCGCTGGCCGCGCCGGTCCTCGCGACCAGGCTCTACGGCCCCACCCGGGTGCCCGTCGTCGGCTCCGCCCTGGTGGGCGCGGCGCTGGTGGCGGCCAGCGACGCGCTGGGCCGGGTGGTGGCTCCCGTGGAGATCCCCGTCGGCGTCGTCACCAGCGTGCTCGGCGGACCGTTCCTGCTGTGGGTGCTGTTCGGCGGCTCCCCCTCCCGAAAGGCGTGACCGTGGAACTCGTCGTCCAACAGCTCAGGGCGGGCTACCCGACGGGCGCCCGTGGCAGGGCCGAGCCCGCCCAGCTCGCCGTCCGGGGCGTGGACCTGACCGTCCCGTCCGGCCAGGTCGTCGCCATCGTCGGCCCCAACGGCTGCGGCAAGTCCACGCTGCTGCGCGCCATGGCCCGCCTCCACCAGCCCCACGCGGGCACCGTGCACGTCGGCGGCCGGGACATCTGGCGGCTGCGCCAACGCGAGGCGGCGCACCGGGTCTCGCTGCTGCCGCAGTCCCCGCAGGCGCCGGAGGCGGTGACCGTCGCCGGCCTCGTCCGCTACGGACGCCACCCGCACCAGGGCCTGTTCCGCCAGTGGTCCCGCGAGGACGAGCGCGCCGTACGCGCCGCGCTGACCGCCACCGGCGTCGCCGGCCTCGCCGAACGCCGCCTCGACCAGCTCTCCGGCGGCCAACGCCAGCGCTGCTGGCTGGCGATGGTGCTGGCCCAGGAGACGCCCGTGGTCCTGCTCGACGAACCCACCAGTGCGCTCGACCTCGGCCACGCGGTCGAGGTCCTGGAGCTGGTCCGCGAGGTGGCCACCGCCGGGCGCACCGTCGTGATGGTCCTCCACGACCTGACCAGCGCCGCGCGCTACGCGGACGTCATCGTGGCCATGCGCGCCGGCGAGGTCGTCGCCCACGGTCCCTCCCGCGAGGTGGTCGACGCGGCGCTGGTGGAGCGCCTGTACGGCGTCCCGGCCGACGTCCTGGACGCCCCCGTCGACGGCTCCCCGGTCATCGTCCCCCGGGCGCGGGTCGGGGCCGCGCCGGTTGACGCCGGGCCGGGCGACGTCGCGCCGGCCGACGCGGAGCGGGGCGAGCCGTCCGTGGCCGGGCCCCGCGAGGCGAAGGCGTCACCGACGTCCTGACCCGGCGCCACCCGACCCCACCGGGCCGGGTGGCTGGCCACGCGGCCCGCCGGGGTGTGCTACGCGCTCTCGCAGGTGCGCTTCGGCGGGCAGAAGTGCCGCGCGGCGCGCTGGGCGACCTCCCGCGCGTAGGCCCGGTCTTCGGCCGTTGCGACCTGGTAGGTGGCCACGCCGTAGACGGCGCCGTCCACGGCCCGGAAGTGGTGCGCGACGACGAACCAGGTCATCTCACCGCCCGGAACCGTGTACTCCAGTACGCACTGTTCGTCCCCCTCGCCGTCGTCGACGCACGCGCGGCCCGTGAGGGAGCTGACGTCGCTCTGCCCCTCCAGGGCGTCGATGGAGTCCTCCGGCGAGGAGCCCGACACGTCGAAGACCCGCAGGAACCGGTCGCCGGTGGGGTCGTCGTAGTCGATCTGGAAGGTCGCGTTCGCCGTGACGCTCGACCGCTTCCACCCCTCGGGGACGGCGACACGAAAGCCCTGTTCGTCCGCGCAGACCCGGGACGGGGGAGCGGTGTCCGGGGACGCCTCGGTCCCCGCCGAGCCCCTGACCGGCGACTGCGCCAGGCGCGCGCAGTCAGGCGGCCCGGCGTTGTCCGACGCCCCGCCGGCCAGGCGCCACACCGCCAGGGCCGTCAGGACGCCGAGCACGAGAAACGCGACGGCCACCGTCCGCAGGACACGCGGGTCGGGCCCACCCTGGGGCGGGATCGGCGGGGGCGGCGCCGTGACGGTGGGGCGGCTGTCGTGGTCGGACTCGTCCCGCCACCGCTGGGCGTCCGCGTTCCAGTGGGGCGGTAGCTCGCTCACCGCGACCGCCCGTCAGGTGCCCAGCAGCGCGGCGACAGTGGCCGCCGAGGCCGCTACGGTGGACACCGCGACCGCGTCGCCCAGCAGCGTCCGCAGGCGCCGCAACCGACCTTCGCCCGCGCTTCCGGTGCGGGTGATCTCGTCCTCCGCGTCGGCCAGCGCCGCGTCGAGGTCCGCGCTCCCGTCGGCCGGCTCCGCGTCGGACAGGTCGGCGCGCAGGTGCCGGAGGGCGGCGAGGAGCTGTGCCGTCGCCTCGTCGCGGGGCGGGGTGGCTCCGTGGTAGCTCCTGGCCTCGGCGTGGCTGCCGATGGCGAAGGTGCTGCCGGACACCTCGCCGATGTGGATCTGGGGCTCGGGCGCTTCACTGGTCATGTCGGAAGGAGTCCCTCCTCGGCGGTGTCGCTCCACCGCCGGTCGTGGCGCGGGCGTGGTCCCCGATGGCGAACGTGCTGCCGTCCACCGAGTCGATGTGGACGCCGCCGTTGCTGATGTTGATGATCTTCTGGGTGAACTCGCCCGTCTGGTAACCGGCTTCGGCCAGCGCCGTCTTGACGCCGTAGGCGATGCGGTCCTGCACACTGCGCAGGTAGCGGTCGACGTCCATGGTCTGGAAGAGCGAACCCCTCGGCCGCGCGGCGATCTCCCGCACCGACACGGCCGGCCCCTCCGGCGGACCGCCGGCGAACTCGCCGGTCAGCCGCCGCCAGTTGTGCACCGCGCGGCGGCCGAGCGCCACCAGGGCCCGGCCGGGCGCGCTGGCGGTCTGGGTGAGGATGTGGACCGCCTTGCCCAGGCCGTTCAGCTGGGCGAAGCGGTACGCCTCGTGGTCGGCCTCCCTGAAGTCCTCGCGGATGGGCAGCAGCACGTGGGGCGCCACCTCCAGCATCAGCATGCGGCCCTGGGTGTGGACGCGGACGAAGACCGTGACGACCAGGTCCTCCTCCCAGCCGTGTACCCGGACGCGCAGGAAGTGCCGGCGCTTCTCGCCGCCCTCCTCGACCGCCTCGGCCCGGTGCCGTGCGAAGGAGTCCTGGTCGTAGGGCGCGTACTCCCGGTGCGGCAGGCCCTCCGCCGGGAGGAACACGCACTCGTCCACCCGCAGTTGCCGCAGCCGGTCCCGGACGGCCCACCCCTCGCGCGCGGCCGTCTCGGCCACCTCGCGCAGCTGCTCCAGGAAGGGCCGCATCGCGGCCAGGAGCGTGCTGTTGCCGATGGGCCGGCGCTCCCCCTCCCCGTCCGGGCGCAGCTCGACCGCCAGGACCCAGGTGTCGTAGGCGGTACCGGCGCCGCAGAAGGGGCGTGCCTCGTGGTACATGACCAGGGAGGCGTGCTGTTCGGCCCGGATGAGCCCCTTCAGCCGCTGGAAACGCCGCCCGGCGTCCCGCTCAGCCGGGTCGTTGGCCGCGTCCGGGAAGTGCTCCGGGGACAACTCGCCGCGCAGCACCCGGTCGAAGTGCAGTTGCTGCCCGACGACGCAGGCGCCCATCGCGAGCAGCGCGGCCAGCGCGAGCCAGGCCCGCGCCACGTCCTGGGGGCCACCCAGGCTCGCCGACGAGGACAGGAAGTCGCCGAGCGTGTTCCAGAACGAGGGAGCCGAGGTCTCATCGTCCTTGTCCCCGGACCCGTCCGACAACCCGAAGCCGACAACCAGGCTGCGGTACACCAGGTAGGCCAGCAGCAGCCGGCCGACCCAGCGGAGGACGAAGACGGGCAGGCGATGGCGTCCCGACGCCCCCACGGTGCCCAGCATCCGCTGCGCGAGGACCAGCAGCAGTCCCGGAATCACCAGGAGCACCATCCACCACTTGGCCGCCACGACACCGGCCGCCAGCAGCCCCAGCACGCCCCAGGCCCAGGCCAGTTCCACCCGCCGGGCCCGCAGGGCGTGCGCCAGGACCCGGGCGGCGTCGAATCCGAGCGAGGGGGCCGCGACCCGGTGGTCCATCAGATAGAGCTCGTCGACGACGCGGTCTCGGTACGTCGCGTCCAGATACGTCCCCGCGCACAGGAGACGGGTGGCCTCGCTCGCGTGCGGGGCGGCGGTCGGGAGCGGGGTGGAGTTCGACGAGGGACGCGGCTGGGGTGGCAGGTGCGCGGTACTCATGGCCCTCTCTACGCCCGCTCGACGCCCGGTCCTCCTCGGTGTGGAAACCCGGCGTGGCGAGGCTCGTCGGCGGGACCCCAGCATAGGCGGGCGGACGGCGCCCGCCGGGGCGCCGCACCGCCGTCTCTCGGCCAACTCCGGTACCCACCACGGGGTTCCGGCCCCGCGCCACCCCGCCGATGGCGCCGGCGCCGGAGCGGCGCGGGTCGGCCCCTCCGCGCCCGGGAGGGCCCGACCCCGTACCGGCCCGCACGCGAGGGCCGGCCCCGTTACGGGGCCAGCGCCACCGCCGGCACCTCGGGCGGCTCGAAGCCGAAGACCTGTCCGTAGAGGGAGAGTTCGGCCTCCAGAACGCGTACCAGGGTTTCCGCGCGACGGAAGCCGTGGCCCTCGCCCTCGAAGGTGAGGTAGGCGTGCGGAACGCCGCGCCCCTTGATCGCCGCGAGGAAGCGCTCGCACTGCGCCGGTGGGCAGATCGCGTCGTCGAGCCCCTGGAACAGCAGGAACGGGGCCCGGAGGCGGTCGGCCTGGTGCAGCGGGGAGCGCTCGCGGTAGCGGCCCGGAACCTCGGAGCGGGGGCCGACCAGGCTCTCCAGGTACCGGGCCTCGAAGTCGTGCGTGTCCTCGTCCGCCCAACTCGCCAGGTCCAGCACGGGGAAGCTGATGGCGCCGCACGCGTAGAGCGAGGTGCCCGTCAGTGAGGCGGCGGTGGTCCAGCCGCCCGCGCTGCCGCCGCGGATGGCCAGCCGGTCGCCGTCGGCGCTGCCCTCGGCGGCCAGCGCCCGCGCCACCTCCGCGCAGTCCTCGACGTCCACCACGCCCCACTGCCCGCGCAACCGCTCGCGGTAGTGCCTGCCGTAGCCGGTCGAGCCGCCGTAGTTGACGTCCACGACCCCGATGCCGCGCGAGGTGAAGTACGCGATCGCCAGGTTGAGCAGCAGCGGTGAGCGTCCCGTGGGCCCCCCGTGCGCCCACACCACGTACGGCGGCGACTCGCCCTCGGGGGCCTGGTGGTCGGGGTTGCGCGGCGGGTAGAGGTGGGCGTGGATCTCCCGGCCGTCCGGTCCGGCGAAGGTGCGGGCCACCGGCTGGGGGTAGTACGCCGGGTCCACCACGTCCGTGTGGGGTTCGCCGACGACGCGGGCGTGGCCGGTGCGGGTGTCCAGCTCGACGACCTCGTACCCGGTGCTGGGGCTCGCGGCCACGCCCACCACCCGGGTGCCGTTGACCGCGAGCGTGGGGTACCACTCGCGCCAGGGCCCGACGAGGTCCACCGGCTGCCGCTCGCCCGCGCCCCGGTCGGCGCCGCTCGGTTCGCCCGCGGCCGGGTCGAGTATGCCCAGCGTGGTGACGCCCCGGCCGTGGATGGTGGCGATGAGCCCGCTGGGCAGCGGCGCGAACCAGCGGAAGCCCACCGTCCACAGCGGGCCGGCGAACTCCTCCGCCCCCGGACACAGGTTGACCGCCGCGCCGCTTTCCGGGTCGACCCGGTACAGGTTCCACCAGCCGGAGCGGTCACTGGCGGCGATCAGGGTGCCGTCGGCCGCCCACTCGACCTGGGCGATGGAGTCCCCGGGGCCGCCGGTCAGGGTGCGCGCGCCGGTGAGTTCGCCGTCGGCGCCCACCTCGGCGATCTTCAGCTCGGTGCCGTCCCACGGCATCCGGGGGTGGTCCCAGGCGATCCACGCCACGTGCCGGCCGTTCGGGGAGCGACGCGGCCCGGTGACGAAGCGGTGCGCGTCGTCGGTGAGTTCGCGCACGGCGTCCCGGTCCCGCGCGGCCGAGCCGTCCAGCGGCACGGCCGCCAGCACGCGGCGTACGTCACCGGGCGCCGGCCCGGTGAACTCCTCCAGGACGCACCACACCTCGCCCCGCTCGGGCACCAGCACCGGGTCCACCCAGCGCAACCCGCCACCGACCGACGACACCGGGGTCAGGGGCCTGGGCTCGGCGCCCCGGCCGTCCGCGGCGTCCGGCTCGTACGCGTACAGCCGCTGGTCGTCGAAGTGGCAGAAGACCAGCAGTGGCCCGTCCTCGGCGCGGGGGGCGGCCACCCAGGCGGCGCCGCCGTACTCCATGACCCGGCTGCGCACGTTCCACGGCCGGGGCAGGACCGACTCCTGGGCCCCGCCGGGCCGCCGGCGGACCAGGGTGCGCCGGCCGTTCTCCGCCGGTCGCGGCGCGGTCCACCACACCTCCTCGCCGACCATGCCCACCTGTTCCGGGCCGCCGTCGTGCGCGGCGGTCAGCTCCGCGCCGATCGGGGACTGCCAGGCTCCGAACGGGGCCGTGGTCACCATCTCCTATGCCTCCCGCAGAAAGTGGTCAAGGACGCGGACGCCGAAGTGCAGGGCCTCGACGGGCACCCGCTCGTCCACGCCGTGGAAGAGCGCCGCGTAGTCGAAGCCCCGGGGGAGCTTCAGCGGCGAGAAGCCGTACCCGGTGATGCCCAGGCGCGAGAACTGCTTGGCGTCGGTCCCCCCGGCCATGCAGTACGGCACGACGTGCCCGTCCGGGTCGAAGCGCTCGACGGCCGCGCGCATCGCGGCGAAGGTGGGACCGTCCACCGGTGCCGAGAGCGGCACCTCCCGGTGGTGGTAGTCCCACTCGACGTGGGGGCCGGTCAGCGCGTCGAGGGTGGCCGTGAACTCCTCCTCACAGCCGGGCAGCACCCGCCCGTCGACGAACGCGGTGGCGCTGCCGGGGATGACGTTGACCTTGTAGCCGGCGTCCAACATCGTGGGGTTGGCGCTGTTGCGTACGGTCGGCGCGATCAGCTCGGCGGCGCTGCCCAGCTCGGCCAGCAGGGCGTCCACGTCGAAGTCGGGGGCGTCCAGTTCGGCCTTGACGCCGTAGAGCTGGGCCAGTTCGCTGAGCGCGCCGCGTACGGTGGGGGTCAGGCGCACCGGCCAGCGGTGCTCGCCGATGCGGGCCACGGCGGCGGCCAGCCGGCTGACCGCGTTGACGTCGTTGATCTTCGAGCCGTGGCCGGCCCGGCCGTGCGCGGTCAGCCGCAGCCAGGCGGTGCCCCGTTCGCCGGCCGCGATCGGGTACAGGCGCCGCTCGCGGTCGGCGCCGGGCGTGGTGCCGTAGTAGGTGAAGGCGCCGGACTCGCTGACGCCCTCGGTGCAGCCGACGAAGAGTGCCGCGTGCTGGTCGGCGAGGAAGCCCGAGCCCGCCTCCGCGCTGTCCTCCTCGTCTGCGGTGAAGGCCAGGACGACGTCCCGGCGGGGCTGGAGACCCAGCCGCTGCCAGGCCCGGACGACGGCGACCATCATCGCGTCCATGTTCTTCATGTCGATGGCGCCCCGGCCCCACACCACGCCGTCGCGGATCTCCCCGGAGAAGGGGTGCACGCTCCAGTCGGCCGCCTCGGCGGGCACCACGTCCAAGTGCCCGTGGACCAGGAGTCCGGGCGCCGTCCGGTCCCGGCCCGCGATCCGCGCGACGACGTTGGTACGCCCCGGCGCCGCCTCCAGCAGGACCGCCTCCACGCCCGCCTCGCTCAGCCGCTCGGCCACGTACTCCGCGGCCGGCCGCTCCCAGCACGAGCCGCCGCCCCGGTTGGTGGTGTCGATCCGGATCAGGTCCGAGGTGAAGCGCACCACCTCCGCCAGGGCCTGCTCGTCCAGCGCGGGCCAGCGCGTGGGGTCCGCGCCACGCGCGGGCCCGCCGGTGGGCCGTCCGTCGTGTGTCGGTGCCATCGCTCTCCCCCGTCAGCCGTACTGTTCCTCGACCGCCGCCGACACGACGGTGGTCACCGCCTTGAAGCAGCGGATGCCCTCGTACATCGTCGGCGAGGTGTACGCCACCCGCCGCTCGCCGTGCGGCTCCACGCCCGGCACCACCGTCGCGGCGCCGGCCAGGTGGGCGGCGTCGAACTCCAGCACCACCTGGCGCGGGCCGGCCCGCTCCGGCTCGCCGCGCACCGCCAACGCGGTCGCCTCCCGCGCGGCGGCCCGGATCTCGGTCGCCGTCCGGGCCGGGGGCCGGCACACCGCGGCGTAGCGTGAGACATGGTCCTTGACCGCGACCGTCCTGGCCCCCGGGGCGTACCCCTTGGCGTCCTCGCAGGTCAGGTCGTCGCCGGTGACCAGCACGACGGGCACCCCGTACTCGGCGACCACCAGCGCGTTGAGGTAGCCCTCGCTGGCCCGGACGCCGTCCACCCAGACGCCGGTGATGGAGTTGGCCAGGTAGGTGTGCGCGAGGACGCCCTCGCTGCCGGCCCCCGTGTGGTAGCCGACGAACGCGATGCCGTCCACGTCACCGTGCTGGACGCCCTCGACCATGCTGAGGCTCTTGTGCCGACCGGTGAGGAGTTGGGCCCGTTCGTCGAGTCGTTCGAGGAGCAGATTGCGCATCGTCCAGTGCGCCTCGTTGACGAGCACCTGGTCGGCGCCGCCGTCGAGGAAACCGAGCACCGCCGCGTTCACGTCGGAGGTGAACAGCGCGCGGCACCGCTCCCACTGCGGCGTGCCGGGCAGGACGTCGGCCGGCCAGGTCACACCGGTGGCGCCCTCCATGTCCGCGGAGATGAGGATCTTCACCATTCACCCGTTCTACCGCAGGTGGAAGGGGGTGCGCACGGACCTCGACAGCAGTTGTCGGTCACGGGCGCCCGAACGCCGGGTCGAACCCCGCCCGGCCGGGGGCCACACCGGCCCGCACTACCGGGCCCCGGACGGCGTGACCACGGCGCACGCGGGCGCCGGCGGCACGCGCCCGCACGACCGTGCCCCATGATGACCCGTCTCCCTGGGCCGGCGCACCCCCCGGGCGGCCGACATCCGACGTTTTCCACGCCACGGGGCCGCTCCGGACGCAAGAACGGACGCGCGGACACCCCGCGGCCGGAGCATCGGCCGGGGCCGGGCAGTGGCTGGGGCGGCTCGCCCGGTGACCCGCCGGGGCGGGGCGGAACACCGGGCCTCTACGCCGGAGCCCCGCTCGGGATGGGGCGGCCCGGGCCTCGCGGGGTCGTACAGGCGCAAGGCGGGGGCGTACGGAGACCGGTCGTCTCCGTACGCCCCCGCCGTGGGGCCGCCCGCGCGCTAGTCGCGGCCGGCGGGCTCCAGGTCGCGGTCCGGCGTGCCCGCGTCGTCGCCCGGCTTGGCCGGGGACGGGAGCGGTCGCGCGTCGCCCTCACGCAGGCCGATCTTGGCGTGCACCGCGCGCAGCGGGCCCGGGGCCCACCAGTTGGCGCGGCCGGCCAGTCGCATGAACGCGGGCACCAGCGCGCCACGCACCAGCGTGGCGTCCATCAGCACCGCGAGCGAGAGGCCGACACCGATGGCCTTCATGTAGCTGATGGAGCTCATGATGAAGCCGAGGAAGACGATCGCGATCAGCACGGCCGCGGCGGTGACCGTCGAGCCGGTGTGCTCCAGGCCGCGCGCCACGGCCTTGGTGTTGTCCTGGGTGAGGTCGTGCTCCTCCTTGATCCGGGAGAGCAGGAAGACCTCGTAGTCCATGGACAGGCCGAAGGCGACGCAGAACAGCAGGATCGGCACGGTCCAGGTGATGGTCCCGGTGACGGCGAAGTCGCCGACGATGCCGTCCAGGTGGCCGTTCTGGAAGCCCCAGACCAGCACGCCGAGGGTGGCGCTCAGACTCAGGCAGTTGAGCACCAGGGCCTTGAGCGGCAGCACGACGCTGCCGGTGAACAGGAACAGGACGATGAACGAGCTGAGCGCGATCACGCCCAGGCCCAGCGGCAGCTTGTCGTTCATCGAGCCGATCGCGTCGTGCAGCTCGGCGGCGGGGCCGCCCACCTGGACGTCGTAGGGGGCGTCGACGGCGCGGACGTCCTTGACGAGCTGGCGGCCCTTCTCGGACAGCGACTGGCTCTCCGGCACCACCGACAGGTAGGTGCTGTCGGTGACGCCGAACCGGTCGGCGGCCGGCGTGGCCGGGCCGACCTGCTTGCCGCCGACGAAGGTACCGAGCTCGGTGTCGACCCGGGAGACGTTGTCCAGCGTCGACAGCCGCTGGGCGTAGCCGGCGATGTTGCCCCGCTCGCCCTTGCCGGGCGTGTCGTTGAGCACGACGTTGAGGGCCTGCGTCTCCTGGGCGTTGAAGTCCTCGCGGAGCGTCTCGCCCACCTCGCGCGACTGGGTGCTGGTCGGCAGCACCCGCTCGTCGGCCAGGCTCATCTTCAGGTCCAGGAACGGCGCCCCGAGGAAGAGCAGGAGACCGATGACGACCGCGGCGATCGGCACCGGGAAGCGCATCACGGTGATGGCCGTGCGGTGCCAGAAGCCCTCTTCCGGGTTGGGCGCGGTGGGCTTCTTCCTGCCCAGGATGCGGCCCTTGTCGATGCGCGGGCCCAGCGCCTTGAGCAGCGCGGGCAGGAAGGTCACCGAGATGATCGCGGCGAGCAGCGCGGTGGGGATGCCGGCGTAGGCGAAGGAGCGCAGGAAGTAGAACGGGAAGACCAGCAGCGCGCCCATCGCCAGCGCCACGGTGACCGCGGAGAAGACGACCGTACGTCCCGCGGTGCGCAGCGCGATGGAGATGGCCCCGTCGGTGTCCACCCCGCGCGCCAGTTCCTCCCGGTAGCGCTTGATGAGGATGAGGCTGTAGTCGATGGCGAGGCCGAGCCCGAGTCCGGTGGCGACGTTGGTGGCCATCACCGAGACGTCGGTGAACAGCGTGAGGATACGCATCGTCAGCAGCACCGAGACGATCGTCAGTCCGCCGACCATCAGCGGCACGGTGGCGGCCACCAGGCTGCGGAAGACGAAGAGCATCACGACGAGCAGGATCGGGAAGGTGATCATCTCGATCTTGAGAAGATCCTTCTCCGTGATGTCGAAGATCTCCTTGTTGGCGAGGACGGTGCCGCCGATCTTGACGTCGACCCCGTCGACCGTGCCCTCGTACCGGGACTCGAACTTCTCGAACCGGTCCTGGACCTGGTCCTCGTCACCGAGGATACGCGCCATCACCAGGGCGCTGGTGCCGTCCTTGCCGCGCAGCGACTCGGCCTTGCCCAACGACCAGTAGGAGACGGCCTGCTCGACGTGCTCCTCCTTGCCGAGCCGGTCGGTGATGGCCGCACCGGCCTTGGCCACCTCGGGGGTGTCCACGCCGCGCTTGTCGGTGATCAGCAGGGTGATGTTGGGCGCGCCGGCGTGGAACCGGTCCTCCATGACCTTCGCGGTCTTGGCCGACTCGGTGGAGCTGTCGACGAAGCCGCCGGTGGACAGCTTGGAGATGACCCCGCCGCCCAGTGCTCCCGCGACGAGGAAGAGGACTCCTGAGAGATACAGAACGAGTCTGCTGCGACCGGAAGTGAGCCGGGCCAGGGAAGCGAACATCTGACAATTCCTTCAACTCGAGCGATCGACCGGGGTAGCTGATGGCGGCCAGGGCGACGGTGCGGGTCAGAGTCGCCCACCCACGAACTGTGGAACAGGCTGCCCCTGTGGAACAGTCTGCCCCACAGGTTGGGGCCCCGCTACCGGCACCCCCCTCCCCACACCGCACACCCCGCGCTCCCGCCACACCGAAGGGAGCGCCCCGGGCTCCGACCGCCGCCGATTGCTGCCGACATAGCCAGGGGAATGCGGATATGACCGAACGTCACTCCGGATCGGTATGTGGGCGACAGCACAACGCCGGCCCGATCCGTGGACGGGGCGGCGCGCACCCGAAGACGCCCGCACAGGGTGGGACGGGCACGGGTGGGACGGCTCACGCTCCGGCGAGGGGTGGGCCGGACCCCGGCGGAGGTGGGTCAGGCGCCGGGCGGGGGGTGTGCGTCCGGTGCCGCCGGAGGGTGGGCCTCCGATGCCGACGGAGGGTGGGTCAGGCGCCGGCACGGTGGGTGCGCCAGGCGCTGACGGAGGGTTGGCCAGGAACCCGCACAGGCTTGGCCTGGCGCCGACGGCGGAGGGAGCGTCACCCCCTCGACACGAGGCACGCGTCGGACGCCGGCAGCAGACGAGCCAGCCACCGACGGAGGACTGGCGTCCGATGCCAGCGACGGGTGCGTCAACACCTGGCGGCAGGTGGGGCGGACACCGACCGAGGGTGGGTCAGGCGCCCGCCCAGGGTGGGTGGGGCGCCGACGGACGGCTGGCGTCCGATGCCAGCGACGGGTGCGCCAGTCACCTGGCAGCGGGTGGGGCAGACACCGACCGAGGGTGGGTCAGGCGCCCGCCCAGGGTGGGTGGGGCGCCGACGGTCGGGGCCGGGCCGACCGTCGGCGCGGGGGGACGCGTGGCTAGGCCCCGCGTGCCACGAGCCACCACGCGGACGGGAGCACGATCAGTTCGCCGTCGGGGCGGTACTCCGTGGTGGTGAGCGGGAGTTCGCCGCTGGCCAGGACGTCCAGCCGGGCGGAGCTCAGCAGGGTGGGAACGGCCTGGTCGGAGACCTCGCCGGGGGCGATGCCGTGGCGCAGGACCGTCGCGAGCTTGGGCGGCGGTCCGGCGGGCCCGCTGGCCAGCTCACGCAGGTCCCGCCCGGCCGCCTCGGCGAGCTCGACGACGAAGGCCCGGCCCCGTTCGCCGGCGAGCACCGCGAGAGCCTCGGCGACGCGCGGCAGGTCGTGGGCGTCGCACTGGTGCAGCACGCCGCGCAGGTAGATGTTGGCGTCACCGAGTTCCGCGTGCAGCGCCCGCACGGCCGGCAGGTTCGCCGCGTCCAGCTGCCGGTAGGTGGCCGCCCCGTCCGGGTCGGCGGCGCGGGCGAGGGCCACCGCGGTGGGCGACAGGTCCAGGCCGATGACCTGCCCGAAGTGCTGGGTCAGGTACCGGCTCTGGGTGCCGTTGCCGCAGCCGACGTCGAGTACGGGCAGGTCGGGGTTGAACTCCGCCGCGAACAGCGGCAGGTGCAGCGCGGCGGTGTGCTGGGCCGGCGCGTCCCACAGGACGCCGCCCGGCTCGGTGGGAGCGTCTCGCCAGTACTCGTCCCAGGCCCGTACGTAGCCGGTCGACTCAGTCATGCCCAATTGCTACTGGCACGCGGCGGCGGGCACAAGCGAACGATCGAAAGATTCCCCATTCCGCCATCGCCCCGCCCCCACTCCGCCGCCCCAGTCCCGACATGTCGCCACCCGGCCCCACTCCCCCACGACACGCCGCCCACCCCGCCAACCGGCCGTACGCGCCGGCCAGTCACCAGCCGCCGGCCAGCCCCGTGTCACCGGCCCCGCCCCGCGCCCGGGAGGCGTCCGCCGCCGACCGGCTACGGCAGGGGCTGCTCGAACCAGACGGTCTTGCCGTCGGCCGTCCGGGTGGTGCCCCACTCGCCGGCCAGCCGGCTCACCACCCGCAGCCCGCGTCCGAACTCGTCCTCGGGCGTCGCGTCCACGAGGGTGGGCAGCGTGTGGTCGTCGTCGCGCACCTCGCACAGCAGCGCGTCCGTACGCACCAGCCGCACCCGCACGACCTGTCGGGCGTGCCGCACCGCGTTCGTCACCACCTCGCTGACCAGCAGCTCCGCGGTCGGCACGGCCTCGTCCAGGCCCCAGCGGCACAGTTGCTCGCGCACGTGACGACGGACGGCGCGCACCGAGCGCGGCTGCGGGGGCACCTCCCAGTCGGCCACGTCGGCGGGGGCGACGCCGTTCAGCCGGGCCATGAGCAGGGCCACGTCGTCCTTGCGTCCGCCGCGCCCCTGGTTCAGCGTGCGGGCCAGGGAGCGGACGATGGTGTCGCAGGCGTCGTCCATGGAGGCCGCCGGGTGGGCCGCCGACTCGCACAGCGCGGCCAGCCCCACCGCGATGTCCTCGCCGCGCACCTCGACCAGCCCGTCCGTGCACAGCACCAGCCGGTCGCCGGGCCGTACGGGCACCCGTACCGTCTCGAACGGCACGCCGCCCACGCCGATCGGCGCGCCCGTCGGCAGGTCCAGCAGTTCGCTGCGGCCGTCGGCGGCCCGGACCAGGACGGGTGGGATGTGCCCGGCGTTGGCTATGGCCAACTCGCCGCCGATCGGGTCGTAGACGGCGTACAGACAGGTGGCCAGATAGTGCTCGCCGAGTCGTTGCGCCAAATCGTCCAGGTGGCGCAGGAGCTGGGTGGGTGGCAGGTCCAGGGCGGCCATCGTCTGCACGGCGGTGCGCAACTGGCCCATCATGGCCGCCGAGTTCAGGCCGTGGCCCATGACGTCGCCGACGACCAGGGCGGTGCGCGAGCCGGGCAGCTTGACGCTGTCGAACCAGTCGCCGCCGACGCGGCCGAGCCGGGTGCCGGGCAGGTAGCGGGTGGCGGTGTCGCAGCCGGCCATGCGGGGCGCGATGTGCGGCAGCATGCTGTCCTGGAGCGTCTCGGCGACGTTCTCCTGGTGGGTGTACATGCGGGCGTTGTCGAGGACGAGTCCGGCCCGCGCGGCGAGTTCGGCGCCGGTGACGCGGTCCATGTCGTTGAACTCGGGCCGCTCCCGGTGCCGGAGCAGGATCATGAAGCCCAGCACGACCTGCCGCGCCTTGAGTGGGACGACCAGCATCGAGCGGTTGTTGATCAGGGGGCTGATGTCGCGCTTCTCGAACTGCGCGGCGATCGCGTTGCCCATCTGCTCCGAGATGCGGGGTACCAGGACCGGCTCGCCGCTGGTCATGCACTGGAAGAAGGGGGTGTGCACGGGGAAGGGCATGGACTCGCCGACCGGGATGACGTCCTCCCAGCGGCCCGGCTCGTCGTTGTGCTCCACGGCCACCCGGTGCCACATCGTGGTGGCGTCGGGCGGACCGTCCGGGAAGCCCTCGCCGGCCACGACCTGCTCGCGCAGATAGGTGCCGGCCACGTCGGTGAAGCGCGGCACCACCGCCGCGCTGACCTCCTCGATGGTGCGGGCCAGGTCGAGTGAGGTGCCGATGGCACCGCTGACCTCGTTCAGGAACTCCAGACGCTCGCGCACCGCCGCGTACTCCAGGTCGGAGGCCAGCTCGGCGGCGGCAGCGGCGGCCGTGCGGGGGTCCGCCGCCTCGTCACCGGCCATCCGCAGCAGCCGGGCCCGGCGCTCGACCCGCTTGGGCACGCCCCAGTCGGGGGTGACCGGCACCCGGTCGTGCTGGCTGATCTCCAGCACCGGGTAGCCGAGTTCGAGCACCTGGGACACGATGCGGGCGCTCTCGCGCGGGCTCATGCTCGGCAGGATCTCGGGCAGCCGTCGAGCCAGCTCCTGGGCCTCGACGAACTCGGTGTGCAACGCGAACCCGGGCGCCACCCGCTCGTACCAGTCGCGCTCGCCGGTCAGCGGCCGGGCGTCGGCGGCCAGCACCAACAGCCGTTCGGGGCCGGGTCCGACGAGCGGGTAGGCCCACCACAGCACCTGGCCCGGACCGCGCTCGGTGGCGGCCAGATGGGCGCGGCCGGCGGTCGGGTAGCCGGCGCCGCCGCTGAGCGAGGCGTCGAGTTCGGGCCCGAGGTCGGTGAGGTCAGCCGGCGCGTACGGCACGGGGGCCGACGGACCGGCCTCGTCGCCCGCCCCGCCGTCGCGGAACGCGCCGGAGACCGGCATCAGGTCGGTGGCGGGCGCGCCCACGGCCTCCTCGCGTTCGAAGCCGAACAGCCTGCGCGCACCGCTGCTCCAGTGCGTGACCAGTCCGGCGCCGTCCACCACGACCACCGCGAGCGGTATCCGCCCCGGGGCAGGCGACTGCACGGCCCGGGGCGATGGCTCCGGGGTCACCCTGTCGTCGCCTTCGCCCGGCGACGCGCCGTGGTCCATTGGCGAAGTCTCCTTCGTACGCGTACGCAAGATCTGCGCCCCCGCGGCTACCGTACGGCCTGGGTGTGGGACGGCGTGCGGCATTGTCGGAATAGGGCGGACGCGGGGCGCACGGGGCGCACTCCACGCGCTCCGTCGGCCGGCCGGTGACGCCCCGCGCCGGCCGCGCCCCGCCGCCCGAACCCGACCGCCGGCCCCCACCCACACGAGCGAGGGGCCGGATCGGTGTACCGACCCGGCCCCCACGGGCCTTCCGTGATCCGTCATCCCCACGCGCCGTCCGGGCGCCGGGCGTACGCTCCGCTCGGCTCGCGCCGCCGTGCCCACGACCCGTCGGGGGCGGACCTCAGTCCTCGTATCCCAGGTGCAGGTCGCGCTCCGTGCGTCCGCCGCCGGCGACCCGCAGCACGGTGGCGACCGGCGGGTAGCCGGCAGCGATCACGGTGTACTCGCCCGCCGACAGGTCGATGAAACGAAAGACGCCGTCGGAGCCGGTGGTGGCCGTGTCCACGACGTTGCCGCCCGCGTCGAGCAGCGTCACCCGTGCCTCTTCCACGGTGCGCCCGCCGCCGGCCCGCACCGTCCCGCGCAGCACCGCGCCACCGGCCAGTTCGATGTCCTGTCGGGTCTCGCGGGCCGCCTGTACGGACACCGGCAGCGCGGCGGGCCGATAGGCGGGCGCGCTGGAGGCGAGCGTGTACTCGCCGGCCACCAGCTCCGTGATCAGGTAGCCGCCCTCCCGGCCGCTACGGGTGGAGGCGACGACCTCGCCCCGCACGTCGGTGAGGGTGACCAGCGCGTCGCGTACCGGCGTGGCGTCCGCGGTGCGCACCGAGCCGGCCAGCCGCCCGGCGCCGCCGAGCACCACGTCGAGTTCGACCGGGCGTTCGCCGACGGCGACGGTGACCGCCTGGGGCTGATGTCCGCTGGCCGCCGCGATCAGCACGTAGGCACCCGCGCCCGGCGTGCTCAGCGCGTACCGCCCGTCGTCGCCCGTCGCGCCGCGCCCCACCTGCCGCCCGCCGACGTCGATCAGGGTGAGCGCGGCGCGCGGGACGGTGCTGCCGTCGTGGTGCGCGACGGTGCCGCACACCGGCGCGCCGGCCAACAGCGGCTGGCCCTCGCCGCGCGGCTGGTCGTCGGTGTCGAAGGCGTACACGTCGGTGGCGTACAACGCGGCGGTCCGCTGGTCCGCCGGGGACGAGGGGGCACCGCCCGCACCGTTGTCGGTCAGGCCGCGCGCGGCGGGGACGGTCGGGTCGTGCTGGTCGGTCGGGGACGCCACGAGATTCTCCTTTAGCAGCATGGCGAGCAGGAAGCCGAGGACGAGGACGGGTACCAGGTACACGAAGACACGGGGCAACGCGTCGACATGGGCGGCGATGTGGCCATCGCGTAGGGCCGCGGGGAGCGCGCGAACCACCTCCGGGGTGAGGGCGTCGGCGTCCGGAGCGTTGACGTCGGCGGGCAGGCGGCGTGCGAGGGTGTCGACGAGCCGGTTCGCGAACAGGGTGGTGAAGACCGCCGCGCCGACACCGCCGCCGACGCGGGACAGCGCCGCGCGGGCGCCGGCCGAGTCGGCCTCCACCGCGTCGGCCTCGACCGCGTCGGGGGTGGCCGCCCCGGGGACCGCCCAGGTGCCGTCGGTCGGGCGGGTGGCGTCCCGCACGGCCAGCGCCAACACCGGTACGACCAGCCCGAGGCCGAGGCCGAGCAACCCCGTCCACAGGCCGTACGTCCACCGGGTCGAGCCCGCGTCGAGCCCGGACAGCAGCCACATCCCGAGCGCGGCCAGACCGCAGCCGACGACGGGGTGGGCGCGGACGCGGCCGGTGCGGCTGATCTGGTGCCCGGTGAGCAGCGCGGTCACGACGAGGCCGGCCAGCATCGGCAGGGCCAGCAGGCCCGACTCCGTCGCGCTGACCCCCGCCAGCCGGTGCGTGTGGGTGGGCAGGTAGCTCGCGGCCCCGTACGCCGCGACGCCCACGGCCGCTCCGACCAGCCCGCTGACCAGGACAGGCGCGCGCGGCAGCCGTCGCGGAGCGGCCCCGACGCGAGACCTGGCGGCTCGGGACGGCGCGGGCGCGGCGCGGGCGAAGTACCGCACCACGACGCACAGGATCACGGCGCCCAGCGCCCCGAGGCCGATGCCCAGCAGGGTCCGCGTGTCCCAGGTGCGCGCGGTGCCGCCCCAACTCGTCAACAGCGCCAGACAGGTGACGGCGGCGGCCACGAGCAGGGCACCGAACACCTCGGAGCCCCTGCGCCCGACGCGCCGGGGCAGCCGAGGCGCGCACAGCGCGGCCACCAGGGCCGCCAGGCCCAGCGGCGCGTTCAGGTAGCAGCACCAGCGCCAGGAGGCGTGGTCGGTGAGCAGGCCACCGACCAGCGGACCGACGGCCACGGCGAGGGCGAACGCGGCGCCGAGCAGGCCCAGCAGCCGGCCTCGCCGCCGGGGCGGCGCGAGGGCGAGCGCGACGGCGTGGGCCCCGATCACCAAACCGCCGGCACCCACGCCCTGGAGCGCGCGGAAGACGATCAGCTCCTCCATCGTGCGCGACCAGCCGGCCAGCACGGAGCCGGCGACGAACACCACGAGGGCGAACAGGAACAGCCCCTTGCGACCGACGAGGTCACCCAACCTGGCGTAGACCGGCAGGACCAGGGTGGCGGCCAGCAGATAGGCCGTCACCACCCACGCCATCCGGTCCGCGCCGCCCACGTCCGCCACGATCTCGGGCAGCGCGCTGACGGCGACGGTCTGGCCCAGCCCCGCGAGCAGCAGCGTCAGCAGCAGACCGCAACAGACCAGGACCACCCGCCCCGGGCTGGGCGGCGGGTCGGCGAGTTCGGGGGTAGGCGCGACGGACGGCGGCTGGGCACCGGACTCCGGATCGACCTCGTACTCTCCGTACTCCTCGTCCGCCTCCCACAGCCGGGTCTCGTCCGCCTCCCACTCGGGGGGCGCCACCTCCGACGCCGCGTCCTGCTCGACCGTCGGCTCCGTCGCCGCCCGGTGTTCCTGGGTCACAGAAGCCGGTTTGAGCACCAGAGTTGGCTCGTCCCGGTTGGCCAGGGTGGTCCCGCCCACGTACCGCTCCCGTCGTCACGTCTACACCGCGACCATTTCTCGCATTACGCGACAACCACCAGCAACCGAGACCAAACTCCGAAACATGGCGGAGAAGCACGGCCAACTCCCTTACGCGGCCCGCCCGTCCCGCGCCCATCAGGCGCTTTCCCCCCACCACACGCGCCCGGCCACGCCCATGCCCCACCACGAAGTCCACCCGATCTGGTGAGCGGACCGGCGGGCGGCGGGCGGGAGGCGGGCCGTGGGGCGGGGGCCCGCGCGAGCGGGCGGGTCGACCCCGGGCCCGGACGCGCGGCTGGGCCCGGACACGCGGCTGGGCCAGCGGCGGGCGCGGGCGCGCGACGGGCCTTACGCGCGGGAGAGGTGGGGGCACGGGCAGGCGGCGGGTGGGGCCAGTGGCTCTACGGGAGACGAGCCGAGCGCCAGCCCCGTACCGCCCTCACCTCATCGACTCGGCGACTCATCGACTCGCCGACTCACCAGCCAGCGACGAAGGGGCCCACCCGACGGCACCGGTGGCGTACCGCCCGCGACTCGCCGCCCCACGAGCCGACCCGCCGCCGCCCATCGCCCCGGTCGGCGAATCAGCGAACCAGCGGCGGCACGGCGGCACGCTCAACCTGCCCCCCATGGGGAGTTCACCTCGGGGCGCCCCCGGAGCGCGCCCCGTTCCGCGTCGGAACCCGCCAACCTGCCAACCCGCCGCCCCGACAGGGAAAAGCAGCGGCGGGGCGCGCGACTCGCCCTCCCGGTGCGGCGACTCACCCGCTCCGGAGGCGATCGGCGCCCCGCCCATCCGCTGTCAGCGCCGGCGCGCTGCCGCCGGCGACGGCCTCACTTCTCCAGTTCGGCCGCGAGGCGCGCGAGGAGCGCGTCGTAGATGCGGGCGAGGCCCTTGGGGGCGAAGGTCTTCTCGAAGAAGCCGCCGATGCCGCCGGCGCCGGTCCAGGTCGTGGTGACCACCACGCGGGAGGAGCCCTCACCGGCGGGCGTCACGATCCACGTGGTGACCATCGAGGAGTTGCGGTCCTTCTCGACGAGCTGGCCGTCGGTGGGCTCGCTGACCTCCAGGAGGCAGTCGCGCACGCGCTTGCTGGTCGCCTGGAGCTTCCAGTGCACCAGGGTGCCCTCGCCGTCGCCGCCCTCGCGGACCTCGTACTCGCTGAAGTGCTCGGGCAGCACCCGCCGGCGGGTGCCGCTGTAGTCGGCGAGCGCGTCGAACACGTCCTCGGCGCCCGCCTTGATGATCCGCTCCGTCGTGGCCTCGACCTGCGCCATCGCTGTCCTCCGGTGTCGTACGCGTGCTGTGGTGCGTGATCGACAAGCCAACCATCCCCCAGCGCATCCACCCAAATCGGAGGTTGACACCCTTCGAATAGCACGTATGTTCTATTGGCGGGGGACGTAGAACCGAGGAGGCGCACATGCGCTGGGAGAACCTGGCGACCGAGAAGTCCGCACCCGCACTGTTCGGCGCGGCCAGCGTGACGCGTACCTTCGACACCCCGGAGTTCCGTGGCATCACCTTCCACGAGGTGCGGGCGCGGTCGTTGGTCAACCGGGTGCCGGGGGCGTCCCGGATGCCCTTCGAGTGGACGGTCAACCCCTATCGCGGCTGTTCACACGCGTGCGTGTACTGCTTCGCGCGCAAGACGCACAGCTATCTGGACCTCGACACCGGCATCGGCTTCGACTCCCAGATCGTGGTCAAGGTCAACGCGCCCGAGGTGTTGCGCCGCGAGCTGGCCGCGCGTGGCTGGAGCGGTGAGCACATCGCGATGGGCACCAACGTGGACTGCTACCAGCGTGCCGAGGGGCGTTACCGCCTGATGCCCGGCATCCTGTCCGCCCTGACCGAGCGGTCCAACCCCTTCTCCATCCTCACCAAGGGCACGCTGATCCTGCGCGACCTAGAGCTGTTGCGCGCGGCGGCGGCCCGCACCGACGTGGGCGTGTCCATGTCGGTGGGCTTCACCGATCCCGAGCTGTGGCGCACCGTGGAGCCCGGCACCCCCTCGCCCGAGCGCCGCCTTGACGCGGTGCGCACCCTGACCGACCACGGCATCGCCTGCGGAGTGCTGATGGCGCCGGTCATCCCGTACCTGGGGGACGCGCCCGAACAGCTGCGGCGCACGGTGGCGGCCGTCGCCGCGGCCGGGGCGACCTCGGTCACGCCGCTGGTCCTGCACCTGCGCCCAGGGGCCCGCGAGTGGTTCCTGGCCTGGCTCGACCGGCACCACCCGAGGCTACGGAGCCGCTTCGACGCGCTGTACGCCGGCGGGGCGTACGCCCCCACCTGGTACCAGCGTCGGATCACGCGGCAGGTGCACGAGCTGGCCACCGAGTACGGCATCGGCCCGGCCGGCCCCGGCGCGGCGCGAGCGCGGCCGTCAGCACCGCCCGCCACACCCGACCCGGCCGTGGGCACCCAACTGGCGCTGCTGTAGAAACGGACCCGCAGGCAGCCGCCGCGCCACCCGCACCACGAGGAGCACCATGGCCGAGCACCGCCACATCGCCGCGCCCCAGGGCGTCGCGCCCGGAAACGGCTTCAGTCACGTCGTCATCGGCACCGGCACGCTGGTGGCCGTCTCCGGGCAGATCGCCGTGGACGAGCAGGGCCACCTGGTGGGCGCCGACGACCCGCGAGCCCAGGCCGACCAGGTCTTCGAGAACCTGAACCGCTGTCTGGCGGCGGCCGGCGCCAGCTTCGCCGACGTGGTCAAGCTGACCTTCTACGTCACCGACGTGGCCTTCCTGCCGGCCGTGCGCGCCGCCCGGGACGCGTACGTGGACACGGCGCGGCCCCCGGCCAGTTCGGCCGTCCAGGTCGCCGGGCTGATCCGGCCCGAGCTGCTGGTCGAGGTGGACGCGCTGGCCGTGCTGTCCAGCTGAGTCGGGCCCGGAGAAACGCCAGGGTGCCCGAACCCCCGCCGGGGGGCCGGGCACTCTGAGCGCGGTGGACGCCGGCCGGGTCACACCATCGCGGCCAGCAGCTCCCGGGTGTAGTCGTGCGTCGGCTGGTCGAAGACCTCGTCCCGGGTCCCGGTCTCCACGATCTCGCCGCCGCGCAGCACCGCGATCCGGTCACAGAAGTGCCGCACCACCGCCAGGTCGTGCGAGACGAACAGCAGCGAGAGGCCGAACTCCTCGCGCAGGTCCATCAGCAGGTTCAGGACCTGGGCCTGGACGGAGACGTCGAGCGCGGAGACCGGCTCGTCGGCGATCAGCAGCCGTGGCTCGGGGGCCAGCGCGCGGGCGATGCCGATGCGCTGCCGCTGGCCGCCGGAGAACTCGTGCGGGTAGCGCCCGAGGTGCTCGGCCTTCAGCCCCACCCGCTCCAGCAGCCACACCGCGCGCTCTCGCCGCTCGGCCGCGCTCTGTCGGGTGTGCACCTGGAGCGGCATGGTGACGATCTGCTCGACGGTGCGACGCGGGTTGAGCGAGGCGTACGGGTCCTGGAAGACCAGTTGCACCTCGCGGCTGAGCTCGCGGCGCAGCCGGGTGTCGCGGGCCGCGTCGGAGATGTCGCGCCCGTCGAAGCGGACGGTGCCGGCCGTCGGCCGCTGGAGCCCGGCCAGTACCCGCGCCGTGGTGGACTTGCCCGACCCCGACTCGCCCACCAGGCCCAGCGTCTCGCCGGGCGCGATGCCCAGGCTCACGCCACGGACGGCCTGGATCGGCGGCCGGCGCAGCCCGGGCAGCCTGGGCCCACGGGCCCGGAAGTCCACCCGCAGCTCGCGGACCTCGGCGATCGGCGGCACGGGCGCCCCGGCGGCCGGAACGCACCGCTCCCCCGCACCGGCCTCGCGCGCGGCGCCGCCGCCGACCCGACCCGCGCCCGCCGGCACCCCCGTGCCCGGCCCGCGCGCCGACAGCGGTGCCGGGTCCGGGTCCTCGACCGTGGGCAGCCGGGTGCCGGGCACGGTGCCCAGCGTGGGGGCGGCACCGATCAGCGCGCGGGTGTAGGGCTGGCTCGCCTCGGTCAGCAGCTTGTCCGCCGGGCCCTGTTCGACCTCCCGGCCGCCGCGCAGCACCAGCATCCGGTCGGCCATCTCGGCGACCACCCCGACATCGTGGGTGACCAGCAGCACCGCGGTGCCGTGCTCCCGGCGCAGCTCGTCCAGCAGATCCAGCACCTGGCGCTGGACGCGGGCGTCGAGCGCGGTGGTCGGCTCGTCGGCGATGAGCAGGTCGGGCGAGTTGACCAGCGCCATGGCGATCATCACCCGCTGCCGCATGCCGCCGGAGAACTGGTGCGGGTAGTCGCGGGCGCGGGCGGCCGGGATGGCGACCCGCTCCAGCATCGCGGTGGCCCGCTCGCGCGCCGCGCCCCGGCCCACACCCGGGTGGTGCAGCCGGTACGCCTCGGCGAGCTGGGCGCCGACGGTGTGGAAGGGGGACAGCGCGGCCAGCGCGTCCTGGAAGACCATGGCGGCCCGCGCCCCGCGCACGGCGCACAACCGCTTCTCGGTGGCCCCGACGATCTCGGTGCCACCGACCCGGATGCTGCCGCTGACGCGCGTACGGGCCGGGTCGTGCAGTCCGAGCGCGGCCAGGCCGACCGTGGACTTGCCCGAGCCCGACTCGCCGACCAGGCCGAGCACCTCGCCGGGCGCCACCTCGAAGCTGAGGTCGCGCACGGCGGGCACCGCCTCGGCGGCGCCCGTGGCGCCGCGCGAGCGGGTGAAGGAGACGGACAGGTCGCGCACGAGCAGCGCGGGGTGGTCTCGGTCGGCCATGGGGGCTTCCTCTCGGGGCGGGTGGCCGGGGCGTGGGGCGGGGGCGCTCACGCGAGCCGTACCCGCGGGTCGAGCCAGGCGACGACCAGGTCGGCGATGGCGACGAAGACGACCACGCACAACGCGGCCAACAGCACGGTGCCCACCACGGTCGGCAGGTCGTTGCCGACCACCGCGTCCACCGCCAGCTTCCCGACACCACCGAGGCCGAAGACGGTCTCGGTGATGAACGCGCCGCCGAACAGCGCGCCGGCCTCCAGGCCGAGGAGCTGCACCAGCGGCGGGGCGGCGCCGCGCGCGGTGTACTTCAGGTGGGCCCGGCGCGCGCTGAGCCCCTTGCCGCGCGCGGTGCGCACGTACCCCTCGTGCATGACCTCCAGGAGCTGCGCGCGGGAGAGCCGGGCGAAGACGGCCGCGTTGACGAAGCCGAGGACCAGCCACGGCAGCAGCAGTCCGGCCGCCCAGCCGCCCGGGTTGTCGGCCAGGGGCACGTACTCCGGCAGCGGGACCAGGTCGGTGCTGTAGACCAGCAGGTACTGGAGCACGTAGCCCAGGAAGTAGATCTGGACGCTGGCGCCGATCAGGGTGAAGCCGGAGAGCAGCCGGTCGGTGCGGCTACCCCGGCGCAGCGCCGAGATCAGGCCGGTGCCGATGCCGAGCACCACGATCACCGTGAGCGCGCCGACGGCGAGCGAGAGGGTGACCGGCAGGTGGTCGGCGATGGCCTCGGTGACGGGCTGGTGCAGGGTGTACGAGTAGCCGAGGCAGGGCGCCCCGCACTCGATGGGCGTGCCGTCCACGTCGTTGATGGTGCGCCCGCTGAGCAGTCCGCCGAGGTAGTCGACGTACTGCGCCGCGATGGGCTGGTCCAGGCCCATGCTGTGACGCACGGCCTCGACCTGGGCGGTGTCGCACTTGGGCCCGCAGGCGATCAGCGCCGGGTCGGACGGCGCGGCGTAGAAGAGCCCGAAGGCGGCGGCGGTGATCGCCAGGAGTACCGCCGCCGCCTGAAGGGCCCGTCGTAGGACGTAGCTGAGCATGGGTGTGGGCTTCCGGGATCAGGAGTCGGCGCGGTAGAGCCAGGCCGCGCTGATGCCGCCGTAGATGGGGTGGATGAACGCGCCACCGATGTCCTCGCCGCGCACCTGGGAGACGTGCGGGTACATGAACGGCACCACGGGGGCGTCCTTCATGACGATCTGCTCCAGGTCGATGAGGGCCGCGGCCTTCTCCTTGGCGTCACCGATCTTCTCGATGCGCTCCAGCTCCTTGTCCACGGCCGGGTTGTTGTACCGGATGCCGTTGGACAGCGCGTCCAGCTTGCTGTGGTAGCCGTCGGGCAGCAGCGTGGAGGGGGTCGGCCAGTCCACCGAGTTGGTGCTCAGCCACAGGTCGTACGGGGCGGGGCCGCGGAAGACCTGGTTGGTGAAGGAGGCCGGGTCCAGCGGCTTGGTGACCAGGGTGATGCCGGCCTTGCCGAAGGCGTCGACGAGGACCTGCGCGAGCCGGTCCTGCACCGCGTCGCTCTCGTAGGCGTAGGTCAGCTTGGTCACCGGCTTCTTGGCCTTGGCCAGGTGCTCCTTGGCCTTGGCGATGTCACCGGTGGCCGGCGCGGGGAAGAGGTCGTACTTCTTCCAGCCCACGACGGCCGGCGAGGACAGCGTGGTGGCGAGCTCGCCGGAGCGCGGGCCACCCAGCACCTGGCGGGCCTGCTGGCGCGGGAAGAGGTAGGCGATGGCCTTGCGGACCTCGGGGTCGGTGACGCGGCTGTTCTTGATGTACAGGTCGTTGACGTACGCGCCCTGGCGGCCGTTGACCACGAGCTTGCCCTTGGCCTTGTCGCGCTCGGTCTCGCGGAACAGCTCGGGCGGCAGGTCGGCCTTGGTGGTGACGCTGGCGGCGCCGTTTCCGCGGCCGGCCAGGATCTCCTGGCTGATGTTGAGCGCGTTCTTGCCGAAGGTGAACTCGAAGCGGTCGGCGAACTGGTGCCGGATCGGGTCGGACTCCGGCTTCCAGTGCGGGTTGCGCTCCAGCGTCAGGTGCTGGTTCTGCTTGTGCTCCACGATCCGGTACGGGCCGGTGGCCAGCGGCCTGACGTCGTAGCCGGTGCCGGTGTCCTTGTCCTCGCGCACCGGCGAGGAGGAGGACTGCGCGGCCATGTACGGCACGTCCGCCTGCGGCTGGGGGAAGTGGAAGACGATCGTCTTGTCGTTGGGCGTCTCGATCGCGTCGAGGCCGCCGTCCTTGGGGCCGCCGTACTTCTTGACCGCCGCGGTGCGGTCGGGCGAGCCGGTCAGCCACTCCGGCCAGTAGGTGGGGCCGAGCTCGAAGCCGGGCGCGAAGGTGCGCTCGATGCCGTACTTGACGTGCTGCGCCGTGACGGGCTTGCCGTCCTCCCAGGCGATGCCGTCCTTGAGGTGGTACGTCCAGGTCCGGCCGCCGTCGCTGGAGGTGCCGGTGTCGGTGGCGAGGTCACCGACGAGGGTCGCCTTGCCGTCCACCACCTGGTACT
Organism: Streptomyces sp. NPDC057702; assembly: GCF_042799315.1. NCBI lineage: Bacteria > Bacillati > Actinomycetota > Actinomycetes > Kitasatosporales > Streptomycetaceae > Streptomyces > Streptomyces sp. NPDC057702. Next base: position 5,839 of record NZ_JBHVJC010000056.1, on the reverse strand, counting down.
GCGTGAGCTGACGGCCCCACAGCAGGGAGGTGTTGTACGACTCGCCGGCGTAGATCTTCTGCGGGTCCAGGTGCGCGTAGCCGGTCGGGTTGGCGATGTGGACGGTGCCTCCCTCGCGGGACCCGTCGATGGCGGGGGCGGGGCCGGTGCTGTCCTTCGCGGTGCCGAGGGAGGCCGTCAGCGGGGCGGTCTCCTTGGGCGCGGGGTCCGCGCCGTCGCCCTTGCCCGCACCGGCGGAGCAGGAGCACAGCAGCGTGGCGGCGACGACGGCCAGGGCCGGCACGGCCACGGTGCGCGGGCGGAAGCTGGGCTTGCTGGGCATGCGGAACTCCGATGCGGAAGGTGCGAACAAGAGGGATGGGGACGGAGGGGGTGTGGGGGTGGCGGCCAGGGCCCCGCGGGGCCCTGGGTGGTGCGTGCCCGGGCGGGTGCCCGAGGCGGGACCGTTCGGCGATGGGGTCCGAAGCGGCCTGGTCGGTGGGGTGGATCGGGTGGCGCGGGGCGCCGGCTCAGCGGGCGGTGCGCGGGTCGATGGCGTCGCGCACGGCGTCTCCGAGCAGGTTGAAGGCGAGGACGAAGACGAGGATGGCGGCGCCGGGGAACACCATGTAGGTGGGGTCGTCGTAGAAGACCTCGGAACCGCGCGCGATCATGCGACCCCAGTCGGGGATCGGCTCGTTGATGCCGACGCCGAGGAAGGACAGCGCCGCCTCGGCGGTGACGATGGCCGGCACCGCGAGCGTGACGTGCACCAGCACCGGGGCCCAGACGTTGGGCAGCAGCTCGCGGAAGACGATGTGCGCGCGCCCCGCGCCGACCGCTCGGGCCGCCTCGACGAACTCCCGCTCCCGCAGCGACCGCACGGTCGTCCGCAGCACCATGGCCAGCGGCACCCAGCCGAAGGCGGAGAAGACCGCGATGAGTACGGCGAACTGCATCCAGGTGGGCTCGTTTTCCCCGGGGGAGACGAACCGGGTCTGGATGATGGGGCTGAGCGCCAACAGAAGGAGCAGCGTGGGGAATGCGAGGAGCACATTGCAGATAAAGCTGAATACGCGGTCGGCGATTCCGCTGAGATAACCGACGGTCACGCCGAGGACGACGCCGACGACGGCGATCACGGCGACCGAGGCGAGGGCGATCAACAGCGAGGTGCGCATGCCGTACAGCAGCTGCGTCAACACGTCGCGGCCGAGGCCGGGTTCGAGTCCGAACCAGAAGTCGGCGGAGATGCCACCGTTGGGCAGGACCGGAAGCCCCTCGGGACTGAGCAGGTCAGGGTCGTTCTGCCCGTAGTGCTCGGTGGGGTTCTTGCCGTAGAGCGCGGCGATCAGCGGGGCACAGGCGGCGAGCACGGCGCACAGCAGCACGATCCCGAGGGCGACCATCCCGACCCGGTCGCGGCGCAGCGCGCGGGCGGCGGTGACGAGCGGACCCGCGGGCCCGCTGGACTTCACTTCGGCCATCACTTCGGCCATCGCTGCCGTTCTCCTGCATCTCGGCGGGGATCGCCCGCAGCCAGTTCGCGACTATTAGAACGACGGCTCGATGCACTGGCAAATCACCTTTTGCGGAGGCCGATAAACGACGAAGAAAACATTTCGCGGAGGTCACCTCATTTCACATTCCGGCAATACCACCGAAACAAAAATGCGGAGAAAAGGGGCAAGTTGCCCATCGGTCGCAACACTCGAACCGGCCGCTGAGATTCCGCTCACAACGCCTTCACTTCCAAGGTTCAACCAACATTCGACCTTGGTTGAGCAGACTTCGAGCTGCGTACACCTAGCCATCAATGACACGTCAGGTCGGAGCAGCGCGTTCCAGCCGATCCCCGCGCCCCGCCTTTCGAACCCCCGCGCCGCGCGCCGCCGGGCCGCGCGGCACGCCCTCGGCGCCGCATCCCAGGTCCCCGCGATGCCGCCGATCACCGACGCGCCCGACGCGGCGCCACGGCGCGCCACCGTTCGATTACCAATGGTGACCGGAAGCCTGCCGTCACACGTGCGCTCACCGCACGCGTCCGCAAGACTCCGGTCCGTATCTGCCACCTCGAACAAGGGAGTGTTCGACATGCGGAACATCGCTGGGGGATTCGCACTGGCCGCGGCGCTGAGCCTGGGCTGCCTGACCACCGCCGCCGGGAGCGCGCACGCCGGGCCCGCGCGCACCACCTCGCTCTACCCGCCCTCGTCCCTGGTGCTCTCCGTCGCCCCCGGCGAGGACGCGAGCGCCGCCGTCACCCGGGCCGTGACCCTGACCTGTGAGCCGCAGGCCGGCGGCAGTCATCCGGCGCCGCGCGCCGCCTGTGCCGAACTGCGCGTCAACGGCGCGGCCTTCGCGCACATGACCGAGCCGGCCGCCGACACGTTCTGCACCCGCGAGTACCAGCCGGTCACCGTCGTCGCCCAGGGCGTGTGGGAGGGCCGGAACGTCACCTTCCAGCACACCTTCGGCAACTCCTGCCTCCAGCAGGCGGCGCGGGGCACGGTCTTCCGCTTCTGAGCCCCGCCCGGGCCCGCGGCCAGGCACGCGAGCGGCCCCCGGACACGCCCGTCCGGGGGCCGCTCGTCGCGAAGGCGCCGCGCGGCGCGCACCCGGTGGTGGGGTGCGCGCCGGCGGCCGGGCTACGGGTCGCGCGCCCCGCCGGGCGGGGCGCCGACACCGGGCCTGTCGGCCTGTCAGCCGATCTGCGTGCCGGTGGCCTGGAGGGCCTCGGTGACCGGCTGGAAGAAGGTCTCGCCGCCGGAGCTGCAGTTACCGCTGCCGCCCGAGGTCAGACCCAGCGCGGTGTCACCGTCGAAGAGCGAGCCGCCGCTGTCGCCGGGCTCGGCGCACACGGTGGTCTGGATCAGGCCCTCGACGGTGCCCTCCTGGTAGTTGACGGTGGCGTTGACCGCGGTCACGTCGCCGTCGTGCACCTGGGTGGTGCTGCCGCTGCGGGTCACCTTCTGCCCCACGGTGGCCTCGCCGGCCTGCGAGATGGCCTGCGTGCCGCCGTACAGGTTGACCTCGCTCGGGTGCGGGACGTCGGCCGTGTACTTGGCGATGCCGTAGTCGTCACCCGGGAAGCTGCCGCCCTCGGTCGAGGCGACCGACTGCCCGCCCTGCGAGTCCGACCAGCTGGAGACGGCGTTGGTGCAGTGACCGGCCGTCAGGAAGTACGGCTCGCCGCCCTTGGTGACGTTGAAGCCGAGGGAGCAGCGGGAGCCGCTGCCCCAGATCGCGTCGCCGCCCGCGAGCAGCGGCTTGAGCGTGTTGACCGAACGCTTGACGGCCACCCGGTCGCCGAGCGACTTGGCGACCTTGTTCAGCCGGTCCAGCTTCTCGCCCCGCACCGTGCGGTCGGCGGTGACGACGACCGTGTTGGCCTTCGGGTTCATCGCCCAGGACGTGCCGGGGATGGTGGCCTTGGCCTTGAGGGTGCCGCGTGCCTCGTTCAGCGCGGCCAGCGAGTGCTTGACGACCCGGGGCTCGGCGCCGGCCGCGCGAACCCGCTCGGCGGCCGAGTCGTCCACGACGTTGACGACGAGCTTGCGGTCCTTGGCGTCGTAGTACGAGCCCGCGGCGTCAGCCCCGAGGTCCGCGCTGATGTCGGTGGCCAGCGCGCCGGCGGCGGTGGCCGTGAGGGGGTCGGGAGCGGCGGGCGCCGCGTTGGCGCTCTGCAGGGTGAAGGTGGCGCTGACCAGAGCCGCCACGCCGGCGCCGGCGATGACCGTACGGCGTACGCTTGTGCGCTTCAACTCAAAACCTCCAGTGGGGGGAGGGCCCGATGATGTGGGGGTTCGGACCCGGAGGAGGCATGCCCGGTCACTCGCCCGGAGGACGCGTCCATGCCAAGTTGCTCCGCTGAGTATTCCCAGGCACTCGCGCGGCACACAAGGTCGCGTTCAAGTCGCCGCCACCTCGCGCCCCGCGCGCTGCCCACGTCACAGACCACACCTATCGTGCCCACGTCAGGATCGCACCCGGACACACGCCGTGCGGGGCCGCACACCTGGGGTGATCGCGAACGATGGCCGAGATTGCCGCCTTCGGCCCGTGCGGCGCACCGCCGTATCCGAGGGCGCGCCGGGCCCGCCACGCGCCGCTGGGCCAGTGGGCCGCTGAGCCAGTGGGCCGCCGGGCCGCCCAGGCGAGGGGGCCCGTGCGGTGCGGGCGGTCCGGACGGGCATCGCGGCTCGGCGCGCGAGCGGGGGCGGCCGGGGCGGCGGGATCGAGCGACGCACGAGGCCGGTTGGCGCACGAGGTCGGTCGGCGCTGCTCGCGAGGCCGGCCCGTCTCGGCCTGTGAGGTCGGTCGGCGCCGCTCGCGCGACCACTCGCACCTGCCCGGGAGGCCAGTCGGCGTACGCGGTCGGTCGGCCCGCGGGCGTGAGCGGCCGGGGGTTACGTCACCGGGGCGCCGGCAACGCGAGGCGCTGGCGCCGTCCGCGGAGCCGGCGGGCGCGGGGCGCTCGGGTGTGGGGGCGCTGGTCACGAGGACCCGGCCCTGGCGGCGTCAGCCGTGGCGGCGTGGGTTACGGGGCGTCAGCCGCGCGGGCTCAGCGGTGGAACCGTCGGGCGCGGGGGCGGGCGCGGGGGCGGTGGGCGAACCCCCCGCGCCGGCGTGGCCGTCGGCACCGACCGGGGTCGGACCGCTCGCGCTGGTGGGACCGGCGGCACCGGAGGGATCGCCGTCGTGGGCCGGGTCGGCGGCGGACGCACCGCTCTGGTCGGCCTCGACCACGCCGGTGTCGGCTGCCGCCTGGGGCGATGTCGGGGGCGGGGTGGGCTCCTGGGCCGAGGTGGGGGCCGGGTCCGCCCGGGGCGCGGGCGCCGGCGCGTCGGCCGGCTGCTGGGCCCGTTCCAGGAAGCGCAGCAACTCCACCGGGAAGGGCAGCACCAGCGTGGAGTTCTTCTCGGCCGCGACCGCCACCACCGTCTGGAGCAGGCGAAGCTGCAACGCGGCCGGCTGGCGGGACATCTCCGCGGCCGCCTCGGCCAGCTTCCTGGACGCCTGGAGCTCCGCGTCCGCGTTGATCACCCGGGCCCGCCGCTCCCGGTCGGCCTCCGCCTGCCGGGCCATCGACCGCTTCATGGTCTCCGGCAGCGACACGTCCTTGATCTCGACCCGGTCGATGTGGACGCCCCAGCCCACGGCCGGGCTGTCGATCATCAGCTCCAGGCCCTGGTTGAGCTTCTCGCGGTTGGAGAGCAGGTCGTCCAGGTCGCTCTTGCCGATGATCGAGCGCAGCGAGGTCTGCGCCATCTGGGAGACCGCGAACCGGTAGTCCTCGACAGCGACCACCGCCTCCGGAGCGGCCACCACCTTGAAGTAGACGACGGCGTCCACCCGGACCGTCACGTTGTCCCGGGTGATGCCCTCCTGGGCGGGCACCGGGAGCGTGACGATCTGCATGTTCACCTTGCGCAGCCGGTCCACCAGCGGCACGACCATCGTGAAGCCCGGCTGGCGCACCTCGGGACGCAGCCGGCCGAGCCGGAAGACGACGCCCCGCTCGTACTGCTTGACCACCCGGGCGGCGCTCGCGGCGTACAGGAGGCCGCAGCAGAGCAGCAGCACGCCCACGGTGAGCAACGTCTCGATCATCACGGCACCTGCCGTCCCCATCGCGCGCTATGCCCCATAAGGAGCATGTATATCCACGATAGTCCCGTGCCGCTCGACGCCGCGGACGGCGGAGTCGGCCCGGCCGGCACGCCACGGCGGGGGCCGGGCCGCGCGGACGCGAGGCGGTCCGCCGCGCGGCCCGGCCGTGGTCAGGTCAGGTCAGGTCAGGTCAGGTCAGGTCAGGTCAGGTCAGGTCAGGTCAGGTCAGGTCAGGTCAGGTCAGGTC
>NZ_JBHVJC010000055.1:0-41986 GCF_042799315.1 Streptomyces sp. NPDC057702 | reverse complement strand
GGACCGACCCACCCCCGACGCGTACGCCTGTGGCCCCCCGGGTCCGCGTAGGGGCCCCGGGGGCCCCCGGGGGGGTGGGGGTGGCCCCGCGTCGGGGACCGGCCGAGCCCGTGGGCGGGCCGGCCCCCGGGGCCGGTGGCGGGCCAAAGCCCGCCGGCGCTACTCCAGGCCCTTGTCGATGGCGGACATCAGGCTGCCGTTGGGTGTGTCACCCGACATTTCCCAGATCATGGCGCCCAGCAGGTTCTTCTGCTTCATCCAGGCGGTCTTCTTCTGGATCGACCAGGCGTCGTCGAAGGACCACCACTGACCACCCGGTCCGGTGTAGCCGTAGGTGGAAATGGACTGCTCGTCGTGGTGGATGGTCATGTTGGGCACGCTGGACAGCATGTTCTGGTAGCCGCGAATACCGGCCTCCTCGGCGAACTGCCCCGGCGCGGCCCCCTTCGCCGCCTGCCACTCACCCTTCTTGCCGCCCTCGTCCACACCCTGCCAACCACGCCCGTAGAACGGGAAGCCCATGGTCAGCTTGCGCGGGTTGACCCCGGCGTCGGTGTAGATCTTCAGGGCCTCCTCGATGCTGAAGTGTGTCGGATACGGGTCGTCGGTGTCGGTGTAGAGGTTGCCCTGGTGGCCGGTACGGTTGGGCTCCCAGGAGTTGTCGCTGCCCGAGCCGTGGAAGTCGTAACCCTGGATGTTGACGAAGTCCAGGTAGTTGAAGATCTTCGACAGGTCCCAGCCCTGCTCCACCTTGACCGGGTCGGCCGGCGTGAAGGCCGTCAGCAGCTTGCGCTCGCCGCCCGTCGCGTCGAGCTGCTTGCGGAACTCGGCCAGCAGCGCCGTCAGGTTCTCCTTGTCCTTGACGTTGTAGTGGTTGCCCGGGTGGCCGCCGTCAGGCGAGCCCGGCCACTCCCAGTCGATGTCGATGCCGTCGAAGACGCCCGCACCGGTGCCCGGACCGCCCGCGCCGTTGTAGGCGGGCAGGTTGCCCTTGATCCACACGTCGATGCAGGACTTGACGAGCTTCTCCCGCGACTCGGGGGTCGCCGCCGCGTCCGAGAAGAACTTGGAGAAGGTCCAACCACCCAGCGAAACCAGCACCTTGAGGTGCGGGTGCTTGGCCTTGAGCTTCTTGATCTGGTTGAAGTTGCCGCGCAGCTTGCCCCAACCGTCGTCGGCCACGCCGTCCACCGACTGGGCCGCCGACATGGGACGGCCGTAGTCGGCGTCCGCGTCTCCCGCGCCGGTGCCCTGGTCCGGGTCCTGCGGGTTGGTGGTGGTGCCCTTGGTGACCCCGGCCATGCAGGTCAGGTTCTTCGGGTCGAGGTTCTCGAAGGCGTAGTTGATGACGTCGAGCTTGGCGGCGGCACCCGAGGTGTCCAGGTTCTTGACGAAGTACTGGCGCCCGTAGATGCCCCACTGCACGAAGTACCCGACGTTCAGGTGCTTGCCCGAACCCGCCAGGTCGTCCGTGGTGACCTTCGCGGTGTTCGAGGCGGGGGAGGAGTTCTCCGCCGCGTCCCGGGCCTTGACGGTGAAGGAGTACTCGGTGACCGGGGACAGCCCGCTGACGACGGCCGTGGTGGTGTCCGCGGCCACCGTCTTGGCCAGCTTGCCGCCCTCGTAGACGTCGTACGCCGCCACGCCCACGTTGTCCGTCGCCTTCTCCCAGCTCAGGCTGACGGTGGAGGCGGTCTTGGCGGTGGAGCGCAGGTTGCCCGGCGCGGTCGGCGGCGTCGGGTCGGTGGCCGGGTCCACGGTGGTGGCGGTCACCGGCGCGCTGAGCGGACTCGGGTTGCCCCGGGTGTCCTTGGCGCGTATCGCGTAGGTGTAGCTGGTGGCCGGCTTGAGGCCGGTGATCGTCGCCGAGGTGGTGTCCGAGGTGGCGACGGTGGCGCCGTCGCTGACGACCTCGTACGACTTGACCGGGTAGTCACCGGCCGAGGCGGCGGTCCAGTTCAGCGCGATGGTGCGCGCTGTGGCGGTGGTGACCTTGGGCGTGCCCGGCGCGGTCGGCGGCACGTCCGGCGTGCCGTCGCACTTGTCGCCGTTGACGGTGCACGTCGTGGGCGCCTTGGCCGGCCCGTTGCCGATGAACCAGTAGCTGAACGGGTCGCTCGTGCCGCCGGCCGGGATGGTGCCGTTGTAGTGCGCGTTCTTCACCGAGACATGGTTGCCGGTGACGGTCGCGTCGCCGTAGTAGTGACCGTTGGTCGTCGTGCCCGCCGGCAGGTCGAACTCCAACTGCCAGCCGTTGACGGCCTCGGAACCACTGTTGCGAATGGTGTAAGTGCCCTTCCACCAGGATCCGTTGTCCTGGATGGAGAAGGTCGCCGTCAGCTTCCCGGCCGCCTGGGCCGAGCTCGACAGACCGGTCAGTAGGGCCAGGGGCAGGACGATCGCGGTGAGCAGAGCCGCGGCTCTGCTCCGGAATCTGCGGTGATGGTGAGACATGGCTCTCTCCCTGTGGGGGGTTGACCAGGGGAAGTGCGGAACCGTGCACAGACGCGCATCACCTGGGGGCCGTGGTGCGCGTGGTGCGGGTGCCGGCGGCCAGGGAAGCAGTCGTACGGTAAATGGTCTGGACCAAGGCGTCAACGGTTTCGGCCGTCACGGCGGGACCGGAGGAGGTGCCTCCGGTGGCCCGGACCAGCCGGGCGCCGACGATGGCGCGGCGGTCGGGGTGGGGCGGGGCGCTGTCCCGGACCCCTCGCGGCCGGCCGGAGTGTGGGGGCTCCCGCGTTCACGGTGGGGCGGGAGGAAGTGTGGCGGGGCGCGCGGAATGTGGGTGCGGCACCCCATGGTGTCGCTTTGAGCGGCGCGGGTGACCGAAACTGATCGAACTCGGGCAAAACGGTTTCGGATTTTGCGAAAGTGAACATTCGAGAACCGCAAGCCGCCCATTAACGGATCGTAGTGATGGTGATCGTATGAGTGAGCGGGTAGCGTCGCGAAAGATACGGGGGTCCCGGACCGGCGCCAACCATGAGCCGGGACCACCCGCTCCTCACTGACCCATACGATCGAGGAGGGCGAGATGCCTCCTAGTCCGTTCCGCGACCCGACTGCGGTGAGCAGTGGTCCACGGGAGTCCGAAATTAGCATCCCGCGCGGCCCGGGGTTCAAAACCTGCGAACGACGTGACATCGCAGGCAACAATCCCGAACTCCCCTTGGTTATCGCCCTTTTCCCGCAGGTCGCGCCGCCCCCGCTCGCTGACGCGAGCGGCCCGCCCGCCACCTGCCGCCCCCGGTCGGCGCCTGTCGGGTCTCGCCCGCTCCCGCGCCACCGGCGCCTTCGCGTCGCGTGTCGCCCACCGCTGCCGACCGGCTGTTGCTGACAGTCCCGCGGACTCCGCCGGCGCGGTCACCCCATCTCCCTACGGCTGACCGCCGCCGGTCGGGGTTTTCCACCCCGCGATACGGAAAACTCCCCGTTTTCGCACCGCGTTTCCTTCCGCACACCTCCCGAAAGGGCGAGATGCCATGACCGCCAAGGCGCAGGGAAGCAGCCTTCCGTGCCCCAACCCGGGCTGCCCCAACACCGTCAACCAGAGCGCGGGCTCCGGCCGCCCCCGGCAGTACTGCAGCGAGGGCTGCGGCCGGGCCTACCGCAAGCTGCGCAGCTCCCAACCGGAGACCGCCGACACCGACGACTACGCCGTCCAGGTCGCCGAGCGGGCCGCCCGCCACCTCCAGGACATCGTCCGACTGGTGCGCGACGGCCAGTCCCTCAACGTCCTGGAGAAGATCACGGAGAGTCAGCTCATCACGGGCGACCTGACCGCCGCGGTCGTCCAGCAAGCACGCGCTCGCAAACGCAAGGCAGCCGACATCGCCGGCGCGATGAGCATCAGCGTCGACAAGCTCAGCCGCGACTTCTCGGCCGAGTCCTGCGCCCGCCGCCAGCACCGCCGCCTGCGCGGCTCCGCGCCCAGCGCGCCCCGCCCCCGCAAGCCCCCCGCCCCGCGCGGCAAGCCGGGCGGGTCCGGTGGCGGCGAGAGCGAGGGCCGCACCGGGTTAGCCACGCCACGGGACCCCGCGGCCTGTCTCACCCAGGCCCTGAACCACCTCCACCGCGCCAGCGGGAAGACCCTGCGCGCGGCGGGCGGCGAAAGCCACGTCACCGCCTCGTATCTGTGTCGCGTACTGGCCGGTGACCGTCTGCCCTCGTGGACGGTCACCCGCCACCTCGGCCTGGCCTACGGCGTGGACCCGGGCGACCTGCGCCCCCTGTGGGAGGCCGCCCACGGCCACGAGACGCCCCAACCCCCCACCCTGCACGCCGCCCTGCGGGGCCTGCACCTCTCCGCCGCCCGGCCCTCGCCCACCACCATCCGCACGCGGAGCGGCAACGCCCTCACGGTGACCGACATCCGCGGCATGCTGGACGGCACGGCGGTTCCCGCCTGGGAACAGGTGCGCCACCTCGTCGAGGCCCTGCACGGCCAGGCGGAGGCCATCCGCCCCCTGTGGCGGGCCGCCCGGCAGGCCGCCGATGCCGGCCGCGCCTCGCCCGCGCCCACCCCGGTCGCCCAGCGCCGGCTGCCGGCCCAGGCGTTCGGGTGACCGCGCCCGCCCCCCGGGCCCCCGCGTCGTGTGGGCGCGCGGCCGTGGTCTTCGAGGGCTTCCGCGCGCTGTACGCCGGCCCCTACTCCGCCTACGCCCGCATCCACCTGGACCGCCACCAGGCGGCGGACGCGGTGCGCCGCACCTTCGGCACGCTGGTGCGCCGCTGGCCGGGAGTCGTCGGGTGCCACAGCCCCGCGACGGTGGCCTGGGAGCACCTGGTCGCGCACACCGGAAGCCGCCACCAACCGCTGCCCCTGGGGGCGCGCTCACCCCTGGAGTACGACACGGTCGTGCTGCACCACATCCTCGGCTACAGCGTCGCGCGCACCGGCGATGTCACCGGCCACCACCCCAGCAAGATCGACTACCTGGCGCGTGCCTGGTCCCCGGCCCTCGCCGCCGAGTGCCCCACACTCCCGCGCGCGAGCCCGGCTCTCCCCGCTCCCGTGGCCCGGCCCGCGCGACCCTGACCCCGTGCCCGCCCCCGGCTCCAGCCCGCCCGCCGGCGCTAGCTCTCGCCCCGGGCCGTGGCGGGCACGGGGCGGGCCTCGCCCGGGGTGTGCCCGAAGTGGTCCCGGAAGACCCGGGTGAAGTGTGCCTGGCTCGCGAAGCCCCACCGGTGCGCGACCTCGGCGATCGTACGGTGCCTGGCTTGCGGGTCGGCGAGCTCCTCGCGGGCCCGGGCCAGCCGCTGGCGCAGGATGTAGCGCGAGGGGCTGAGCCCCGCGCTGGCGAAGATGCGGCTCAGCTGTCGGGTGGAGACCCCCACCGCCTCCGCGACCTGCTCGGCGCACAGCCGCGGGTCACCCAGGTGCCGCAGGACGTACTCCTGGGCCACGACCAGTTGCGCGGGCCGGGCCGGGGTGGCGGAGCCATCCCCGATGCGGGGCGCGGCCAGCGACCTGACCAGGTCCAACACGGTCGCCTCGGCGCTCACCGGGTCTCCGGCCCCGCGCCCGCTGGCCCAGTCGCTGAGCACCGAGCGCAGGGTGGCGACCAGCACACCCTCGGCCGCCGAGTCCCCACCGAACAACAACGGCGTCGCGACGCCGCCGGGCGCGCAGTGCTCACTGAACGTCCTGCCGGGGATGTCCACCAGGAGCTGGCGCATGGTGGAGGGGAACCCGAACAGGTAGGACTGGCGCGTGTCGTACAGCACCAGGTCACCGGCCCGCACGTTCAGACACCCACCCGCGTGGAAGAAGACGGCCTGGCCGGCGGTGAGAAGGGTGGCGAACACCGACTCCTTGGGCAGCGCCCGACAGGTGCGCGGGGTGCGCTCGATGACGTGCTCGTTGCCGGCGATCTCGGCCAGCCGCAGACCACGCAACTGCACGTTGGTCTGCGAGGCCAACAGCCCCTGCTCGGAGTAGGGCGAGCAGGTCAGGCCGACGAGGGCCTTGCGGTTGTACTCCTCCCAGAAGTCGACCCGATCGGCCGGATCGACACACCGTGTGGAGACGTGGGAGGCGGCGGGGGCCGCGGGTGTGGACATCTGAGCCTCCTTGCCGGTCGGCGTGCCCGTGGCGGGGAAAGGTACCGGCATTCGCCGGGTTCCGCTACGGCCGGGACCCGCCCCGGGTCCACCGCCGGGACCGCGCCGAGCCGGGCCCGCCGGCCACCCACGGTGGCGCGGCGGGCCCGGGCTCACACGGCCAGGTAGCCGCCGTCGACCGGCAGGACGGCCCCGTTGACGTACGTCGCGGCCGGCGAGCACAGGAACGCGATGGCCGCCGCGACCTCGGCCGGCCGGCCGAACCGGCCCAGGGGGACCCGGGCCAGCGCCGCCCGCATGGCCACCGGGTCGTCCAGCACACCCCGGGCCAACGGAGTGGTGACGAAGCCCGGGGCGACGGCGTTGACCCGGATGCCGTCCTCGGCGTACTCGGCCGCCAGCGAACGGGTCACCTGGGCGATGCCGCCCTTGCTCGCACTGTAGGCGGGGCGGTCGCGGCTGCCGAAGAAGCCGAACATCGACGAGATGGTGACGATGCTCCCGCCGCCCTCGGCCAGCGCCGGGTGGGCCGCCCGGCAGGCCACCATCGTGGCGGTCAGGTTGACCGCCAGCACGTGGTCCCAGGTCGCGGGCTCGTACTCGGCGCGGTCGCGGCTGACACCCGCGCAGGTGACCAGGTGGTCGAGGGGGCCGACCCCGGCGATGTGGTCGGCGAGCCCGGCCCGGTCGGTGACATCGAGTTCGACCACGCGCACCCGGGGGTGCCGCGGCAGCTCCTCGGGCTGGGCCGGAGCCAGGCCCAGCGCGTGCACCCGGGCACCCAGCTCGGCGAACAGCACAGCCGTGGCGGCCCCGATACCGGAGGTCCCACCGGTGATCACGACACTGCGGCCGGCGAAGAGATCCGGGGCGAAACCGCTGGTCATCGTGTTACCCGCGCCCGGTCACCGGCCATGGCGGGCGGCGCGGGCGCGCGCGGGTCCACCAGCACCTTGATCTGGTCCCCACCGCCGAGCAACGCCTCGAAACCCGCGCCCACCACGTCCTGGAGCGCCACCGTCGAGGTGACCACGGGCCGCAGGTCCACCCCCTCCTCGGCCACCAGGCGAATCAGCTCGGGGTAGGTGTCGCGGTAGCCGACGCTGGAGATGATCGACTGCTCGTTGTTGACCAGGGCGAAGGCGTCCAACCGCACCTCCTGGGCCAGCCCCACCAGGACCACGCGCCCACCACGCCGGGTCGCGGCCAGACAGGTGTCCAGGGCGGCCTGCGAGCCCACGACCTCCAGGGCCACGTCCACACCCTCCCCCTCGGTCAGCTCACGGACCAGCGCGCCCGCGTCGGCCCCGCCCCCGGCGTCGACGAGATCGGTGGCGCCCATGCGGGCGGCGAGCTCCCGCCGGTCCGAGGCCACGTCCACGGCGATGATCCGGTCGACCCCGCGCTGCGCCGCCAGCCGCACGGCCAGCAGGCCGATCGGCCCCAGACCGACGATCGCCACCGTTGACCGCAGCGGCTCGGCCCGGCGCAGCGCGTGCAGGGCGACCGAGGCGGGCTCGAAGAGCGCGGCCTGTTCCAGCGGTACGCAAGCGGGCAGCCGATGCGCCATGTACCGGGGGACCGCCGCGTACTGGGCCAGCCCGCCGTTGCCCATCAGCCCGGCGAAGCCGAAGTGACGGCAGATGTGGTAGTCGCCGGCCTGACAGCGGGAGCAGGTGCCGCACCGGTAGTTCGGCTCGACGGCCACCGGGTCACCCACGGCCAACCCCTCCACCGAGGGCCCGAGCGCGGCGACGGTCCCGCAGAACTCGTGGCCCAGGGTGAGCGGCGCCGTCAGACCCGAGGCCGGGTGCGGCGCGGCGGTGGGGATGGCGTGCGGCCCGTCCGCGTACTCGTGCAGGTCGCTGCCGCAGATCCCGCAGTACGCCACCTCCACGAGCACCTCCCCGGGCCCGGGAACGGGCACCTCGGTCTCGGTGACGCGTACGTCGCGGGCACCGTGCCAGATCGCGGCCCTCATGCGGTGGCTCCTGTCGTGGTGGTGGCGTCGGTGCCGGCGGCACGCCGCCGCAGCACCCTGGGCGCGGTCTCGCGCAGCCCGAAGGAGAGCAGGACGACGGCGACCGCGCCGCCAGCGGAGATGTACATGGCCGTCTCCAACCCCCAGGCGTCCGAGGCCCAGCCGGCGGCCAGCGGCGCGAGGACGCCCCCGGTCAGCTCGCCGACCCCCATGACCAGGCCGAGTGCGGTGGCCAGCGCGCCCCGTGGGACGGTCTCGGCGGGAATGGTCGCCATGATCAGGGTGAAGCAGCCCAGCCCGGTGTAGGTGAGCACGACGACACCGCCGAGCAGCACGGGGTGGTCGACGAAGACCACCGCGAGCGGGCACAGGGCGGCGATCGACGTGAAGACGATCATGGTGGTTCGGCGGCCGACGCGGTCGGAGATCGCCGGAGTGAGGAACCCCCACAGCACCCAGGCGACGCCGAAGCACGTCATCACGGCGCTCATGGTGCCGGACGAGAAGCCCTTGACGTCCTTGAGGTAGACGGGGGTGAAGGTGATGATGACGACGAACCAGGTGAGGTAGCAGCAGGCGGCGAGCGTGCACAGCACGATGTTGCGATGCCCCCACACCTCCCGAACCGGCGTGCGCACCTCCCCGTGCGCGCCGGCCGAGGCGGTCGCCCGACCCCGATCGCGGGGCGCGCCCGGCGGCGCCTCCCGGACCGACCTGGCCATCCAGGCCGCGATGAGCAGGCCCGGCACGATGGTGAGCAGCAGGACGGTGCGCCAGCCGAACTGCTCGGCCACCCAGACCACCACCAGCGGGGCGGCGATCCCACCCAGCAGGCCGGCCGCGGAGCCCTGCAACAGCCCCATGTTCAGGCCCCGGCGGTGCTCCTGCGAGGCCTCCACCATCAACGACTGCGACAGCGGCAACACCGCGCCCTCGGCCACCCCCATCAACGCCCGCGCGGCGAACAGGCCCACGAAGCCGGCCATCAGCCCGCCCGCCGCGGAGAAGAGGGAGAAGAGCACGACGGCGGCGATCAGCAGCGGTTTGCGCCGACCCAGCCGGTCCGAGACACGGCCGATGACCATCCCGGACAGCGCCCAGGTGAACGCCAACGCCCCGGAGAGCACACCCAACTCGGTGTGGGACAGGCCGAACTCGTCGTCGATGTAGGGAGCCAGGAAGGCCAACGCCTGGCGGTCGAAGAAGACGAAGCCGAAGGCCAGGAAGAGGATCAGCAGCAGCCGGTTCTCGTAGCGGAGTGCCTCGCTGCTCGACGGGGCCGGCGGCGCCGCGCCGGCCTCCACGCGTGGTGCGGTCATGGAGACCTCGGGGGAGTGCGAAGGGCCAAGGTCAGCGGAAGAGCGAGTTGACGTAGTCGGCGCCGATGCCCACGCTCTCGTAGTGCTTGCGGCACATCTCGATGTAGTCGTGGACGTCGAAGTAGCCGGCCGTCTCTCCGTTCTCGTCCAGCCAGATCAGCGGGCCCTTGACGATGAAGTACGCCTTCATCGGCTCCTCGCTCTCGTACGCGACCAGGGTGTGCCCCTCGCCCGGCGCCTCGTAGACGAAGTCACCGGCGCTCGCCGTCCACGGTCGCTCCAGGTACCCCCACTTCCCGGAGATGGTGTACGCGAACACCTCGTGCGGGTGGTAGTGGCGGTTGACCAGCCCCGCCTCCTTGGCCCGCAGGATGTCGGCCCAGGAGTTGTCCTTCACGTTGATCCACAGCGGGCGGGAGCCGACGGTCTCGGTGAAGGGCACGTAGTACCGGTCGTCGTCGGTGGCCACCTGCGACAGGTAGACCTCCGGCAGGGCGTCAGGCTTGAAGGAGTTCTGGATCGGCTTGAGGTTCTTCCAGAACTCGTTGTTGGCTGCCTCGGGCATGTTCGGGCTCCACTTCGCTGGTAGGTGGCCGCAGTGAACCCCGTGGCGCGGGCGCCCGTCTTTCCCAGGGCGGACGTCGCGCCTTGCCGGTTTCGGACATGCCGGCGGCCCCCCCCGGAGCCCGCCGACGCGCGCCACCGGGTGGGATGCGCGCCGCCTGTGGTGTCGGATGTGCTGCCGGACGCGCTCGCCGGCTGCGCGGGAACCCACAGGTCGTTTCCTCCCGCGCTGGTCACCCACTCGCCGTCGCGCGGATCGCCGCCACCTGCCCGCACCCGTCGTGGACAGCCGAACGGCCACGCGCCCGACCCCGGCGCCCCCAACGGGCGACGACCGCCGCCCGGTTGCCACGGCGAGGGCCACCCCCGCCACCCGGCCCGCGCCGGCGGACCAGCCGCCAACCCGCCGCGCGGACCGGGTCGGGGTGGTGGAATGGCCGCATGGTTCGTACACCGCCCGCCACGCCCCCACCCGCCGCGAGCGGGACCGATCTGATCGTCGTCGGCGGCGGCCCAGCCGGCTGCGCCGCCGCCCGCATGGCGGCGAGCGTGGGCATGCGCTCGGTGCTGGTCGAACCCGCCGCCCTGTGCCGCAACCTGTACCGCGTTCCGGTGCTCGACAACGTCCTTGGCGGCCACACCAACGGCCCGGCCCTGGCGGAGATCCTGGCGACGGAACTCGCCGACACACCCCTGTGCCGACTCGCGCTCGGCCACGCCGCCACCCGACTCGACGCGAGCGAGCACCACGTGCGTGTCACCCTCGACACGGGCACCCACCTGTCGGCCCCGTACGCCGTCGTCGCCACGGGGGTCGGCCCCCTCGGGCCGGGGGACGTCGACTGGCTCACCGCCCCTCCCGACCTGTCCCCGTCCCCGCTGTGGGAGGCCAAGGCCGACGACGCCGACGGGCGCACCCTCCTGGTCCTGGGCGCCGACCGCCCGATCGGCACGTTCCTGCGCGCCCACCCGCGCTTGCGCACCCGCCTGCTCGTAGCCCACCCGCCAGCGGACGACTACAAGGCCGAGGAGGTTCGCGACGATCCCCGGGTCACCCTCCTGCCGGTCCGGCGACTCACCCTGGGCCCCGCGAGCGCGCTCACCACGGCCCAGGCGGTGGACCACGACGGTCACGCACACACCCTCACCGCGGACGCCGTCTACCTCAGCCTCGGCAGCGCCCCCGTCGCCCCACCCGGCGACCTGGTGCGGGCCCCGAACGGCTACTGTCCGCCGGCGTCCCAACACCCTCGCGTCATCGTCGCCGGCGACCTGCGCTCGGCCCGCTACCAGCGCGTCATGTCCGCACTCGGCTCCGGCGCCGAGGCGGCGCTGCGGGCCTACTACGCGATCCGGGACCTGCCGGCCACCGACTGACGCGCCGCGCGCGACCCACGGGAACGGAGGGCGCCAACCTCGCCAGCGACCCAACCCGGTCCTCGACGCGGGCCAGCCAGCCCGTCAGCCCGGTCTCCGACGGAGGCCAGCCGTCCACACAGGCTGGCGACCGACTCAGCCTGCCGACCGACACAGCCTGGCACGGCGCCTACCGCGTGGTCACCGGCTCCGGGTGGACACTGTGCGCGCACTCACGACAGGCGCGCGCCGAGGCGGCGATCCGGGTGTGACAGGCGCGGGCCACGACCCCCGGACCAGGCTCAACGGCCAGTCGGAGGCCGCGACCGAGGCCAGCGTGAGGGTGAGGGCGCTGATCGTGAGAGCCACCGCCGCCGCGGTGCCCGTCCACGCCACCCACGGCGGCAGCCGATGCGGGGTGGGCGGCACACGCGCGAGGACACCCGTGGCGGCCGGGGCGGCCCCCGCCAGCAGCGACGCCGTCGCCGCCACGCCACCCAGGTCAGCGGCGAACAACACGACCACGAACGGCAGTCGGTACCCCGTGGGCCACCGCTCCAGGTCTCCACCAGGTGCCGGCACACGAACAGCAGGGGCACGACCAACAGCACCACGCGGGCGGTGTGTCGCGCCTGGGCGATGGTGAGTTCGTGCTGGAAGCTCGGCGCGATCTCGGCCACCGAACCGAGCTCGCCCACCGCCTGTCGAGCGGCCCGGCCATCCGACTCGCGCCCGGCGGCGAGGTCGGTCGCGGCGTCGATCAGCCTCTCGCGCGGCTCCCGCACCAACGGCGACGTGACCCGGACCGGACCGTGCGACGCCGCCGTCGGGTCCGCGATGTGGGCCTCGACGGGGTCCACCTCGGCGGTGGGCGTGGTCACGTCGCGCGCTCCGGCCCGGGGGTCGACTTCAGCACGGCCCCGATCACGGTCGCGGCCTCGATGTTCCCCCGCCACGTCCGGCCCCCGGCCCCCGGCCGCCGAGGAGGGTGGCCCGGACAACGCCCGCACGGTGGTTCTCCCGCATCGGGTGTGTCGCGGGACCACCGTCGTCCGCGCCGCCGTCCCCGTCTCCGGTCACGGCGCGCGGCCCGGCGTCCCGCCCAACGCCTGGTCGCTGACCTCGATCGTGCTGACCGCGATGGCCACGGCCCTGCTGTCGCTCGCGATGCCGCCCGGACAGCGGCGGTTGCTCCCCCAGCCGGTGGGCCCGC
Organism: Streptomyces sp. NPDC057702; assembly: GCF_042799315.1. Taxonomy (NCBI): domain Bacteria; kingdom Bacillati; phylum Actinomycetota; class Actinomycetes; order Kitasatosporales; family Streptomycetaceae; genus Streptomyces; species Streptomyces sp. NPDC057702. The sequence goes on along the minus strand of NZ_JBHVJC010000055.1, from coordinate 29,487 downwards.
TGGTCGCGGCGGGCGTCGGCGTGGCGGAGGTGAGGCGTCAGGCCGCGGCGCGACGGGTCACGGTCACGGGTGTGGTCAACCCGCTGTGGACGATCGTCGTCGTCCTGATCATCGTGCGCCCCGGCTCCACGACGGGAGCGTGATCCCCGTGCGACGCCCGCGCGTGGCAGTCACCGTCAGGCCGTTTCCCCGGCGTTCTTCCTGGTCACCGTCTTCACCGTGCCCACCCAACTGGTCACGTCGCTGGTGGTCCCACCCACGGAACGGCGTATCTGGTCGTCATCGTCGCCACCGGCACGCCCCGGCCCCGGCGGCACACCCCGGCCCCGGGCGCCAGGCCACGCGCCCCCGTTCCCGGTGTCGGGGGGTGCTCGTGCTACGCCGCGTGCGACGGGCGGAGTCGGCGACCGCGACAGGCTGAGCGGCGGTCTCGCCCGGGGTGTCGCGCGTCGCGAGGCGGGGCTACCGGTGCAGGGTGATGAGCTGGGCCAGGTGCTTGCCCGCGGCCTCCAACGGCTCCCTGCTCTGGGCGACCTGAGCCGCCAGTTCGGCGCCCTCGATGGTGCTGATCACGGTGTGCGCCAGGTCGTGGGCGTCGGCGTCGCTCACGCCGGTGGCGCGGAGCCTGTCGCGGACCAGGCCCCGCCAGCGCGCGAACGCCTGCGCGGCGGCCTGTTGGATGTCGGGCGCGCGGCCCGCCGTGCCCAGCGAGGTCGCGGTGATGGGGCAGCCGTCGAGCCACGCGGAGGCGCACAGCCCCTCGGCGAGGGTGTGACACAGGGTGGCGACGGCCTGGGCGGGATCGTCCCCGTGGTCGAGCGCCGCTTGGAGCACCTCGAAGAACTCCTGGTCACCGTGGTGGATCGCGGCGACGGCCAACTCCTGCTTCCCGCCAGGGAAGAAGTGGTACACGGAGCCGAGCGTGGCCTGGGCCTCCTGGGCGATCTGCTTGATCCCCGTGCCGTCGTAACCCTGCCGCTGCATCAGCAGGGAGGCCGCGCGAACGATGCGGGTGCGGGTGTCGGGGGTGGCCCCGGTCTGCGTGCTCACCGCGTCAGCCTACCGAATAGAACGTTCGTTTCAGAGCTGTGCTACGTTACCGACCGGCACTAAATAGAGCGTTCATTCTAGAGCTGTGTGGAGGGGTCTTTCATGTCTGTGAGCAGGCGATCGGTGACGGTCATCGGCCTGGGCCCGATGGGGCGGGCCATGGTGCGGGCGTATTTGGCGCGGGGATACGAGGTGACCGTGTGGAACCGCACCGCGAGCAGGGCGGACGACCTGGTGGCCGAGGGCGCGGTACGCGCCTCCTCGGTCGAGGCGGCCCTGGGCGCGGGTGAGTTGGTGATCCTGAGCCTGACGGACTACGCGGCGATGTACGCCGTCCTCGAACCGGTCACCGCCGCGTTGTCGGGCCGGGTCCTGGCCAACCTCAGCTCCGACACGCCGGAGCGGGCGCGTGAGGCCGCGGCGTGGGCGGGTCGCCACGGGGCTCGCCACCTGACCGCCGGAGTGGCGGTCTCGCCGGCCCTGGTGGGCAAGCCGGAGGGGTACACGTACTACAGCGGGCCCCGGGATCTCGTCGAGGCGCACCGCGAGACGCTTGAGGTGATCAGCAGGGTGGAGTACCGAGGCGAGGACCCCGGACTCGCGGCCCTGTACTACCAGATTCAGATGGACCTGTTCTGGACCAGCCTGACCGCGTGGCTGCACTCCGTGGCGGTGGCCGAGGCGAACGGCGTCAGCGTCGAGGAGATCCTGCCGTACTCGGTGGACGTGGTCAGCTCGCTGCCGGACTTCTTCCGCTTCTACGCGCCCCGACTGGCGGCCGGAGACGACACCGGTGACGTCGACCGCCTCGCCATGGGTGTGGCCAGCCTGGAACACGTGGCCGACACGGCCCGCGCCGTCGGCGTGGACGCGGCGCTGCCCGAGGCGGTGCTCGACGTGTTCCGGCGTGGCGTGGCGGCGGGCCACGCGGACGACAGTCTCACCAGCATCCGCGCCCTCCTCCAGTCGACCGGCCCGCGGGCCTGACGGGTCGCTCGTGGGCGCCGAGTCGAACGGCCCGTCGCCGCGCGAGATGCCCGGGAGTCGCGGCGTAACCCGTCGTGGCTCCCGGGCCCTCGCCGCGGGCGAGTGTCGGGGCGGCGCACCCGGGGCGGGGCAGCCGGGGCGGGGGTAGCCCGTGTCGGCGCACCGTCCCACGCCGCGCCGCTGGCCCCGTCTACGCTGGTCGCGCGGCCGTGGTGGCCGCCTCCCGACGTGTTGGTCGGCCCGGTGCGTGGCCGTCGTGGTGCGGCAGAGTGGTGAGCGGCCTCGCGCTGACGCAGCCGAGAGTGGCACCCCCCGCGAGGGCGTGGCCGGACGGGGATGGGTGGGTTGTGGGGGTGGTGAGGCTGTTTCGATTATGTGTCTGCCGCATAAAAAATGCGCCAAGCGCATGATCGTGATAGGGTTGCGGTCATGGGGATGTCGTTGTCGGAACGAGTGCGCGCTTCGGTGGCGGCTCTGATGCACGCCACGGGTGAGTCGCAAGCCAGAATCGCGCACGTGTTGGGTGTGACGCAGGGGCAGGTCAGTCGTCGTCAGTCCGGAGTGGCCGCCTGGAGCCTGGGGGACTGTGACGCCTTGGCCGCCCACTTCGGCATCGGGGCGCTGGACCTGGTGGCCGGCCCGACGCGGGCGTGCGAGGCCCTGCCCGCCGCGCGTCGCGTCGCGCCCACGCGACGCGACGCGACCGACGGGAAGGCGGTGCGGTGATGGCGCGGTTCGACGAGATCGACGCGTTGCTGGCCGATGTCCGCGAGGAGGTCGCGCTGCCCTCCGTTGAGCAGCGCCGCGCCCTGCGGGAAGGGTTGAACCTCTCCCGGGCCCAGGTGGCTCGCGCACTGGGGGTCGGTCCCTCCACGGTCGGTGGGTGGGAGTCGGGTCGAGACCCGAGCGGCGAGGTCCGCGAGAAGTACGCCTACTTCCTCACCGGCGCCCAGGCCAAGCTCGCCGCGCGTACGACGGACACCAGCGCCGAGTCCGACCACACCCCCGACACACCCACCCGGGCCGTCGACGAGGGTGTCGAGGTGACGCCTCCAGCGGCCGAACGGGACGCGGACACCGGAACGCTGGCCACGCTCCAACCCTGTGTGCTGTGCGGCGGCCCGGCTCGGCACGAGGTGGCCGGATACCCGCAGCACCTGGATCCCACCCAGTGCACCCCACCCCAGCCCGCCCCGCCGCAGGCCGCCACACCCACACCCACACCCACACCCACACCCACACCCACGGCCTCCGCCGGTCGCCCGTCCCGGTCGGCTGAGGCCGGTGCCGGTCGGCAGCACGTGCGGCTCGCCTCCGCCGGCCGACGCGTCCAGACGGTCGCCTCCGCCACGCCGGACCTGATCGACCAGGCCGTCACCGCCGCCCTCACCAAGTGCAGGGGTGACCTCGACGCGGCGACGGCGGCGCTGGTCAAGCGCGCCATCCCGGACGCGATGGCCCTGCTGGACACCACCCGCAGGGGAGGCCGTTACGACATCGTGGCCCACCCGTGGATGCCGGACATCCTGCGCAAGCCCACCGCCAGCGGCGCGGACGAGATCTGGGAGGCCCGCCCCAAGTGGACGCGCCCCCACCTGACCGCCGCCGTGCACGAGGTGACCAGCCTCGACATCAACGGCGCGTATCTGTCGGCCCTCAAGACCCACCTGCCGATCGGGCAACTGGAACACTCCGCCGGCGACACCCACGACCGCCGTCGCGCCGGTGTCCACCTGATCACCCCACCCGCCTGGGACCACGAGGAGACCCTGCCCAACCCGTTGGGCAACCGCGACGAGCCGGGCCCACTGTGGGTCACCGAACCCACCCTGCGCCTTCTGCTACGCCTGTCCGGCCCCACGTACCAGTTGTGTGAGCCACCCGTGATCCACGAGTCGTTCACCTCCGGCGCGACCGAAAGCCTGCTGGAGAAGTTCCGCACCACCCTCAAGGACGCCCGCGACCGAGCGATCGCCGAGGACGACGAGGTCACACAGGAGTACGTGAAGGCGATGTACTCCAAGTTCGTCTCCACCATGGGGCAGTCGACGTACAACCGGGAGTTGAACCGCCCCGACTGGATGCACATCATCCGCTCCCAGGCGTTCGCCAATCTCTGGATGAAGGCGTACAAGGCCCACGCGGCGGGCCTCACGGTCGTCAGCGTGCAGGGTACGGACGAACTGCACGTCATCGGCGACTGGCGACGCGTCTTCACGGAAGGCCGCGCCGTCACCGACGTGAAGGTCAAGGACATCTACCCGCTGGGCGCCGACCCCGCCGCCGGGGATACCGGCGACGAGGACTGAGGGACACGCACATGCCCGAACGCATCAGCGAGTTCGGCCGGTACGGTGCCACCGGCATCGAAGGCCACAAGGCCGTGGCCCGCCAGCTGGACTCCCATCTCGACTACATCGTCACCCCCGTCACCACCCCACGCGGCTGGCTGGCCCGCCTGCACTACCTCACGCGGACGAACCGTGCCCGCGCCGCCGCCCGCGCGGCCGGACTCACCGTCACCGACGCCACGATCAGGGCCTGGCTGGACGGCAAGCGCGGCCCGTCGAAGAGGAACCTCACGCGCATCGACGAGGCCTACCGCACGGTGCGCCGCCACAACGTCAGCCGCCACCTGCTGACCCGCCTGAACCGTGCTGGCCGTGGGACCCGGGTGGAGATCCACCCCCTCAACCAGTCCGGCGTGGACCGCCCACGGCAACGCGTGGTGGAGTTCCGGACACTGACGGTGCGGCACTGGGATCGCATCGTCGCAGCCTGGGCGGAACAGGACGACCGGGCCCTGGACGAGGCCTGGGTCGAGAAGATCGTCGACCTCGGATCACAGTGGGGCAAGTACCACTGGGTGACCAACGTGGGCTTCGCCGCCTGACCCTGGCGCCCCGCACCGGCCCGCCGCGCGGCCCGGTCGGGCCCTGTCCGCGCACGGCGACGGCCACCGGTGGTGGGTACGGCGAGGAGAACGGCAAACTCGCGATGTTCCGGTTTCACGACTTTTGGTGAGACGTCGAGCGAAGGACCGTTTCGGCGGGCTGCGGCGCCGGCAGGCTGAAGTGTCCGCGCGGAGCGGCCGGCTGGGCGGGCCGTTGGAGTGTGGCGCGGTACCCGACGAGAAGAGGTGCCATGACATCCTCGTATCCGGACCGACCCGACCAGCGACGGCCCCCGGCCCCACCGCCACCGACGGTGACCCCGGCCCTGACACCGAGATCGGCACGGCCACTCGGCCAGGCGGTCGAGGAGGTACGGGCCCGGACGGCGCGACCGACTCCGGACGGGTGGTTCGCGGTGGCGTCGAGCGCGGAGGTGCGCCCTGGGCGGGTGGTGACGCGACGGCTGGCGGGCCAGGACGTGGTGCTCTACCGCACGGCGAGCGGCCGACTGCGCGCGGTGCGCCCCTTCTGCCCGCACCTGGGGGCACATCTGGGACACGGGGGGCGGGTACACGGCGAGAACCTCGTCTGCCCCTTCCACCACTTCGAGTTCGACCCCGAGGGGACCTGCGTGGCGACGGGGTACGGTACGCCCCCGCCCAGGGCCCGGCTCGGGACGCTGGAGCACCGGGAGATCGCCGGGCTGGTCTTCGTCTGGCGGCACGGGCGCGGTGAAGGCCCGTCGTGGGAGATCAAGGCGCCACCCATGGAGGGCTTTCGCCCACCGCACTGCACGGTGCGCACCGTGGTGGCCCACCCTCAGGACTTCATGGAGAACGTCGTTGACACCGGGCACTTCACGTACGTGCACAAGATCGTGGCGGAGACCGTCGACGGCCCCCACTTCGACGGGCCGCGCATCGAGGCGCTGTACCGCCTCGGCCGAACCACCGACGGCACGAGCGGACTCCTCGCCTCGTCGGTCACCATGCGCATGATGATGCAGGGGCTCGGGGTCTTCCACTCGGAGGTCCGCATCCCACGGTGGGGCCTGGAGCTGCGCGGACTGTTCTGTGCCGTACCGCTGGACCAGACGCACATGGACTACCGGCTGGCCGTCACCGTGCGCTTTCCCCACCTGCGACACCGCGGAGCCGCCGACGCGCTGGCCCGGTCGCTCGCCGGGCCGATGGCCTGGCTCAACGCCTTCGACACCCGCCGAGACGAGGCCATCTGGGCCAACAGCGCCTACCTGAAACACCCTCGGCTCGCACCGGGCGACGGCCCCATCCTGAAGTTCCGCCGCTGGGCACGCCAGTTCTACACCGAGAACCCCGCCCAACCGACGACGTCACCCACCGAAGGCCACGACGGCTAGGGTGTTTCGTCTGGAACAGTCGGCCGTTGGTGCGGGTGTGCTGTGGGATCGCCAATGGCTTCGCCCCCGTGGCGTGATCGCCTCGGTATCGCCGGGCTCCGGCGTGTGGTCGGGCGCGATCCTGTCCGGCCCCAGCCCGATCCTGTGGGGATCGACGCACACTGGAGTCCTTCCCCCATCCGCGTACCTGAAGCCGTCGTCCGGGTTGAACGGGGCCTCGCGGTGGGGCCGGTCGTAGACCACGAACTCGCTCCGTGGCATGCGCTTGGCCGGGCAGATCCCGCACACGGGCCGGGACGGGTCGTCCGCGTCAGGGTCGATGTACGGCGCCTCGGCGTCCTTGTCCATACCGTGGCAGCGTACGGGGGTTGGGCACGAAAGCCGCGCACCGGCCACCTGGCCCGGTGGCGCGGCGAGGACCTGGACCGGTGCGCGACCTTCCGAAACCACGCCACCAACCCGCCCCGCCCCGCTCCCCACCGGCCCGCGCGCCCTTCCGGGCGTCCTGGCCCGCGCCCCGCCCTCGGCTCGGACGGACGTGGCCCCTGCTCGTGAGGCCGGGTGTGCGCCGCCACCTCGCCCGGCTTCGGCGGGGGTCCCCGGGAGCGGGCGTGCCCGGGGCCGCGCGGGAGTGCAGGGGTCTGGCGGCGGTCCTAGGGTCCGCGCGAGGGTGCGGGTGAGGGCGGGGGAGAGGGACACGCCTGCTGGGGGAGCGCGCGCGGGTGCGGCGGGTGGTGGCCGTGGAGGTCGTCCCACGAGGCGGGGTGTGCGTCCAGATGGAGGCCGAGGCGGTGCCAGAGGTCGGGGGAGGCAGCCCAGTGCCACCACTGGCGGTCGTGCCGGCCCAGGGTCTCCAGGCCGGTCAGCACGCTCATGATCAGCATCGCCTGGGGCAGGGTGTCACCGGGCGAGGCCCCGCGCGCGTGCGCGAGTCGGCGCTGGAGGAGGTTGACGAGTTGGCGCTGCGACGCCGGGTCCCGCTCCCGCGCGGCCAGAAGGCGTCCGGCGCGTACGATGTGATCGCCCGCCAGCTGGGCGAAGTACTGCGTGACGCACTCCCGCAGGGCCTCGGGCAGCGGGCGGCGGTCCGCGAGGAAGCGCCGCAGGAGGGGACACAGGCGCTGCTGGGCCTCCTGCCGTAGGGCGTTGAGCAGATCGGCCTTGGAGGCGAAGTGGTGGGTCAGCGCCCCTCGGCTGACGCCGGCCTTCTGACAGATGGTGTTCAGGCTCGCCGAGCCGCCACGGTCCACGTCGTGGGCTGCCGCTGCCAGGAGACGGTGGCGGGTCTCGTGGCCTCTGGGTTGAGCGGGCATGTGCAAGGCGCGGTTTCCTTAAGGGGTGTGCCGGGGCCGCTGGTGCGGCCCCGGCGATGCGGCGCTGGAGGTCAGTCGTCCGTCTCGGGTGGCGTGGCGAGGGCCCCTCCCCGTGCCCAGTGGGTGGGTTCGGTCTCGCGAACGATGACGGTGACGGCGTCGAGCGGGCAGTTGGCGCCCTCGGCGACGGCCGCGCTGACCTGTTTGACGGTCTCCGCGCGTGCGCCGGGGGAGGTGCCGGGCCACCAGTCGATCGTGACGACGGGCATGGGGGTCCTCTCTTTTCATGTTTCCGTGACGGTGCGTTAACAGGCAGATCGGTCTGTTTGTTATGCTCGGGCGTCTTGGCCCTTTGTGGGGTTCATGGCAATCGCGCTCTGATCACCATGGGCCCGGATTGGCCGTGTTCCTCGCGTCCTCGTTCCAGTTCTCATCGAGCAGGGGGAGTTCGTGACAACAGCTAGTCCTGTGAGGACTTCGACCAGTACGTCACGGCGAACGGCGCGGGATTCCGATTGCGCCGAGGAGACTTTCGCCCAGGAACTGGGGGCGGGGCTTGAGGCCGTCGAAGCGGCGGAGGCGGCCCTCACCCGCGCGCACGAGGTCCTGCGGGAGCAGTTGGTACGCGCTCGCAGCCTGCGTCGTGCCACGGCCGCATCGCCCTCCGTCGTGGGCGGATCGCGGGGGTCGACACCCGAGTTGATGCACACGGCTCGACGGCGGGTCTCGGTCGCGCTGGCCCCGCCCCCGTCGATCAGTTGCCTGCTCGACGCGGAAGAGCAGTTCCGCTCCCTGGTCTCGGGTGGGGTGGCGCTGCGGGCGTTGTATCCGCGTACGGTGCTCGCCGTCGAGGGTGGCGTAGAGCACCTTGAGCGCATCCATCAGCTGGGTGTGGAGTGCCGCATCGTGGACGTGCAGCAGATCTTCACGGCCGTCGTCGACGAGGAGTTCGTCCTCATGTCCGCCAAGGTGGCGCCCGGCGTGGTGGAGGAGGCCGTCTTCCGCGCTCCCGGTGAGACGGCGCTGTTGCAGGAGGCGTACGAGCAGGCGTGGCGCTCGGCCCGGCGCGTGCCCCAGGGGCGAGGCGAGGAGCGGCCACAACAGCGGCTGTCGGCCGAGCAGTTGGCTATGCTGCGGATGATGAGTTCGGGTACGAAGGACGAGAAGATCGCTCGGATCATGGGTGTCTCTTCCCGGACCTTGAGTCGGCTGATGGCTGGCGCGATGGAGACCCTCGGGGCCCGCAGCCGGTTCGAGGCCGGTGTGCGGGCCATGGAGCTCGGGCTGCTGAAGTAGTCCGGCCCGCCTCAGCGGCCGGGTTCCGCGGCGCCCTGTCGGGCCTGGGTCACGAAGTGACGCAACTCCCTGCGCAACTCCCATATCAGGTCCTCCAGCTCGGTCTTCTTCCGGCTGGAGGACAAAGCGGCGTCCGCCTTCTCCAGTAGATGCTCGATGTGGGGGAGGTTTGTGCTCTCCGCGCGGGGGTCGCTCATCTCATCTCCCTCTGGCTTTCCGTGCCGGTGGCTTCCTGTCGCGGCAACGAGCAAATGATGCCCAACGGGTAGACGCTTTTGCCAGCCGATACCGGATTCCTGGCAGATAGCGGTCAGGCGAGAATCCGCCAACCGACCCCAGGGCAGGTAAGCGGTGCGCGGAAGCGCATTCCATGCCGGTGTGGGGTCGTAACACGCCATGCGAGTTCGGGTCGGGCTTTTCCATTGTTTGACCTTGTTGGCATGACGTCGCCAGGCAGATAGTCGCCAGCTCATCCGGTGGACAATCGTCTTTCGGGCAGCTCAGGATTGGCCACCTGGTCGTCATTGGTATCGAGTTTCCTGGAGTGCTTTCGTGCCTGAATTACTTGAGGTCAGTGAGGAAGTGTCGACGGCGCTGGCTGAGGGGCGCCCGATCGTCGCTTTGGAATCCACGGTGATCGCACACGGCATGGCCTATCCCGGCAACGTGGAAACGGCGCTCGCCATCGAGGGCGCGGTGCGCGCGGCCGGGGCCGTCCCGGCGACCATCGGCCTGGCCGGGGGGCGCTTCGTGGTCGGCATGGACGACAAGCGCATCGAGATCTTCGCTACGGCCGACGGAGTCCCCAAGGTCAGCAGCAGGGACATCGGGCCCGTGCTCGCCGGCGGGGGACTGGGAGCGACGACCGTCGCGTCCAGCCTGGTCGCCGCGGAGCTGGCGGGCATCGCGGTGTTCTCCACCGCTGGCATCGGCGGCGTGCACCGTGGCGCGTCGACCACCTTCGACATCTCCGCCGACCTGGTGCAGTTCACGCGCAGCCGGGTGGCGGTGGTGTGCGCGGGTGCCAAGAGCATCCTCGACCTCGGGCTGACCCTGGAGTACCTGGAGACCCTCGGCGTTCCCGTCATGGGATACCGGTGCGATGACTTCCCCGCCTTCTACTCCCGCTCCTCGGGGTTTCGCAATCCCCAGCGCATCGACGACCTCGGCACCATCGCCGCCGCGCTCCACTATCACTGGCAGGCGGGGTTGCCCGGTGGCGCGCTGGTCACGCACCCCATCGCGGAGGCCGACGCCCTCGACAGCCAGGAGATGGAACAGATCATCACCTCGGCCCTGGCGAAGGCCGAGAAGGAGGGCGTACAGGGCCCTGCCATCACCCCGTACCTGATGAAGGCGGTCTCCCGCGCCACCGAGGGCAAGAGCGCCGAGGCCAACCGGGCGGTGCTGATCAGCACGGCCGCGGTCGCCGGTGAGCTCGCCGTCGCGCACGCTCAGCTCGTCGCCCAGGACGAGCCCGACGGGCAGGCCGGGCGGTGACGCGGGCTGTCGTCTTCGACGTGGACGGCACCCTGGCCGACACGCCGGGGGCCATCACCGCCCTGCTGGTGCGCGTGGTGGCCGAACACGGCGTCACGGCCGACACGGACACGGTGGCCGCCACGATCGGCAAGCCCCTGGAGCCGTCCGTCGCCGCGCTGCTGGGCCGCGACGTGGCGGACCCCGTCACGGTCCGGGCCGTTGCCCGCTACCGCGAACTCTTCGACACCGACGTCCTCACCCGGGGCGCGGCTCTGCTCTACCCCGGCGTCACCGAGGGCCTGGGCCAGCTGGTGGAACAGGGCTTCGGCCTCGCGGTGGCGACGTCGAAGATCTCCGCGAGCGCGGAGAAACTCCTGGCCGCCACCGGAATCCGTGGCTTCTTCGGCCCCGTCATCGGCAACGACATGGTCGAACGAGGCAAGCCCGACCCGCAGATGGGACTCCTGGCCGCGCGGGAGCTGGGCCTCGCGGCCGAAGACTGCGCCTACGTCGGAGACACCGTCACGGACATGTTGATGGCCGCCGCCGCGGGCATGCGGCCCGTGGCCGTCACCTACGGAGTCGGCCGGGCCGAGGACCTGGCCGCCCACACGGCGTGGCGATACGACTCCTTCGCCGCCGCCGTGCGCCTCCTGACCGGCGCCCACGCCTGACAGCCGGCGCGGCACACCCTCTCCCACCCCGCCAGCGACCCAAGCCACCTTGGCCCCACAGCTCATCTAGGACGCGAGAAATGACATCAGAGACGCAAGACTCACCGGCGGCGCGAGCGGCTTCGCCAGCAACGCCACAGGTCGCGACGGGCGATGAGAGCGCGAAGATGGCCCCGAGGCAGTTCTGGTCTCTGGTCGTGCTCAGTTGCGGCCTGTTCCTGGCCACCCTCGACTTCTCCATCGTCTACGTCGCGCTACCCAGCATCGGCTCCGACCTGAGCCTGGGGGAGAGCTCCCTGCAGTGGGTGGTCAGTGGCTACGCGATCTTCTTCGCGGGCTTCCTGCTTAGCGGCGGCCGTATCGGCGACCGCTTCGGGGCCGGCCGGGTCTTCCTCGGCGCGACGGCGCTCTTCGGCGTCAGCTCCCTGGCCGCCGCGCTCACCGACGACTTCACCACCCTGATCATCGCCCGTGCCCTGCAGGGCATTGGCGCCGGACTGCTCGACCCCTCCACCCTCGGACTGATCCAGCAGATCTTCCCGGTCGGGCCCAAGCGCAACCGGGCCATGACGGTCTGGGGCGCGGTGGGCGCCGTCGGCCTGGTGGGCGGAGTGGTCCTCGGGGGCCTGCTGACGGCGATCGCCTGGCAGTGGGTGTTCATCGTCAACGTCCCCCTGGCCGCCCTGATCATCGGGTTCGGCTTCTACCTGCTGCCCCGACACCGCCGAAGCGACAGCGAGCCCACCCCGCTGAACGCGCTCAGCGCCGCGTTCGGCACCGGGGCGATCCTGCTGCTGGTGCTGGGCCTGAGCCGGCTGGGCGACGCGGGCGTGGACGCCCCGTCCACCTGGCTCGGCCTCGGCGGCTTCGTGGTGCTGGGTATCGCCTGGGTGGCCCGGGAGCGCTCCAGCGCGCACCCGCTGATCGCCCGGCAGCTGTGGAAGACCCGCTCGCTGATGATCGCCTGCCTGGTCGACGCCTGCTACGTCCTCAGCATCGGCGTCGAGTTCTTCCTGGTGACCATGTACCTGCAAAACGAGCACCACTTCAGCCCGCTGGAGGCCGGGCTGGGCTTCCTGCCGCTCACCCTGACGGTGATCGTCGGCAACGCCATCACCGACCGGTTCATCGCCCGCCATACGGCACGCACGATGGTCGCCGTCGGACTCGCCACCGCGGCCGTCGGCCTGACCCTGCTGGCCATCGGCGTACACCTGGACGGCTACGCGCTGGGCATGCTGCCCGGCCTGCTGCTGTCCGGGGTCGGAAACGGCATCGCCTTCCCCGCCCTGTTCATCTCCGCCACCTCCGAGATCCCCGGCGAGAACCAGGGAGTCGGCGCGGCGCTGCTGACCACGACGCAGTACGTGTTCTCGGCGGCCGGCCTGGCGGTCCTGGTCCTGATCCTGGGATCCGACCCCGGCACCGGCAACTACCTCACCACCTTTGTCTTCACCGCTGTCATGGCCCTGCTCGGCGCGATCGCCGCCGTCGTGGGGATGCGTAACCAAGCCACCGACCCCGCGGCCTGACGTCTTCGGCGCCCGCCCGCACCCTGAGCGGGCGGGCGCCAGCCGCCGTGCCACGCCCTCGCAACCGCCGCCCAGAAAGGGCTCAGCCGACCGTGGAGATCCTGGCAAGCCGCATCGTCATCCGCCCCACCGACCCCGAAGCGTCCCGCCGCTTCTACCGCGACCAACTGGGGCTCGCCCTCTACCAGGAGTTCGGCAGCGGCCCAGAACGCGGGACCGTCTTCCACCTGGGCGGAGGGTTCCTGGAACTCGTCGGGCGCTCGCCAGCCCCACTGGCCGACCAGCCCGCCCTCTGGCTCCAGGTGCGCAACCTCGCCCGCACCCGAGCCCACCTCCTGACCCAGGGGGTGAGCCCGATCCGCGAGGCCCGGGCCGAGCCCTGGGGCCTGTGGGAGATGCATCTGGCCGACCCCGACGGCGTGCGGATCTACCTCGTCGAAGTGCCCGCGAACCACCCCTTCCGGCACGGCGTTCCGGCCCCCGACACCCCGGAGCCCACCGCCCTGGATGAGCAGATAGCCCTCGTGGAACAAGGACGGCAACCATGACGCTCTACACCCACACCGACGAGTCCTACCTGGGCACACCCGAAGACGCCGACCGGGCGCAGATCGGCCGCAACGTGTGCAAGATGCTGATCCCCACGCGGGCCACGGGCGGCAAGCTCGGCCTGTTCTCCCTGTCGATGGCGCCCGACGGCCCCTCCGCGGCACCCCACTTCCACCAGGAGATGACCGAGCTGTTCGTCGTCCTCTCCGGTGAGGTGAGCCTGCTGCGCGGACAGACCCCGGTGACCGCCGAGGCCGGCACGGCGCTCTACGTCCCCCCGGGCACCCCCCACGGATTCGCCAACCACTCCGGGGCCCCGGCCGAACTGCTGATCGCCTTCATGCCCGGCAACAACCGGGAGAACTTCTTCTACGGGCTGGCCGACCTGCTCAGCCGTCAACAGGTGCCCAGCGAGGAGGAGCTGGAGAAGTTCGCCGAACAGTTCGACCAGTATCGCTACCGCCCGCAGTAGCGGGCTCGCCGACGGGGGATGCCGTGTCACACCCACTCGCTCACGTGGATCCCAGCAGACCGACGCTGCCCAGCACCCGTTCCGCCACCCCGACGTACGCCCGCGCCACCGACGCCGCGGCCCGCCCCATCCGGCGCGCCCTCCTCCGCCGCTCCGCTGGCGAGGCACTCGCCGCCGGCCTGCGCCGGGCCAACTGGCTGACCGTCAGCCTCCACCTCCTTCTCGGTGGCGGCCTGCGCCCAGCCTGGCCCGCCACCCCCCACCCCACCGCGCGGGTCCGGCCCCACCGACGGTCCGCGTCCTGCCCGCCCGGCCCGCTCGCCCTCGCCGTACCGCCCGGGACGGGCACACCACCTCAAAGTGGTGCCGGCCGCCCGGCAGGCTGTTGCCGCCTCACGCGCCGGCCTCGCGCCAGCCAACGCCGCCGGCCCCGCCCGCGCCCTCCCGTCGCCGGGCGCGTATCCGCCCAGCCGTCGCGACCGTACGCGCTCACGCCCGCTACGCCGCTGTAGCCCAGGCACCCGCGCGCCGGGCCCGGTCGCCACCGGGGCCCTGCCGCCAGGCCCGCCGATCACCGCCGCCGAGGCGACAGGCCGTCGACGGGTCCGCCCACCCCGGCGGGTGACGACCGCGAGCGGAGTGGAGAAACGCTCCGTCACCGCGCACCCCGGCCCCCACCGCGTCGCTCGCCGCGAGCCGCCCCGGCCCCACACCCGCGCCAGGCCCGGGCGCGGACCAACCGGGCGACAGCCGCGGCCCGCTCACACGCGGCGTGCGCACCGTCGTACGAACCGGACGCGGGTCCGCTGTGCCGCCGCGACGAAGCCCGGCACCGCCCCGCCTCGCCCCGCTGAGGCGCAAGCCTCGCCTCTCCTCCAGCGCGCCCCGCCGCCGCACGCGCCGGTGCCCACCCACCGCCGCGCACCCGCCCACACCACCGACCCCGTAGGCACCACCGTGCCCGTCACACCCAACCCACCCCAGCACCTTCACGCCACCCAAGGATCCGGACATGACCACCGTTGACATGCGTGGCGCGATCATCCGCGCCAGCGACCTCACCTTCACCACCGACCAGGGCGTCGCGACCGCGACCGCGGTCGGCCCGCACCTGGGCGCGCACCTCGTCCGCCTGGACGTGCTGCGCGTCCCCGCCGGCCGCACGTGGACCCTGGAGCAGGCCCCGGCCGAGGAGAACGTCGTGGTGATCTTCGCCGGAGAGGGGCACGCCGCGTCAGGCCCCCACACCAGCGACGTCACCCGCGCCGACGCCCTCTACTCACCCACCGGCGACACCCTGGCCCTGACCGCCGCCCCCACCGGTGAGGTCACCGCCTACGTGTGGCGTAGCCGGCTGCTCCCAGGCCGCGCCCCGGGACACAGCCCGGCCCGCTTCTCCCGTCTGTGGAACAGCGACACCCAGCTGACCGGCTTCACCGGAACAGGCCAGGCGGCGGCCTCCACCCGCACCGCGCCCATGAACTTCCTGTTCTGGCCCGGAACCGGCAGCCCCCAACTGTGCCTGCACTGCGGCTTCATGCAGGCCGGCGAGTACTTCAACGTGCACGTCCACCCCCACAGCGAGGAAGCCTTCATCGTCTTCGAGGGCACCGGACAGCTCCACCTGGACGGCCGGTGGATCGACGCCACACCCGGCGACATCCTGTTCGCCCCACCCGGGGTACCCCACGGCACACGGCACCCCTCCACCGACCCGGCGGCCCGACGGTTCGCCACCTGCGGCGGACCCACCCCCTTTGACCCGGTGCTCTACGAGCGCGCCAACCTTTCCACCGAGGTGAAGTGATACGTATGTGCAGGATATTCGGCCATTTCGACACCCGCGCCACCCTCCACGAGCTCAGGACCGTGGCCGCCCTCCAGCGACACGGTGGCCCCGACGCCCAGTACCTGGTCAACGGCGACAACTGGGGCCTGGGCACCAACCGGCTCGCCATCATGGACCTCGACGGCGGCGACCAACCCTATGTGGACGGCCAGATCACCGTGGTCTTCAACGGGGAGATCTACAACCACGACGCGTTACGCCACACCCTGACCACCCGAGGGCACCGCTTCTCGGACCGTTGCGACGGCTCCATCCTGCCGGCCCTGTACGCCGAGTACGGCACGGAGTTCGCCGAACACCTCGACGGCATGTACGCGCTGGCCGTCATCGACCTGCGCGAGGAACCGAAACTGGTCCTGGCCACCGACGAGGTGGGGATGAAGCCCCTCTACTACTACTGGGACGCGGCCCAGGGGCACCTGTACTTCTCCTCGGAGCTGCCCGCCCTGCTGTCCTTCCCGGCCGTCCCCGCCCGCCCCTGGGAAGCGGGTCTGGACGCCTATCTGGCCACCAAGACACCCTTCGGCGAGCAGACCATGTTCGAGGGCGTCAAGGTCCTGCCGCCCGCCACGACGGCGACGCTCACCCGGGGAGGCGGGCTGCGCCTGGTCCACCGCCGGCCCGCCCCGGCGCCCCAGACGCGTACCAGCCTGGAGGAGGCGGGCGCCCACCTCCAGGAACTCCTCCGCACGGAGGTGGGCCGCCTCACCCTGGCCGACGTCCCCGTCTCGGCCATCACCAGCGGCGGACTGGACTCCAGCCTCATCACGGCCCTGGCCGCCGAGCACGTGCCCGAACTCCACAGCTTCAACATCGCCTACCGTGGCTCGTGGCCCGCCGACGAGCGCGCCTTCGCCCGCGAGGTAGCCGAACGCCACCGCACCCGCCACCACCAGGTCGAGATCGACCCCGCGGAGTTCCCCAAACTGCTCTCCGACGTCGTGTGGCACCTGGGCCAACCCAACGCCGACCCCATCACCCTGAGCACCTACGCGCTCTTCCGCCAGGTCCACCAGGAAGGCTTCAAGGTAGCCCTGACGGGTGACGCCGCCGACGAGCTGTTCTCCGGCTACGGCCGCATCAGGGCCGCCATGCAGGCGGGCCCCGCCGACGACTGGATACCCGACTACGTCCGCGCCCTGGCCGCCATCCCCCTGGAAGAGCGCCTACCGCTCTACTCCGGCGAGTACCGTCACTTCGTCACCGAGCACGGCGCCGCCGAGGACCGTCTCACGCACCACCTCCGCTCCTCCACGGACGACCGGCTCACCACCGTGACCGAGTTCGAGGTCGCCCACCGTCTGCCGGCCTACCACCTGCGCCGCGTCGACCACCTGAGCATGGCCTCCTCGGTCGAGGTACGCCTGCCCTTCTGCCAGCCCGCGATCGTCCGCTACGCCCGCACCCTGCCGGCCGCGCTGAGGATCGAAGGCGACCGCGTCAAGAAGGCCCTGTACGCGGCGGCCCGTGGCCTGCTCCCCACCTCCGTGCTCAACCGGCCCAAGCAGCCCTTCACCTTGCCCATCACGGCCATGCTCACCCGGGGCCAGCCGCTGATGGACTACGCCCACGACATGCTCGCCCCGCACCGACTCGCGGCCCGCGGCCAACTCGACCCGCGGGCGGTGCGGGACCTGCTGCGATCCCAGAGCACCACCCCCCGCGACTCCCACGCGCTGGCCATCTGGTCCCTGCTCATCCACGAACTGTGGCTGGAGCAGTTCCACCTGGCACCCTTAGGCGCCCGGCAGGCGGTCCCGGCATGATCGCCCACATCGCCCAGGCGGTCGGCGCCCCCACTCCCACCCTCGTGATCGACGCGAGACCGATCCCCTCCGACGAACCCGGCCTGCGGACCGTGCTCACCACCGCCCGCGCCTGGCTGGCCGACCACGGCCACGAGGGCGTACTCAAGATCGCCCTGGTCAGCCCCTCCGCACACCCGCTCTTCGACCTGGACTACCGCTTCGTCCAAGCCCTGCCCCAGGGCCTGGACCAGTTCGACTTCCGTGGCAGCTGCGGACACTCGATCCTCTCCTCGGTGCTCGTCGCCGACACCTGGGGCTGGCTGCCCAGCCTGGCCCCGGCCAGCCGCGTACGGGTGCGCGTCCTCAACAACGGGGACCACGTCGTCTGCGAGGTCGACGAGGCCCGACGCGGCGCCGGCACCTTCACCGTCCACTTCGTCCAGGAACCCGACAAGACCCTCAACGACCTCCTCCTGACGGGAAACCCCCACGATCCGTTGCTGACCGCCTGCGGCGTGCACGAGGCGTCACTGGTAGCCACCGGCAACCCGTACGTCTTCGTCGACGCGACCTCACTGGGCCTGACCAGCCGCCAGGCCCTCTTCGGCGCCGGCCCCGACACCTACGCGTGCCTCCAGCAGATCCGGGTCGCCGCCGCCACCGCCCTGGGCTGGCCGGCCGACAGCGTCTTCCCCAAGATCGCGGCCGTCGGCGCGTACGAGCCGGGCCGTCTGGCGGTACGAGCCATCTCCGTACCCACCTGGCACCCGACCCTCGCCCTGACCGGAGCCACCTGCCTGGCAGCCGCCACGGCCATCCCCGACACCATCCCCGCGCGCCTGCTCGAACAGGCCGGGGGCGGGCTGGAGAACATCGTCGTCGACAGCCCGCACGGCACCACCAACATCGCCGCGGCCCTGGACACCAGCACCGACCAACCCGCCCTCCAGTGGGTCAGCGTCAGCGACAAACAGGCCCACCTCCGTGGCCCGGTCAGGATTCCCGAACTGAGCACCTACCTCTACCAGGAGAGCCTGTCATGGCAGCCGGCGAACGCCTGATGGACCGCCATGCTCCCCACACCGACCTGGGTGAGCGATACCCCGCACTGGCCGAGGCGCTGCGCCGCGACGCGCCGGCCGCCGACGAGCGCGGTCGCCTCACCGACGAGGTCCTGACCCAGCTACGCTCCAGCGGCGTCCTCGCGGCGGCCATCCCCCCGCAGTACGGCGGACTCGGCGCCTCCGCGGCCCACACCAACAGCCTCATCAGCCAGATCGCCGCCATCGACCCGTCGGTGGCCATCATCTGCTTCCAGCACTACGCCGTCAGCGCCCGCATCGACGAGTGGGGCAGCGAGCACCACAAGAGCCAGTTCCTGCCGCGCCTGGCCAGCGGCGCGTGGATCGCGGCCTCGGCCTGGAGCGAGACCGGCGCGGGCGCGGCCAAGCGAAACCTGGCCACCACCGCCGAACGCACCTCCGGTGGCTGGCTCCTCAACGGCGCCAAGACCTTCACCACCGGAGCCGGTCTGGCCCAGCTCTACCTCGTACTGGCCCAGACCTCCACCCCCACCCACGACGACAGCCTCTACGGAAGCAGGGGGCAGACCTTCTTCCTCATCCCGGCCGCCAACGAGGGACTGGTCGCCGACACCGGCATGAACCTGGTGGGCATGCGCGCCTCGGCCACCGGCTTCGTCGAACTCCACGACTGCGCCGTCCCCAAGACCAGCGTCCTTGGCGGGGAGGGCCAGGCGACGCGCATCATCGCCGGCGTCCGCGAATCCGGCGCCACACTGGGCGCGGTCTCCCTGGGTATCGCCGAGGCCGCCTGGGCCCTGGTGCTCGCCCACACCCGCCGCCTGGGGCTCGACCAGGCCCAGGCGGTGCGCCACCGGCTGGTCGACCTGGCCGCCGAGATGGCCGCGCTCAGGGCCCTGGTCCACAGCGCCGGCCGGCGCGACAGCCACGACCCCGGCACCACGACCCTGCTGTCCAAGCTCCAGGCCGCGCGCTCAGCCGAAAACCTGTGCCTTCAGGCGCAGCGACTGCTGGGCAGCGCCGGCTTCCTCCACGACCACCCACTGAACCGACTGGCCCGTGACGCGCGCGCCGTCGGCCTCATGGGCCCCACCAACGACCTGATCCGAGAGCTGGTGAGCGCACCATGGACCACACAGCCCCGCTGACCAAGCCCTACGACCTCCTGGTCACCAACGCGCGCCTGGTCCTGCCGGACGGCGTACGCCAGGGGGCGTTGGCCGTCGCCGACGGCCGCATCGCCCGTGTCCTGACCACCCCCCAGGCACCCCTGCCCGCGGCGGTCGAGCACCTGGACGCGGCGGGCCGCCACGTCCTGCCCGGGATCATCGACTCGCACGTCCACTTCCGCACGCCCGGCCTGACCCACAAGGAAACCTGGTTCCACGGCAGCCGTGCCGCCGCTGCCGGCGGGGTCACCACCGTCATCGACATGCCCAACACCCAACCCCCCCTGCACACACCCGAGCAGGCCCTGGCCAAGGCCGAGCTGATCGCCGGACAGTCCCTGGTGGACTACCGCTTCCACTTCGGCGTGGGCGAGAACACCGTCGACGCCCTGCGCGACCTCACCCCCCGCATCGCCACCTCCGTCAAGATCTTCATGACCGGCCACCACACGGCCCCCCACGTCATCCGCGACCCGGACATCCTGGGCCGCGTCTTCGCCACCGCGGCCGACCGCGACCTGCGCCTAGTCCTGCACGCCGAGGACGACGGCATCTTCCGACTCCTGGACGGGAACCACACCCAACCCGCCGACTACGCCACCTACGAGGCCCACCGGCCCCGCAGCGCGGGCATCGTCGCCGTCACCAAGGTCATCGAACTGGTGCGCCGGTACGGCACCGCCGCCCACATCCTGCACGTCTCCTCCCACGAGGAGACCGAACTGCTGCACGCCGCCCACGCCGCGGGACTACCCCTGACCTACGAGACCACCCCGCACCACCTGTCCTTCACCGCCTCCGACACCCGACGCCTGGGCGCCCGCATCCGCCTCAGCCCAGCCATCCGGGAGGACCGCGACCAGCGGAGCCTGTGGCAGGCGGTGACGTCGCGGACCATCACCACACTCGGCAGCGACCACGCCCCCCACACCACCGAGGAGAAGGCGCGCCCAGCCCCCGACGCCCCACCCGGCCTGCCCGGTGTGCAGGAGCTCCTGATCGCCGTCTACACCGGGCTGCGCCGCCGCTTCCCCGACACCCCGGTCGACGACCACCTGACCACGCTGGCCCGGCTGTGCGCGGCACACCCGGCCGCCCTGTTCGGCCTCGACCGGCACAAGGGCGCCCTGGTCGAAGGGCTCGACGCCGACTTCGTCATCTTCGACCCCGACACCACCTGGCACATGTCCGCCGACAAGGCGCACACCAAGCACCGGTGGTCAGCCTACGAGGGGTGGACCTTCACCGGTCACGTCGACGTCACCGTCCGCCGAGGCCAGGTGATCTGGGACGGCACCGACTTCGGCCAGCCCGAGGGCCGCTGGCTCGACGCCCACCCGCTCCACCTGGACACCCCGCAGCCAGCCCACACCTGACCATGACCCAGCCTCGCGGCCTCGACCGGCCCTGAGCCCGTCCGGGAAGCGAACCGGATGCCGCCAGCCCGCACCACCGCCCACCCCACCACGGCCCACACCTCCTCTCCGGCGACCGAGCCCCCGCGGCCACCGGAGAGGAGGGAGGCAGCCGGCGCCCGCCCGCGAGGCGAGCGGGCCGCGACCACGCCGCCGGCTTCGGGCCCAGCGCACCGGGTCGGTCCCCGCCGAGTGCCACGTCACGACGGACCGTCGCGTTCCCCGCCGCCTGGGCGTGGGCAGGACCGTCCCCGTGACCTCGTCCCCGCCCAGGCGAGGGTCGTGATCCACCGGGCGGGAGCTAGCCTGCCTGCCGCGCGAGCGTGTCCAGGACGTTCGCGACCGGAGTGGGATCCAGCGGGCCGACGTGTGACGCCTCGGGGAAGTCGTGCACGCGGAAGCGGTTGCCGGGGGTGGACGCGTCGGCTTCCGCGATCATCCTGTCCTGGAGCGCGGTGGCGATCGTCCGGTCCTTGCCGAATCGCAGGTACGTGCGGGGAACGCGTCCCCAGCCGCTGGCCCGGCCGACCGCTCGGCCCGCGTAGGCGGCGATGGGCTCGTCGGTCTGCATGCCGGCCAGTGTGCGGCGGAAGTCGGGGTCGGGATAGTCCGCGCAGATCATCTCCTTCAGGAGGGCCAACTCGGCGCTGACCGCCGTACGGAAGTTCAGCCGCAGTACCCCGAGTCGGTCCGGGTCACCCACCGTCAGTTCCACCGGGCTGACGGCGTTCGCGTTCTCGGGCGCCGCCGTGCAGGCGTCCGCGGTGGGCAGGACGCGGCTGGGACAGAAGGCCGCCATGTAGCAGATGTGGTGCAGCAGGTGCGGGACGGCGTCGGCGACACGGCTGACCGACACGCCCCCCAGACTGTGTCCGACCAGTACCACCGGGCCGCTTCGCGCGGCCTGCCGCACGATGCCCGTGACGCGCGCCTCGTAGTCGTCCAACCCGAGGCCCTTCAGGGGGGAGGGTTCGACCGCCATCGCCGCGAGATCCTGTCGCTGGTACGACTCCGCCACGAAGGCCTCCGTGCCGTGCCGGGGCTGGTCCACCATGACGACGCGGTGGCCGCGCAGCGCCAGTTCCCGCGCGATGGGCATCCAGAACGCGCCGGCGCTGTGGGTACCGTGCACCAGCACATAGGTTCCCGGCCCCCGACGCGGGGCCGCCGCGGCCGGCGAGGTCGCGAGCCCGGTGGCCAGCGCCATGCCTCCCACGGAGAGCCCCAGTCCGCGCAGCGCCGTCCGCCGGGTGGTGCCGTTTCGTTCTTCGTTCGTGTTCTCGTTCATGAACACCACGCTACGAACGGCCCGTTCGGCCCACCAGCGGCCCAGCACCCCCGCCGGGGTGGACCCAGAACCACCCCGCCACATGGCTCACAGGGACCCATCCGCACGGGCTGAACGACCAGTGGGCCCACCCCGACCCCTCACGCCTGAGCACCACCCGAGCTCGGCGGACCCGGGAGGTGGCCGCTCGGAAGCCATCTCCGGCCGCGTCCCGTACGAGCCAGGGGGCGGCCGAGGGGGACGCGGCCCCGTCGCGACCCGGAGCGTGGCGTCACCGGCGACACCGCCCGGCTCCCGTACGGGAGGGCCAGCACGCGCGGCGGCCCCGGGCCGCCGCGCGTACCCACCCCACTCGGGCTCTCGACCCACCCGTCACACTCAGGCACGCGGCTCCGCCCCGCCCGCGGTCACCTCGCCCCGCGCCCCGCCGTCCGACCCACCCACGGACGGCCGCTCGGGGGGCCGCTGCCGGGGAGAGGACGCGGCCCCGCGCCAGCGCGTCATTCCCACACCCGCGAGCACGACGACCATGCCCGACATCACGCGCGCGCTGAGCTCCTCACCCAGGAAGACCGCGCCGAGCAGCACGGAGACGACGGGCAGCAGATAGCCGACCACCGCCGCGTTGGTGGCGCCCTCGTCGTTGATGATCCGGTAGGTGAGGTGGAAGGTGATCGCGGTGCACAGGACGCCGAGGGCGACGGCGGCGGTCACGACGATCGGGCCGGGGTCGATCGGGCCCAGGCCGCCGACCGGCACCGCGAGGGCGGTCAGCCCGCTCGCGGCGACGAGTTGGGCGGCGGAGAGCGAGAGGGTGGGAGTGCCCTTGCGGACCAGGGTGCGCCCCATGTACGTGAACGCGACGGCGTAGCTCGCGGCTGCCCCGAGGATGGCGAGGGCGCCCCAGCCGGTCGCCCGTGTCGTGTGCCAGGGGGCGAAGATGACGACGGCGCCGGCGAAGCCGAGCAGGAGACCCGCCAGCCGCACGGGAGGCAGCCCCCGCTCCGTCCTCAGCGCCAGGCCCAGAGCGGTCGACCACAGCGGGGTCGTGGCGTTCAGCACGCCCGCGAGGCCGGAGCCGACGGTCTGCTGGCCCAGGCTCAACAACGCGAACGGCAGGGCGTTGCAGAAGAGGGCCGCGACGGCGATGTGACGCCAGGTGGCGACACCCCGGGGCAGCCGGTGCCCCGTCACACAGCAGGTGACGACGAGGACGAGCGCGCCCAGAACACAGCGCGTGAACGTGACCTGGAGGGGTGAGAGCCCCCGCGACGCCAACTCGATCCAGAGGAAGGTCGAGCCCCACAACAGGGCGAGCGCCACCACCCGCACCCCACCCGACAGGCTCCGTGCACCACTGTTCACGACGCTTTCCCCCAGGACTCTCGGCGACCGGTTCGACGACGGACCCCCCGACCGGCCGCCGCGCGGTGCGGGGCCGCCTCTCGAAAGTGCCCGAACCCAGCTGTGACGACAAGCAAACAGTTGAACCAGGTCCGTTAAGCTGAGCTACATGCTTGATGTGAGGCGACTGCAGGTCCTCCGCGCGGTGGTCACCAGTGGAACGGTCACCGCCGCCGCGGCACACCTCGGCTACACACCCTCCGCCGTCAGCCAACAGGTGGCCGCGCTGGAGCGACAGGCCGGCACGGCCCTGCTGGAACGAGTCGGCCGCGGCGTCCGCCCCACCCCCGCCGGCCTGCTGCTCACCGAGCACGCGGCCCTGATCAGCGCGGCGGTCGCCCAGGCGGAGACCGCGCTCGCCGACCTCCGCGCCGGCCGCACCGGCCGTCTGGGCGTCCACTACTTCGCCACCGCCGGCTCCACGCTCGTGGCGCCCGCCCTCGCCGGGTTCCGCGCCGAGCACCCGGGCATCCGGATCGACCTCAACCTCACCAACGACCCGCGCCGCGAAGTGAGGCCAGACCAGCCCGACCTGGCCGTCGTCGTACAGGAACGCGCCCCCGTCGGCCCCGGCTTCCGCGCCGTCCACCTCCTCGACGACCCGTACGCCGCCGTACTGCCCCTAGGCCATCCGCTCGCCGACAAGGAGGTCATCGACCTGAACGAACTGGCCGGCGAACAGTGGGTCGGCAGCGAGCCGCCCGGCCCCTGTCTGGAGCCGGTCACCGACTCCTGCGCGGCGGCCGGCTTCAGCCCCGACTTCGTCATCCAGAGCGAGGACTACGCCACCGCGCAGGGATTCGTCGCCGCGGGTCTGGGCGTCGGCCTGATGCCCAGGCTGGGACTGCGCGACCGGCACCCCGGAGTCGCCGTACGCCCGGTCCGCAACCCCGAGCCGGTACGGGTGGTCGCCGCCGTCGTACGGGAGATCGCCCTGGAACAGCCGGCCCTGCGCGGCCTGTTGGACGCGCTGCGACAGGCGGCTGCCACCGCCGGCCCACCCGACGGCGGCCGACCGGACTGACCGTCGCCGACCGGCAGGACATCCGCACCCGCGACGACCCCGGCGCGAACACCACCGCCGGCGCGGCGCCGACCCGGGACGCCCGGTCGGCGCGTACCGCGCCCGCTCCACCGGCCCCTCCTCCCGGGCCGCGCCGCAGCGCGCCCGGTCGTCCGAGGTCCGCCGCACGGGGTGCCCGAGCCCCCTTCAAAGGAGGCGTCTAGGCTCGTCCACACGGACGAAGGAGGAAGCCCGATGAGGATGGTGCTCGCTGGCGGGACCGGACAGGTGGGCACGATCCTGGACCGGGCGCTGACCGACGCGGGCCACGAGGTCGTGATCCTGACCAGGAAGCCGACGCGTGAGCGGGAGGTTCCCTGGGACGGTCACACCCTGGGACCGTGGGCCCGGGAGATCGACGGCAGCGACGTCGTGGTCAACCTGGCCGGACGCAGCGTCAGTTGCCGCTACACCCCGGCCAACCTGCGCGCCATGATGGACTCCCGCGTGGACTCGGCCCACGTGGTGGGCCAGGCGATCGCCGCCGCCTCCCAGCCGCCACGCGTCTGGTTGCAGATGAGCACCGCCACCATCTACGCCCACCGCTTCGACGCGCTTAACGACGAGGCGACCGGCATCCTCGGCGGCTCGGAACCCGACGTGCCACGTTACTGGTCCTACAGCGTCAGGATCGCCAGGAACTGGGAGCGGGCACAGGAACAGGCCGAGACCCCCCACACCCGCAAGGTCGCCCTGCGCTCCGCCATGGTCATGAGCCCCGACCGCGACGGCGTCTTCGACGTCCTGCTGCGCATGGTCCGACTCGGTCTCGGCGGCCCGGTCGCGGGAGGCGGGCAGTACGTCTCCTGGATTCACGACCACGACTTCGTCCGCGCGGTCGAGCTGCTGATCAGTCGGGACGACATCAGCGGTCCGGTGAACCTCGCCGCCCCCGCCCCCCTGCCGCACCGCGCGTTCATGCGCGCGCTGCGCGCCGCCTGGGGCATGCCGGTGGGCCTGCCCGCGACGGCCTGGATGGCCGAGGTCGGCGCGCTCGCGCTGCGCTCGGACACCGAGCTGCTGCTGAAGAGCCGGCGGGTCACCCCCGGTCGGCTGCTCGCCGCGGGCTTCACCTTCGAGCACGCCGCATGGCCACAGGCCGCCGACGACCTCGTGCGCCGCGTACGCGACCAACGAGGCTCCCGGCGCCACCGCGCCACCACCACACCGGGCCCGTAGGAGCACGTCCCCCAGCCACCGCCGACACCGTCGAGGCCGTCGACCACACCCGGACAGCCGGTGGACGCCGACGGCGCCCCAGGCGGCGATCCGCACACACCGCCGCCGGCCCGCCGTGACCCACCGTGGCGCCCCGGTCGCCAACCGCCGAAGACCCGGCCACGCGCCCAGCACGCCACGGGGGCGACCCCCAGACGTCGGCCCCGGTTCACCCCCTGGCCCCGCGCTCCGGAAATCCTCCTCGTTGCACGAAGCCCGCACGAAGGAGAAGCGCACCCCATGACCCACCCCGTGCCCGAATGGGCCGACCCCCAGGTGCCCGCGGAGTCGCTCGACCCGCAGGGGCTCAGCCGCCGAGGGCTGATGCGCCGCGCCGGCCTGTTCGGGGCGGGTTTCGCCGCCGCCTCCCTGCCGCTGCCCGCGCTGGCCCACGGCCACGGCCACCACGGAGGAGGGCACGGCCACCACGGAGGAGGACCCGGCCACGCTCCCCACCTGGTCTACCTGGTCGGCGACCATCACAACCACACCGTCTACAGCCACGACGCCAAGTACACGTTCTCCCAGATCGCCTCGGCGGGACGACGGTTCGGCCTGGACTGGATGGTCTTCACCGAGCACAGCAACACCGGCCACGCCGAGTTCGGCGCGGCGCGCGAGCACCGCGAGATACTGCGAGCCCGCGCCGAGAACAGACGCATGCTGATCTTCCAGGGCCTGGAGTGGTACATCCCCGGCGCCGAACACGGCACCGTCTTCTCGCCGCCCGGACGGCACGAGGTCGACCTGCTGACCCGCTTCGAGAAGGCATTCGACGGCAAGCTGCTCGGCTACACGGCCGGCGCCCCCAGCCACCCGGACACCCCGCGCAACGAGGCACACGCGCTCAAGGCCCTCAGGTGGCTGGCCGAACAGCGCCGCACCCGCTACGTCGACGACGTCCTGGTCCTCGCCAACCACCCCATGCGGCTCGGCATCGACTCCCCGCACGAACTGCGCGGCTGGCGCGACGCCGCCCCCGACATCATGATCGGCATGGAGGGCGCCCCCGGCGCCCAGGCCGGCGCGATCCCGGGTTGGCACGCGGACACCAACGTCCGGGGCGAGTACACCAACTCACCCTCGGTGGACTCCTGGCCCGGCTACCCGCGCGAGGCGTACGTCACCCACGGCGGCTTCGACTGGGCCACCGCGACCGTGGGCGGCCTGTGGGACGCCATGCTGGCGGAGGGCAAGCTCTTCACCATCACCTCCAACTCCGACGTCCACCGCGTCGCCCAGGACACCTGGGTCAACGGTGCCTGGGCACCCGGCGAGAACTTCGACAACACCGGCCGCCTCCCCGACCCGTACAACACCACCGAACCGCAGCCCGGCGGCGACTTCTGGCCCGGCCAGTTCAGCCGCACCCACGTGGGCGTCACCCGCTACGGCTACCGCGACGTGATGGCGGGATTGCGGGCCGGGCGCGTCTGGGTCGACCACGGCCACCTCCTCGACGGCATCGACGTCACGGTGCGCGGCGAACGCGGCGGCAGCGCCACCCTCGGCGGCCGGCTGCGGGCCCGACGCGGCGAGCGCCTCACCCTCACCGTGACCGTCACCGCCGCGTCCCGCCGCAACCCGCACGGTGTGCTGCCCCGCCTGCACCACGTCGACGTCATCCGCGGCGCGGTCCGGGGCCCGGTCGCCGACCGCGACAGCTGGCGCGCCCCCGACACCCGGGTCACGCACACAGCCGACGTGCTGGGCCGCCGTGGTACGTACACCCTGCGCATCCCGGTCGGGCGCGCCGACCACCCGTTCTACCTGCGACTGCGCGGCAGCGACGGCCAGCGTCACGGGGCGGGCCTCCTCGGCGCGAGCGTCGACCCCCACGGCCCGCTGCCGCACGAGCCCGGCAAGGGCGACCCGTGGCTCGACACCTGGTTCTACACCAACCCGATCTTCGTGGACGTCACGCGCTGAGCCTCGACGGACCCGGGTACGACGGGGCGGCGGCCGGCCGGCACCACGGGCCGCCGCCCGTCACCCGCACGGTCCGGTGACCATCCGTCAGGATGTGCGCCATGGATGGAATGACCGGAGGCACGGTCCTCGCCCTGATCGGTGTGCTCCTGGGAACCGCGGGGACCCTCGTCGGGCAGTACCTGGCGACACGGGTCGATCTGCAACGCGACCGGCGACACCGCGCGGAGAACGAACGCGCCGAGCGCAAGGAGGCCATGCTGGAGTTCCTCGCCGCCGCCCAGCGCGTCGAGCTGATACTGGACCGCCGGAAGCTGGGGCTGCCCGCCTCGGACTCCGCGGACGAGAAGCTCCACGACCTGTGGCTGGCGAAGAAGGCCGTCGAGTTGACCTGTGCGCGGGAGACGGCCCAGGCGGCCCACGCGTACACCACGGTGCTGCACACCCACATACGCAACTCCGCCTCGTCCGAGCAGAGCCGGGGCAAGCGCGACTCCCGCTACGCCTTCATGGAAGCGGCTCGTGCCGCGTTGGCGAACGACCGCTCACAGGCCGGGCACTGACCGCACCAGGCCGAAGCCGTCGCGAGGTCGCCACAGCGCCCGGGCGGACGTCTCGCGGGAGGCGTCGCCGATCGGCCCGGTCACCCCGCGTCGGCGTGCCGGGCCCGTAGTCGGAGTACCGGGGGTCAGGGCGCCCAGCGGGGCGCGGGGTCCTCGGGGCGGGCCGCTCGTGAGGGAGCGCGGCGGCCCGCTCCCGGTCGGCGCGCGCTCAGGGCCGGGGGTCAGCCGACGGCGCGGGCTGGCCTGGGGTGGCGCTCTCGGCCGGATGCGCGACCTCGTCGGGGGCGGCCCCGGTCGGGCGGACCACCATCTTCGTCACCGAGCCGTCGTCGCCCACCACGTCGCGGACGAACGTGAAGCCCAGCCGCGCGCACAGCGCCAGGCTCGCCGTGTTCTCCGCGCCCACCATGCCGTAGACCCGGTCGACCCGGAGCGTCTCGGCGGCGTAGCGGATCAGCTCCCTGGCGAGTTCGGAGCCCAGCCCCTTGCCCCAACTGTCGCGCACGAAGGCGGCGATGACCTCGTAGCCGTCGACGTTGCCGGTCTTCTTGATCTCCGCGTGGCCCACGTAGGCGCCCTCCACCCACAGGGCCCACAGATCGAACCGGTTCTCGGGGTAGATCTCGTTCACGATCACCCGGAACGCGGCCCGGAGATCCGCCTCGGGAGACCGTTCCTGACCCATCCAGCGGCACACCTCCTCGTCGCGCAGCAGGCCGACGAAGGCGTCCTCGTCCTCGGGGCGGTAGGGGGCGAGCACGATGCGCGCGGTGCGCAGGGTCGGAGTCATCTGGGGTCCTTTCGGATGGAGCGCGCCGCGGCGACCGACGGTCACCGGGCGGGGGAGCGGAAGAAGAGAGAGAAGGGGCGGGTGGGGGAGTCGGTGACCACGAGGGCCGGCGGCCACGAGAGACGGGGGCCTCGGTGGCCGCTCGCGCGGTCGCCGGCCCGCGCCGTGGCCTGGCAAGCCCGGAGGGGGTCGCAGTGCGGGGCCCACGGCACTGGCGGGCACGGGCCGTGGGGCGGCGCCGCGCCGCCCCCCCCCCCGCGGCCGCCCCCGCGGGTCCCCCCCCGGGGCGGGGGGGGCGCGCGCCGCACCGCCGCCCCCCGACGAGATTACGGCGCGCGCTGGACTCGGTCTGCTGCACCACCGGGCGGCAAACGAAGGGAG
>NZ_JBHVJC010000054.1:0-43486 GCF_042799315.1 Streptomyces sp. NPDC057702 | reverse complement strand
ACGACACCCCGCGCCCGCGCCACCCGGCGGGGCCATCGGGCGGGCCCGCCCGATGGCCCCCTCACCCGGCCGTCCGCCCGGCCGCCGCCCGGACGCCACTCGCACGCGTCGAGTCGCCCCCCGCCCCCGCCGGTTCCTCCGCCGCCACGAGCCGCGTGGTTCCCGTACGCGTGGTGCTCGTACGCGCGGCGCCCGGTCCGCCACCGCCCCTGACCCCACGTCGGACATGTCCCTGACATCCCGCAGCGTCGGATTCGCCCCGGGTGCGAGGGGTGCTCGTGAGGGGGCCGCTCCGCGACGGACCGCTCGGCGGCGGCGTGGACGGGCGAGGGGAGGGCGGGGCGCGGCGGGGACGCTCGCGCCGGAAAACCGCTGGAGCGCGCGCCTGGGGCGGGCGGGGCGCGAGGCGGACGGGACGGGGGCGGGCGGAGGCGCCCGAGCCGGGCGACCGCATCCAGCCGTGTCCAGCCGCGTCCGGCCGCATACGCGCTGCCCAACTCGCCCGCGTGACGGCCGTGTTGGGCTGCCCGCGCGATCTCAGCGCGGCCCGTACCGGCGGCCGGTCCTGGTGGACACGCGGGCCAGCGCGCCGCGCGGGGCGAACCTGGCCAGTCCGGTCAGGGCCTTGTAGCGCGGGTCGGGGACCGACAGCGACCTGCCGCGCGCCAGGTCCTTCAGCGCCGCCTCCACCAGCCGGTCCGCGTCCAGCCACAGCCAGTCGGGAATGTTGCCGGTGTCCATCCCGGCCCGCTGGTGGAACTCCGTCCGCACGAACCCCGGGCACAGCGCCATCAGCCGCACCCCCGCCTCGCCCAGGTCGCGCGCCGCGCCCTGGGTGAACTGCACGACCCACGCCTTGCTCGCGCCGTAGGTGCCGCGCGGTACGAACGCCGCGACCGACGCCACGTTCACCACCCCGCCGCGCCCCCGCTCCCGCATCGGCACCACGGCCGCCGTGGTCAGCCGCAACACGGCCTCGCAGTGCACCTTCAACATCGTCAGTTCGTCCGCCACCGGGACGTCGAGGAACTGGCCCTTGTTGCCGAACCCGGCGTTGTTCACCAGCAGGTCGATCGGCCGCTTGCGGTCCCCGAGCCGCTCCTCGACGGCCGCGATCCCCGCGTCCTTCGACAGGTCGGCCGAGAGCACCTCGACCTCCACGCCGTGCCGGTCGTGCAGCTCCGTCGCCTGCTCCCGCAGCCGCCCCGCGTCCCGCGCCACCAGCACCAGGTTGTACCCGGCGCCGTGCCCGCTGGCCTGTGCGGTGCCCTGCGCGGCCAGCCGCCGCGCGAACGCCGCGCCGATGCCCGCCGTCGCTCCCGTGATCAGTGCAGTCGTCATGGGGGAACGCTATCCGGCGACCCCCCGCGCACGAGCGGTGACCACCCACCCACCACCACCGCCCCGCGCGCGCCACGCCGCCCGCGCCTCGGCGATCCGGCCCACCCGCACCTCCGCGTCGCGCCCGCGCGCCGCCACCGCCTTCGAGCGCCAGACCCTAGGCACCGGCGCGCCGCGCGCCACCGCTCGCCCGCCGCAGCGCCTTCTCGTACGCCTCCGGATGCAGCGCCCGACCGGCCGCCAACACCCGGGGCCACAGCTCGGGTTCGCCGCTGTTCGCCCGGAACACGAACGCGACGGTCACCTCGTGCGCGGGGCGGTGGGCGATCTCGACGGGGTCCCCGGCGCTGATCTCGCCGGGCTCGATCACCCGCAGGTACGCCCCGGGCAGCCCGGCCCGCGTGAACCGCTTGACCCACTGCCGCTCGCCGAGGAAGCCCGCGAACGTACGGCACGGCGTACGCGGCGAGGTCACCTCCAGTAGCAGCGAACGCCCGATCCGCCAGCGCTCGCCGATCAGCGCCCCGTTGACGTCGAGCCCGCTGGTGGTGAGGTTCTCGCCGAAGACGCCACAGCGCAGCTCGCGCCCCAGCTCGCCCTCCCACCCGTCGAGGTCCTCGCGCGCGTACGCGTACACCGCCTGGTCGTCGCCCCCGTGATGGCGCAGGTCGCACACGGCGTCCCCGGCCAGCCCGCTGGCCCCCACCCCGCTGGGGCCGGGCGCGCTGACCCACACCGGTCCGGCGACCGGCCGCTTGTCGATGCCGGTGTGGTCGGCGTCGGTGTGCGCGGAACGCTCGGGGCGACCGACGTTGAGGGAGAGAAGGCGCATACGCGCACGCTAGGCGAGGCCCCTCAAAGCGTCGAGCGAATTTTCGCCTTTCCCCCCAAGGGTCCCTTATGCTCGAAGCATGATCGAGGCCCGTCACCTCCGAGTCCTGCGCGCGGTCGACGCCACCGGCTCCTACTCCGCCGCCGCACGAGACCTGGGCTGTACGCAACCAGCCGTCAGCCAGCAGATGAAGGCCCTGGAAGCGGCGGCGGGCACCGCGCTGCTGGTGCGCGCCGGGCGCGAGATCCGACTGACCGAGGCGGGCCGCGCCCTGCTGCGGCACGCGGTGGGCATCCTGGCCGGACTGACCGCCGCCGAGGAGGAGGTGGCCGCGATCGCCGGGCTGCGCGCGGGACGGGTGCGGCTGGTGTCCTTCCCCAGCGGCAGCTCCGCGCTGGTGCCGACCGCGTTGGCCGCGCTGCGCGCCGCCCACCCCGGCACCGAGGTCTCGCTCGTGGACGCCGAGCCGCCGCGCTCGGTCGAGCTGCTGCGGTCCGGCGACTGCGAGATCGCGCTGGCCTTCCGCTACCCGGGGGTCCACGGCGCCGACCCGGGGACCGCCGCGGAGTGGAGTGACCTGGCGGTCCGGCCGCTGCTGACCGACCGGCTGGTCGGCCTGGTCCCCGAGGGCCACCGCTTCGCCGAGGCCCAGGTGGTCGGGATCGGCGACCTGGCCGCGGAGCCGTGGATCGCGGGCTGCCCCCGCTGCCGCCGCCACCTGGTCGAGGTCTGCGAGGAGGCCGGCTTCACCCCCCGTATCGACTTCGCCACCGACGACTACCCGGCCGTGGTCGGCCTGGTCGGCGCGGGCCTGGGCGTCGCGGTGCTGCCCGAACTGGCCCTGGAGTCGGTACGGACCACGGGCGTGCGGACGGTACGCGTCGAGCCCGCCGTGCACCGCGAGGTGGTCGCGCTCACGCTGCCCGACCTGGTCCGCGTCCCTGCCGTGGCCGCCACGCTGGACCGGCTGGAGCTGGCCGCCGGGCGCGCGGCGCGCTACCCCGCGCAACGCGCCGCCCCCCTGGACGGCCCCCCGACCAGCACCCCCGACGGCCCGCCCGCCCACACCCCCGAGCCCGCCCGCGCCGGCACCGCGCCCACCGAGCCCATCCCCGCCGGAACCCCGTCCACCCGCCTCGTCCCCGACCACGCCACGCACTGACCCGCCCGCCCTCGCGGCCCGCCCGCCCGGCGTGGCCCGCTCGCGCCGACCGGCCCGGAGCCCGGGGCGCCGGCCGGTGCGTCCCGCGCGCCACACATCGCTCCCGCCGCGCTCCGCCGATCGGGTGGAATGCCGCGGCCGGGCGCGGCGGCCAGCTCATGCGGCACGGGGGGAGTTGCGGCGCGGCCGTGGGTGCGGGGAGGCTCACTGCGGCCGAGTCAGGAGGGGAAACGTTTCTGCTGAGCGGGGGCGGGGGAGGCGTCAGTTGGTCGACGTGCTCGACGCGGCGATGACGCGGTGCCGGGCGCGGCCCATCAGCTCCTCGCGCTCGTCCTCGGTCAGGCCGCCCCACACGCCGTAGGGCTCGCGCACCGCGAGGGCGTGGGCCGCGCACTCGGCGCGTACCGGGCAGCGCATGCAGACTTCCTTGGCCGAGGTCTCGCGCGCGCTGCGCGCCGCGCCGCGCTCGCCCTCGGGGTGGAAGAAGAGCGAGCTGTCGACCCCCCGGCACGCGGCCAGCAACTGCCAGTCCCACAGGTCGGCGTTGGGTCCGGGAAGGCGGGAGAAATCTGCCATTGCTATCCCCTTTGCTGGCGTTCCGATGCGGACGGGGTGTGGCGTGGTCGTACATCTTCTGTGTAAGCAGATGTAAATATGACTCATTGCGAATCTAGTCATAGACGCTGCCGAAATGAAGTAAAAGCCACCAAATAGGGCAAAGGATTCGAGAGAAGGTGCGGCCGGCGGGGCGTGGGCCGGAACGTGTCCCTCCCCTCACGCAGCGTGCCGAAGGGGGGTCTCTCGGCCCGTAACTCTTTCGGGTGACCGTCGTTGAGAGTGCAGGGCGGTTGATGAATGAAGCGTTCGGGCAGATGTCCGACGGATCGACCGCTCAGGTGACGAAACGTACCCAGCCTGGAGGCTCAAGGTGACGCGCATCAGCTCCGGGGGGCGGCCATGACGTCCGTCCTCGTCTGCGACGACTCCCCGCTTGCCCGAGAGGCGCTGCGCCGCGCGGTGGCGACCGTGCCCGGCGTCGAGCGCGTGACGACCGCGGCCAACGGCGAGGAAGTCCTCCGCCGCTGGGGCGCCGACCGGTCGGACCTGATTCTTATGGACGTACGGATGCCGGGGCTCGGTGGCGTGGAGACCGTGCGCCGCCTGCTGTCCGCAGACCCCGGTGCCCGCATCATCATGCTCACGGTCGCCGAGGACCTGGACGGCGTGGCCCTCGCGGTCGCCGCGGGTGCTCGTGGATACCTGCACAAGGACGCCTCGCGCGCCGAGCTGCGGGCCACGGTGACCCAGGCGTTGGCCGACCCGACCTGGCGGCTCGCCCCGCGCCGGCTGCGCTCGGCCGAGATGGGCGCGGCGCCCACGCTCACCGCGCGTGAGATCCAGGTGCTGGAGGGCATGAGTCACGGCCGCTCGAACGCCGAGATCGGTCGTGAGCTCTTCCTCTCCGAGGACACGGTCAAGACGCACGCGAGGCGGCTGTTCAAGAAGCTCGGCGCCTCGGACCGCGCTCACGCCGTGGCGCTCGGGTTCCGCTGGGGTCTGGTCCGCTAGGGACCGCCCGCCATGGATCGCCTGCCTCCCGCTCGCTGGGTGGATGACGCCGACGGTGCCGCTGACCGTGGGCGTCACCTCGCGAGGTGTGGTGATGGCGAGACGCTCCCCGTCCGCCGTGCGGTGGGCGGGGGCGGTGGCGGGAACGGGGGCCTCCGGAACCGATTTGAGTGGGTCATGCAGCCTCTGTCGCGGGCGCGTGACCAGCGAAGAGCCCGGGATCGCGGGCGACCGCGCGGGCTCTGGCGCCGCGGATGTGGCTGCCGCTTGTGTCAGTTCCGCTCGCGCTGCCGCATCCTTGAGGCATGGAGTTCCTCGGGGACGGCTTGGGTAGGCGTGAGGGGAGGGCGCGCGAGATGAGTGCGAACGCTCCCGCTTATAACGCTTCGACGTACAACCACGGGCGCGGTGCCACGGAAACCGCGGCGCCAAGGCACCATGGACCGATGCGTGACGACGAGAAGCCCGGGTCGGCTGTGGCCGCGGGACCTGGTGAGATCGGAGCTCTCGTCCGACGCGCCACCACGGGCGACGATCGGGCCACCCACGACCTCCTCGCCCTCGTGCACCCACTCGCCCTGCGGTACTGCCGCACGCGACTGTCCCGGCTGCCCGGCGACGCCCGGCACTTCGTGGACGACCTGGCGCAGGAAGTGTGCCTCGCGGTGCTCTGCGCCCTGCCCCGCTACCGCGACACCGGCAAGCCCTTCGAGGCGTTCGTCGTCGCGATCGCCGCGCACAAGGTGGCCGACCTCCAGCGGGCCGCGATGCGCCGCCCCGGCAGCACGGCCGTGCCCTCCGACGAGATGCCCGAGCAGCCGGACGACTCGCTGGGCCCCGAGGAGCGGGCCCTGCTCAGCAGCGACGCCGCCTGGGCGAAGAAGCTGCTCGCCAACCTCCCCGAGCACCAGCGCGAGCTGGTGCTGTTGCGCGTCGCGGTCGGGCTGACCGCGGAGGAGACCGGGCAGGTGCTCGGCATGTCGCCGGGCGCGGTCCGCGTCGCCCAGCACCGCGCGCTCAGCAGACTGCGGGCCCTGGCCGAGCAGTAGGCCCGCGCCCGACGTTCCCGCCCCCGCCCGACCTCCCGCCCCCGTTCGGCTCGCGTCACACCTGGCCGCCCGGGACTCGCCCGGGCCCGCTTCGGTCCGCGCCCCACCGCGCCGCCCCCACGCTCTCCCGGCCCGGCCGGGCCGGCGCGCCGACCGGTCGGGCCGGGACCGTCGGCCCGGGTCCGGGGGCGCTTGGACCGGGTGGAGCGGGGGACGAACGTCCGACGCGATCCGGGCTGACCGGCCCCTATGAGGAATGTGGCGTCCGGGTGGCCGGCGGACGGAATGTTGGGGTCGCCGAGGCCGTTAGCATGGGAGTCCGCGCCAAGGCAAGACCATCTGGAAGGGTGTCATGACTGACAACGTCGACGGAGTGCCTGAGAAGTTCGCGATGCTCGGGCTGACGTACGACGACGTGTTGCTGCTGCCGGGCGCCTCCGAGGTGCTGCCGAACGCGGTGGACACCTCGTCCCGGATCTCGCGCAACGTACGGGTCAACATTCCGCTGCTGTCCGCCGCGATGGACAAGGTCACCGAGTCGCGGATGGCGATCGCGATGGCCCGCCAGGGTGGCGCGGGCGTCCTGCACCGCAACCTCTCCATCGAGGACCAGGCCAACCAGGTCGACCTGGTCAAGCGGTCCGAGTCCGGCATGGTCACCGACCCGATCACGGTCCGCCCGGACGCCTCGCTGCACACGGCCGACGCGCTCTGCGCGAAGTTCCGCATCAGCGGCGTGCCGGTCACCGACGAGGCGGGCAAGCTGCTCGGCATCGTCACCAACCGGGACATGGCCTTCGAGCTGGACCGCAGCCGTCAGGTGCGCGAGGTCATGACGCCGATGCCGCTGGTCACCGGCCGGGTGGGCATCTCCGGCGAGGACGCGATGCAGCTCCTGCGCCGCCACAAGATCGAGAAGCTGCCGCTGGTGGACGACGCGGGTGTGCTCAAGGGCCTGATCACGGTCAAGGACTTCGTCAAGGCCGAGCAGTACCCGCACGCGGCCAAGGACGCCGAGGGCCGGCTGGTCGTCGGCGCGGCGGTGGGCGTGGGCGACGAGGCGTTCGACCGCGCGCAGGCGCTGGTCGAGGCCGGGGCCGACTTCCTCGTCGTGGACAGCGCGCACGGGCACAGCCGCGGCATCCTCGACATGATCGCCAAGATCAAGTCGAACGTCCACGTGGACGTCGTCGGCGGCAACGTCGCGACCCGCGACGGCGCCCAGGCGTTGATCGACTCCGGCGTGGACGGCGTGAAGGTCGGCGTCGGCCCGGGCTCGATCTGCACCACGCGCGTGGTGGCCGGCATCGGCGTCCCGCAGGTGACGGCGATCTACGAGGCGGCCCGTGCCTGTCACGCGGCGGGTGTGCCGCTGATCGGCGACGGCGGCCTGCAGTACTCCGGCGACATCGCCAAGGCGATCGCGGCCGGCGCTGACACCGTCATGCTGGGCAGCCTGCTCGCCGGCTGCGAGGAGTCGCCCGGCGAGATGGTCTTCATCAACGGCAAGCAGTTCAAGTCCTACCGGGGCATGGGCTCGCTGGGCGCCATGCAGTCCCGTGGCCAGGCCCGTTCCTTCTCCAAGGACCGCTACTTCCAGGACAACGTGCTCTCCGAGGACAAGCTGGTCCCCGAGGGCATCGAGGGCCAGGTCCCCTATCGCGGCCCGCTCGCCTCGGTGGCCCACCAGCTCGTCGGTGGCCTGCGCGCGTCCATGGGATACGTCGGCTCCGCCGACGTCGCCGAGCTCAAGGACAAGGGCCGCTTCGTGCGGATCACCGCCGCGGGCCTCAAGGAGAGCCACCCGCACGACATCCAGATGACCAGCGAGGCGCCGAACTACTCGCGCCGCTGACCGCCCACCTCGCGACGGTCCCGCTCAGCGCCACGGGCTCGACCGGCCCGGCCCCCGACGGCCGGGCCGGTCGGGCCCCGGCCGTTTCGGTGTCCGGGCGGGCCGGTAGCCGCTACGCTCGTCCGCGCCGGCCGAAGGGGGTCCGATGCTGTACGCGGTGAAGTTCACCGAGGAGGCGGCCCGGGTGCGCGATGAGCTTCCGCGTGATCGCCGGGCGCTGCTGGAGCGCGGCCTGTCGGTGTTGGCACAGGACCCGCGACCGAAGATCTCGGTGCCCATCTCCGGCGACGAGGCCACTCGATCGCTGGCGCTGACGCCGAACATCGGCATCGAGTACCTGGTCAGCGACGGCCTGTTGTTGGTGCTCGTCGTCCATGCCGTGGACTTCACGCAGGTGCTCGTCGAGGAGTGAGCGCGCGCCGTGCGCGGTGCGCCCTTGAACATCCCGTGCGCCCCCAGTGCCCCCGGTCGGGGATACTGGGGGCGTAATCCGTAGGAAGGGCCACACAGTGACTGAGATCGAGATCGGCCGCGGCAAGCGCGGACGCAGGGCGTACGCGTTCGACGACATCGCCATCGTGCCGAGTCGTCGCACCCGGGACCCCAAGGAGGTCTCGATCGCCTGGCAGATCGACGCCTACCGCTTTGACCTGCCGTTCCTGGCCGCGCCGATGGACTCCGTCGTCTCGCCGCGGACCGCGATCCGGATAGGAGAGCTGGGCGGGCTCGGTGTGCTCAACCTCGAAGGGCTGTGGACCCGGTACGAGGACCCCGAGTCGCTGCTCGCGGAGATCGCCGAGCTGGACGAGCGCACCGCGACGCGCCGGCTCCAGGAGATCTACCAGGCCCCGATCAAGGAAGAGCTGATCGGGCAGCGCATCAAGGAGGTGCGGGACTCCGGCGTGGTGACCGCCGCCGCGCTCTCCCCGCAGCGCACCGCGCAGTTCTCCAAGGCCGTGGTGGACGCGGGCGTGGACATCTTCGTGATCCGTGGCACCACCGTCTCGGCCGAGCACGTCTCCGGCGCCGCCGAGCCGCTGAACCTCAAGCAGTTCATCTACGAGCTCGACGTGCCGGTCATCGTCGGCGGCTGCGCCACCTACACCGCCGCCCTGCACCTGATGCGCACCGGCGCCGCGGGTGTCCTGGTCGGCTTCGGTGGCGGCGCCGCGCACACCACGCGCAACGTGCTGGGCATCCAGGTCCCCATGGCCACCGCGGTGGCCGACGTCGCCGCTGCGCGCCGCGACTACATGGACGAGTCGGGTGGCCGGTACGTGCACGTCATCGCTGACGGCGGGGTCGGCTGGTCCGGCGACCTGCCCAAGGCCATCGCCTGTGGCGCCGACGCCGTGATGATGGGTTCCCCGCTGGCGCGCGCCACCGACGCGCCGGGCCGGGGCCACCACTGGGGCATGGAGGCCGTCCACGAGGACGTGCCGCGCGGCAAGCGGATGAACCTCGGCGCGGTCGGCACCACCGAGGAGGTCCTGCTCGGCCCCTCGCACACGCCCGACGGTTCGATGAACTTCTTCGGCGCGCTGCGCCGCGCGATGGCCACCACCGGCTACTCGGAGCTCAAGGAGTTCCAGCGGGTCGAGGTGACGGTCGCGCCGTCCCAGCACGACCAGCGGTGACCTCGCGCTGACGCGGCCGTCCCCCTGACCGGGGGCCGGCCCAGGCGTTCGATCGGCCCGTACCCCGTGGGGGTGCGGGCCGATGTGCGTGGGTCCTGCGTGGGTCCTGTGTGCGAGGCCGTGGCGCGTGGGGTCGGTGCGCGGCGGGGCCCCGGGCGTCGGGGACCGGGCGGGGGGCGCGTCGGCCCGGCGTGGGACGTGCGACGTACGGGCGGCTCGCGGTGCGCGGGCCCGTGGGCGCGGCTCGCGCGTAGGAGCCGGGCGGGCGGGTGGCCGAGAACGCGCCGCGCCCCGCCGGATGGTTCCGGCGGGGCGCGGCGTGGGCGCGTGGGTGTGGGCCCGTGGCTCAGCGGTTGCCGAGACGGTAGGCCGTA
Source organism: Streptomyces sp. NPDC057702 (assembly GCF_042799315.1). Classification (NCBI taxonomy): domain Bacteria; kingdom Bacillati; phylum Actinomycetota; class Actinomycetes; order Kitasatosporales; family Streptomycetaceae; genus Streptomyces; species Streptomyces sp. NPDC057702. Next base: position 33,667 of record NZ_JBHVJC010000054.1, on the reverse strand, counting down.
CCGAACGCGGCGACCGGCGACAGGGCCATGAAGATGTACGTCATGGCGTTGGCGTCTTCCTTCCAGATGCCGAAGAGACCCTCGGCACCCGGTACGTCGATCAGCGGGTCGTTGAAGTGGCTGAAGAAGATCTCGTTCGCCGACAGCGTCTCGACGCCGACGGAGGCGAACTGCTTCTCGTTGTTCTCCATCCAGTCGGCGGTGATCAGCGCGTAGCCGTACAGCTCGCCGAGGAAGATGGCACCCAGGGCGAGGACGGCGCCCACGACCCACAGGCCCTGGTTGCGCCCGCCCAGCTTGGCGACGACGAAGCCGACGAGACCGCCGAGCGCCACGCCCGCGTAGGCGAACTTGGTGATCTCCGGCTCCATGCTGTCCGTGTCCGCCAGGGCACTCAGCAGGAAGGCGTAGAGCAGCGCGCCGACGAGGGCGACACCGACACCGGCCAGGATGGCGAGGCCCGTGTTGCCCCGTGCGGGGGCGGGTGCGGGTGGCGGGAAACCACCGCCGTACTGAGGCTGCTGGGGCTGACCACCCGGGTGGGGCTGCTGCGGGTAGCCGTAGCCGCCCGGTTGCTGTGGGTACCCGCCTGGCTGCTGGGGTTGCTGGGGCTGCTGTGGCTGCTGCCAGGGCTGGCTCATGTGATCCCCCGGGGATGAAGGTGTGTTCGACCGCGCTCCGGGGATGGAAAAGGGTGGAGTGCGGTGGGTGATTTTCGAGCCACAAACTAACAGCTAGGCCGGACCGTCAGACAAGCTGAGGAGTTGTCCGTGACACGGCTGGGACGTGGCCGAGACAACCCAGTCCGCTATGTGCCCATTCGGCGCTGTCGGCCGTGAAGAGATGGTGGAGGGCATGCACGCCGTGCGACCGCCTGTGCGCCCAGGGCGGGGCGGGGCTCCGCGCGCCGATCGCGCGCCGGGGCGGCACCGTCTGGCGGGCGTTAAGCCGAGATAAGAATCCGGCATAGGGAATAATTCATCTTATGGCGCAAACTAAGTCGTTCAGCGGACGTGACATGGGTATCGACCTCGGCACCGCGAACACGTTGGTGTACGTGCGGGGCAAGGGGATCGTGCTCAACGAGCCGTCGGTCGTGGCCGTCAACGCGGTGGACGGCACGGTGTTGTCGGTGGGGTCGGAGGCCAAGCGCACCATCGGCCGCACGCCGTCCAACATCGTGGCCGTGCGCCCCCTGCGGGACGGGGTCATCGCCGACTTCGAGATAGCCGAGCGGATGCTCCGGCACTTCATCAAGAAGGTCAGCGGCGGGCGCAGGTTCTCCCGGCCCCGGGTCGTGGTGTGCGTGCCCTCCGGGATCACCGGCGTCGAGCGGCGCGCGGTGATCGAGGCCGCGTCGCAGGCCGGGGTGCGTCAGGTGCACCTGGTGGAGGAGCCGATGGCCGCCGCGATCGGCGCCGGGCTGCCGGTCGGCGAGCCCACCGGCAGCATGATCGTGGACATCGGCGGCGGCACTACCGAGGTCGCCGTGATCTCGATGGGCGGCATCGTCACCGCGCGCTCGGTCCGCACGGCGGGCGACGCGATGGACGCGGCGATCACCTCGTACGTCAAGAAGGCCCACTCCATGGCGCTCGGCGAGCGCACGGCCGAGCACGTCAAGATGGCCGTCGGTTCGGCGGCACCCACCGGCTACTGGTCGGCGCGGGCCCTGGAGGCGCTCGCCGAGGCGGCCGGCACGGACGTCGAGCTGCCCGGGGCCGGCGCGGCCGGCGCCGAGGACGCGGAGCCGGACGCCGAGCGCACCCAGGCGCTGCTGCCGCCGGAGCGCTGTACGGTGCGCGGCCGGGACCACGCCAGCGGCCTGCCCAAGACGCTGGAGCTGACGGCGGAGGAGGTGCGGCACGCGCTCTCCGAGCCGGTCGAGGCGATCGTGGGCGCGGTGCGGCAGACGCTGGACGAGACGCCGCCGGAGCTGGCCGGCGACATCATGGACCGGGGCGTGGTGCTCACCGGCGGCGGGGCGCTGCTGCGCGGGCTCGACACCAGGCTCAGCCAGGAGCTGGACATCCCGGTGCTGGTCGCCGACGACCCGCTGGACTGCGTGGCGGTGGGCACCGGGCGGTGTGTGGAGGACTTCGACGCGCTGCGCAAGGTGCTGGACGCGCAGCCGCAGCGCCTGATGCAGATGGCCCGGGTCTGAGCGGCGGGGGGCAGGGCCGTCCGGTCCGCCCGACCCCGGGGCCGGACGGTCGGGTTCCAGGCGGTCGGGCGCCGAGCGGTCGCGCTCCGGGCCCTCGGGGCGCGGGTCGTCGGGGCGCGGGCGGCGCGGGGGCCGGCGCGCCGGTGGTGGCCCCCGCGCCAGCGCCCGGGGTGTCCGGAGAGCGCGGGCCGCTCTAGTCGGGGGCCTCGGTGAGCGGGAGTTCGGCGCTGAGGCGGAAGCCGCCCTCGGGGGTGGGTTCCGCGCGCAGCGTGCCACCGGCGCGGGCCAGTGCCTGTGTCAGCGCGGTCAGGCCCTGGCCGGTGCCGGGCAGCGCGTGCCGGGGCTCGGGCGGCGGGTCGTTGTCGACGGTGGCGCGCAACGTGGCGCCCTCGCGCGTGACGCGGAGCCGGGTGGCGGCGCCACGGGCGTGCCGGGCGGCGTTGTTGAGTCCCTCGCGCAGGACCCGGGAGCACAGCCGCTGCGCCGGTTCGGGGGCGTCGTGGGCGGCGGCCGAGACGGTCACCTCCAGTGGCATGCCGTGGGCCCGGTAGGTGCGGAGCAGCGGTTCCAGCTCGTCCAGCAGGGGCTCGTTCGTCCGGGCCACGGCGGCCGGGCGGCGCAGCATCTCCAGGGCCACGCGCAGCTCCTCCATCGCCTCGGCCGCCGCGTCCGAGATGGCCCAGCACTTGCGTCGGGTGCGTTCGTCCGTGCCGTGCTGGACCTCGATGGACGCGGCCTGGATCGACATCAGGCTGATCCGGTGGCCCACCCCGTCGTGGACCAGCGCGCTGATCCGGGTGCGCTCGTCGAGCTCGCTGGCCCGGCGCTCGCTCTCCCACCGGGCGCGCCGGGAGCGTTCGGCGGCGCGTTGGGCGCGTACGGCGAGGCCGAGCAGGGCGGGGAAGACGAGTTCGCCGAGTTCGCTGAGGACCGGTCGCTGTTCGAAGAGGTCCGCGCCGTCCAGGGCGCGGCTGGTGCTCCAGGCGGCGACGGGTACCGCGATGGTGGCCAGGGCCAGCCAGGGGCGGCGGTGGCGTACGGCGGTGTAGGTGGCCACGTACAGCGGCAGGTGCTGGCCGCTGGCGAGGAAGGCGACGCTGGCCGCGCCCGTGAAGGCGACCGGGTGCGCGCGGCGGACGACGATGGCGGCGGTGCCCGCGAGCGCGATCAGCAGGGTGAGCCAGAGCTCGCGGACCAGCCCGAGGTCCGGGCCGAGCAGCGTCGAGGGGATGACGAAGGCCGCGGCGGCGGCGGCCAGCAGCGGGTCGCGGCGAGGGGACCGGGCCAGGGCCAGGAACCGCTCCTCCGCGTACGCGGCCAGCCGGCGCCCGCTCAGTCGCGGCATCGGTCCGCCCGAAGGGGTCGTGGGGTGTACGGGGCGTGCGGGGCGTCAGGGGTGTACGGGATGCGATCACGATAGAGGGAAAGTGCGCGGTGGTGACCGTTATGTCAGCGGTCTCACGGCGGTACGTACCGCACGGGTGGCGCTGTCCGCTCGCTCGCCGGCCCGGGGCGCGTCGTGGGCCGGGGCCCGTCGCGGGGGTCAGAGGCGGTGGGCCGCGCCGGCCGGGCTGGCGCCACGGGTGTCCAGGAGGAGCTGGGCCTTGGCGGCCAGGCCCTGGAGGTCGTAGGCGCGGTGATGCTGGAGCAGGACGGTCAGGTCGGCGTCGGCCGCCGCCTCGTACGGCGACTCCGCGCGCGGCACCGGGCGGCCGAGCGCGCGCCAGTGGGGCACGTACGGGTCGTGGAAGGTGAGCTGCGCGCCCAGTTCCATCAGGCGGGAGGCGATCTCGCGGGCGGGGGCGCTGGCCTGGTCGGCGACGTCGGGCTTGTAGGTGACGCCGAGCAGCAGCACCCGGGCGCCGCGCGCCGACTTGCCGTGTTCGTTGAGCAGGGTCGCGCAGCGCTGGGTGACGTAGCGCGGCATGCGGCCGTTGACCTCCTGTGCCAGCTCGACCATCCGCAGCGGGTAGCCCAGGGTGCGGCCCTGGTAGGCGAGGTGGCCCGGGTCCAGGGGGACGCCGGGGCCGCCGACGCCGGGCCCGGGGCGGAACGCCTGGAAGCCGAACGGCTTGGTCTCCGCGCAGCGCACCACGTCCCACAGGTCGACGCCCACGTCGTGGCAGAAGATGGCCATCTCGTTGGCGAGCGCGATGTTGACGTGCCGGTAGTTGCTCTCCAGGACCTTGACCGCCTCCGCCTCGCGCGGCCCGCGGGCGCGCACCACCCGGTCCACGATCCGTCCGTAGAAGGTGGCCGCGGCCTCCGTGCAGGCCGCGGTGAGGCCGCCGATGACCTTGGGGGTGTTGGCGTACCCGTAGGCGCGGTTGCCGGGGTCCACCCGGCTGGGGGAGTAGGCGAGGTGGAAGTCGCGGCCCGCGCGCAGCCCCGAGCCGTCCTCAAGGATCGGCCGCAGGAACTCCTCGGTGGTGCCGGGGTGGACGGTGGACTCCAGCAGGACCGTGGTGTGCGGGCGCAGTCGGCCGGCCAGGGTGCGGGCGACGGTGGCCAGCGCGGACAGGTCCAGGCCGCGGTCCGCGCCGAGCGGGGTGGGCGCGCAGATGACGGCCGTGCGGACGTGGCCCAGGACGGCCGGGTCGGTGGTGGCCCGGAAGCCGGCGGCCAGCATGCGGCGCAGGTCGGCCGGGGACGGGGGGCCGGCCCCGCCCTCCGGCGGGGTCGCGCCGGCGCCCGCGCGACCGTCGGGCACGCGGCCGGCGGCGAGTTCGGCGACGGGGTGCGGGTCGGGGTCGTAACCGATGGTGTGGACGCGGGCGGCGGTCGCGGCCTGGGCGAGCGGGAGGCCGAGGTGGCCGAGGCCGATGACGGCGAGATCGGCGCGCATGGGTGCCGTCCTTCCAGGGCGATTCCGGATGGCGCGAATTCAGACTAAGCGGAAATATGACCCATGGTGCGGATTGAGCGGCGAGCGGCGGGCCGCTGGCCGACCGGACGCCGGTCGCGGGCCGCACCGCCGGGACGGCGGCTGTCGGCCGCTCGCGAACGGTCGACCACCCCCGCGAGGCGGCTCAGGTGGGGCGCGGCCCGCGCCGGGTGTCGCCCCCGGCCGTGGGCGCGCGGGCGCGGGCCGGACGGGTGCGCCACGGGGTACGGGGTAGGCGGGAGGCGCGGGTGCCCGGTGGGTGGTGGGCGGCGCTGGTCACCCGGGTGGCGCAGGTGGCCGCCGCGGTGGCGCAGGCTGGCTGGCCGCGACCCGAGCGGTCAAAATCGTGCAGAAGTGAGCGGGACCCCGATCACAGTGGGAGGCAGTGGTGAGGACAGCGACCCTGGGACCGGCGGAGCGCGCCACGGCGCTCGCCCAGATGGCGGGGCAGGAGCTGGACGTGCTGGTCATCGGCGCCGGCGTGGTCGGCGCCGGCACCGCGCTCGACGCCGCGACCCGTGGCCTGGCGACCGGGCTCGTCGAGGCGCGGGACTGGGCGGCGGGCACCTCCAGCCGGTCCAGCAAGCTGATCCACGGCGGGCTGCGGTACCTGGAGATGCTCGACTTCGCCCTCGTCCGCGAGGCGCTGAAGGAACGCGGGCTGCTCCTGGAGCGACTCGCGCCCCACCTGGTCAAGCCGGTGCCGTTCCTCTACCCCCTCCAGCACAAGGGCTGGGAGCGCTGGTACGCGGGCTCGGGCGTGGCCCTCTACGACGCCATGTCCGTCTCCTCCGGGCACGGCCGTGGCCTGCCCGTCCACCGCCACCTCACGCGCGGCCGGGCCCTGCGGGTCGCGCCCTGTCTACGCAAGGACGCGCTGGTGGGCGCGTTGCAGTACTACGACGCGCAGATGGACGACGCCCGCTTCGTGACCGCCCTGGTGCGCACCGCCGCCTCCTACGGCGCGACGGTGGCCAACCGCGCCCGCGTCGTCGGCTTCCTGCGCGAGGGTGAGCGCGTGGTCGGCGCGCGGGTGGCCGATCTGGAGCAGGGCGGCGAGTTCGAGGTGCGCGCCCGGCAGGTCGTCAACGCCACCGGGGTCTGGACGGACGACACCCAGGCGATGATCGGCGAGCGCGGCCAGTTCCACGTCCGCGCCTCCAAGGGCATCCACCTGGTCGTGCCCAAGGACCGTATCCACTCCACCACCGGACTGATCCTGCGCACCGAGAAGAGCGTGCTGTTCGTCATCCCCTGGGGCCGGCACTGGATCATCGGCACCACGGACACCGACTGGGACCTGGACAAGGCCCACCCGGCCGCCTCCAGCGCCGACATCGACTACCTGCTCGAACACGTCAACTCCGTCCTGGCCACCCCGCTGACCCGGGACGACGTGGAAGGCGTGTACGCCGGGCTGCGCCCGCTGCTGGCCGGCGAGTCGGACGCGACCAGCAAGCTCTCGCGCGAGCACACCGTCGCCCACCCCGTACCGGGCCTGGTCGTCGTCGCGGGCGGCAAGTACACGACGTACCGCGTGATGGCCAAGGACGCCGTGGACGAGGCCGTGCACGGGCTGGACCAGCGCGTCGCCGGCTGCGTCACCGAGGACGTGCCGCTGGTCGGCGCGGAGGGCTACCGCGCCCGCTGGAACGCGCGCGCCCGCCTGGCCCGCCGCGCCAACCTGCACGTGGCCCGCGTCGAACACCTGCTGAACCGGTACGGCTCGCTGGCCGACGAACTCCTGGAGATGATCGCCGCCGACCCGCGCCTTGGCCAACCCCTGCCGCACGCCGAGGACTACCTGCGCGCCGAGATCGTCTACGCGGCCTCGCACGAGGGTGCCCGACACCTGGACGACGTGCTGACCCGGCGCACCCGTATCTCCATCGAGACCTTCGACCGTGGCACGCACAGCGCCCGCGAGGCGGCCGAACTGATGGCGCCGGTCCTGGGTTGGGACGCGGCACAGGTCGACCGCGAGGTGGAGCGGTACGAGAAGCGGGTGGAGGCCGAGCGCGAGTCGCAGCGCCAACCGGACGACCTGACGGCGGACGCGGCCCGGCTCGGCGCGCCGGACGTGCTCCCCCTGTGAGCGGCGGCGACCGCCCCGGCCGCGGCCGGCCACACCGCCGTCCGGGCACGGTCGCGCCCGAGGGAGACCGCCCCGCGCCCGGGTGCCGCCCGCTCGCGGAAGCCGCCCCGTCGGCTCCCGCGCGCGGGGCCACGCCCGGCCGAACGTTGGCCGAATATCCATGGAATGGCGGCGGAACGGCGAGCGTGGCGCCGCACCGGAGCCACGTCAACTGCCCCCGCTGAACTGGCAGTGGCGGGAAATGATCGCCCTCGCGCCCGCTGCGTACGACCCCCTGGCGTCGCACCTCGTGACCGGGGCGCGTCCACGGGTGCGCCGGGCCGGTACTTCCCCCGGTTCGCGGATGAGGGACAATGAACGCTCTGCCAGGGTGGGTTGATTGCAGAGGGGACGCATGTCGGAGGCGGAGCAGACGCAGGGCACGACCGGGCGCCTCCTCGCCGGGCGGTACCGCCTCGCCGAGGTCCTGGGCCGGGGCGGCATGGGCACGGTCTGGCGGGCCCGCGACGAGACGCTGGGCCGCACCGTCGCGGTGAAGGAACTGCGCTTTCCGTCAAGCGTGGACGAGGACGAGAAACGCCGCCTGATCACCCGTACGTTGCGCGAGGCCAAGGCCATCGCCCGGATTCGCAACAACGGCGCGGTCACGGTGTACGACGTCGTGGACGAGGACGACCGGCCCTGGATCGTCATGGAGCTGATCGAGGGCCGCTCCCTGGCCGACGTCGTACGCGACGACGGCGCGCTCACCCCGCGCCGGGCCGCCGAGGTCGGACTCGCCGTCCTCGACGTGCTGCGCGCCGCGCACCGCGAGGGCATCCTGCACCGCGACGTGAAGCCGTCCAACGTGCTGATCGCCGACGACGGCCGCGTCGTCCTCACCGACTTCGGTATCGCCCAGGTGGAGGGCGACCCGTCGGTGACCTCGACCGGCATGCTGGTCGGCGCCCCCTCCTACATCGCCCCCGAGCGCGCCCGTGGCCACCGCCCGGGCCCGCCCTCCGACCTGTGGTCGCTCGGCGGCCTGCTCTACGCGGCGGTCGAGGGCGTCCCGCCGTACGACAAGAGCACGGCGATCGCGACGTTGACGGCCGTGATGACCGAGCCGCTGGACCCGCCGAAGAACGCCGGCATGCTTGAGGAGGTCATCTACGGGCTGCTGGCCAAGGACGCGACGCGGCGGCTGGACGACGCCGGCGCGCGCCGGCTGCTGATGGCCGCGATCAACGCGCCCGACGACGTCATCGCCCGGCCCCCGGTCGTCGAGCCGACCCGCACCATGCCGCTGCCCACCACGCCGGCCGCCCCCGCGCCCCCGCCCCGCCCCGGCGCCCGCGCGACACCGCCGCCCCCGCCGCCGGTCCGCCCCGCCGGCCGCGCGCGGGGCGCCACCGGCCTCGCGGGTGGCGGTCACGGCGCGGCGCGCGCGGACGCGGCCACACCGCCGCGCCCGCACGTGGTCCCCGGGGCGCCGACCGCCCCCGGCGGCGCCTCACGGGCCTCGATCACCGACGTGGTGCCCAAGCGGACCCTGGTGATCGTCGTGGCCGTCGTCCTGCTGGCCGTGCTGGGCACGGTGCTGGCCTTCGCGGTCAACCGGGGGGGCGACAAGGACGACGCGGGTACGTCCGGCACACGGCCCACCGCTTCGAGCACCCCACAGGAGGCCGCCGAAGCGGACACCGACCCGACCGGTGACGGCGGCGCGAACACACCCACCACCGACGGGTCGTCGCCCGCCGGGCAGGACGGCGGGAAGAACCCGAAGCCGGGCGGGCTGCCGGCCGGCTACCAGCGGGTCAGCGACGGCAGGTTCCACTTCGCCATGGCGCTGCCCGAGGGCTGGCGGGGCCGGCCCATACCGGGCTACAGCGGCGGCGCGGTCTACAGCGCCGACGGCGGATTCCCGCGCGTGCAGGTCGACTTCAACGCCAAGCCGCTGCCCGACGCCGCCCAGGCGTGGCGCGGCGCCGAACCCGGCGCGTCCCGCTCGATGAAGGGCTACCGGGGCCTGGGCATCCACACCGTGCCCTGGCGCGGCTACCCGACGGTCGCCGACTGGAGCTTCGAGCGCGAGCAGCGCGGCCAGACCGTGCGCGTCCTCAACCGTGGCTTCAAGGTCGACGCCCACCGGGGGTACGCCGTCATGGTCACCTGTGCGAAGGACGCCTGGGCGGAGAAGGAGTGCACGACGCTGCGCCAGACCGCGCTGCGAACCTTCACCCCCCGCGGCTGACGGCCCGCCCGCCGCGCCCGCGCGGAGCCCGCACACCTCACGTGTCAGTCGGGTCGCGCGTTGCACCACCGCCCACGGGGCCAGCGGCATCGGGCCCGCGTCCCCCGAAGTGGCGGACTCGACGGACCAGTCGGCACGAAGCCGCCACGGCCCGTATCGTGAGAACGCGCGGACGGGGGTAGCCGTAAGGCACGAAGAACAAGACCGGATATGACGGTGACGCGCGGTGAGCCAAGGAGCACATCGCGCGCTGGGGAGGCGTCGTGGACGACTACGCGGGTCGGGTCCTCGCGGACCGCTATCGCCTGCCGCTGCCACCCGCCGACGAGTACGAGTTCGTGGAAACCCGCGCGTTCGACACCTACAGCGGCCAGGAAGTGCTGGTCAGGCAGGTGCCGTTGCCCGAGGTCGTGGACGCCGAAGTGGTCGGCGAGAGCGCTCCGTACGGGGCGGCCCGGGCCGGGCACGACACGTACGGCGGCGGTTGGTCGGGCGGCGGGCCGGACACCCGGCGTAGGCCGGCGCGGGTCGACCCGGCCGTGCGGCGCGCCATCGAGGCGGCCACCGCGGCCGCCCAGGTGCCCGACCACCCCCGACTCGACCAGGTCTTCCACGTCTTCGCCGAGGCCGGCAGCCTGTGGATCGTCAGTGAGTGGGTGCCCGCCCGGCCGTTGGCCGCGCTGCTCGCCGAGCGCCCGCTGTCCCCGCACCGCGCCGCCGAGGTCGCCGCCGACGTCCTGACCGCGCTGCGCGCCCTGCACGCGCACGGCTGGACGCACCGCAACATCACCACCCGCACCGTGCTGGTCTGCGACGACGGCCGCGCCATGCTCACCGGGCTGGCGGCGGGCGCGGCGGAGGAGGCGCTGTGCGGCTACGACCCGGTGCCCGAGGCACTGCGCGCCCCCCGCCCGCGAACGCCCCCGGACGACGAGGGCCCCGCCCGTGCCGAGGAGCCCCGCGCGCGAGCGCGCGAGAGCGTGCCCGCGCGCGTGGACACCGGCGCGATGCCCTCGCCCCGCCCCGGAGCGGGCGCCGACGCGCTGGGCGCCGACGCCGGTACCCCGGCGACCACCCCCGTCGTACGTCGCGGCCCCGCCGGTCCCGTCTACCGCGACCAGGGCCCGGCGGGCACGGCCCCGGGCGCCGCCGACGGCTCGGGCGAGAGACCCGACCAGCCGGGCCGCGCCACACCCACGCGCGCGCCGCGCGCGGGTGCCATCGCCGCCTACCGCGCCGGGGCACGGGCCGCCGCGCGCGGCGCCGTCGAGAACCCGGCCGACGCGGTGCCCGAGGCGGACCCGGCCACCCCGCCGGGGCCCGGCACCCCGTCGGGCCCGGGTGTCACACCGGACGCGGCGGCCCGGCCGTCGCCCGGCACCGAAGCGGTCGGTACGGGAGAGGCCCCTACCGACTGGTGGGCCGAGGACGAGGGCCGGCCGCTCTGGGACGAGGACGAGGACTTCGGCGTGCGGCCCGTGGGCCCGCGCGACGCCGACGCGGCGGGCGGGGCGAGTCCGACCGGCGCCACCGGAGCGGGCACGGCGACCGGGCCCCGGGACGCCGGCGAGGGCTATCGCGGGCCCGACTCCGCGCTGGCGGCCCAGCGGGCGCGGCAGGCACGCATCGTCGTGGTCGGCGCCGTCACCGAGCGCTGGGCGCCCGAGCAGGCCGGTCCGGTGTACGAGAACTGGCGGTTGGCTCCGCCCGTCGGCCCGGCCGCCGACCTGTGGGCCGTCGGCGTCCTGCTGTTCCGTGCGGTGCAGGGGCACGCGCCCTACCCCGAGGACAGCGCGGCCGAACTCGTCGACATGGTGTGCGCCGAGCCGCCGGCGTACGCCGAGGAGTGTGGCGCGCTGCGGCCCGTGGTCGAATCGCTGATGCGCCAGGACCCGACCGAGCGCCCGGACTTCGAGGAACTGCGCGGCTGGCTGCGGTCGCTGGTCAGGTCGGCCCCCGAGCCCGACGTCGGTAGCCGCACCGTCACCGTGCCGCCCGTCGGCATCGACGGGCCCGCCGACCCCAAGCGGCTGCCGATACTGCGCCGGCGCGGCGAACTGGTCCGCCGCCGGCGCCAGACCAGCACGCTGCACGGGCGCCACCGGCACAAGAAGGGCCGCCCGCCCCGGGTGCCCCGACAGCGCGAGGCGCCCCCCGGGTCGGCGCACCGGCAGGAGAAGCACCTGCGCATGGAGGCGCACGAGTCCGCCCCACAGCGCTCCCGCGAGCCCGGCGCCCGCCCCCCGCGCCACCTCGGCCGGCTGCTGCTGGCCCTGATACTGCTGCTGCTCGCGGGCGGGGTGCTGTACGCGATGCTCTTCATGCCCAAGGCCGAACAGGACGACGGTGCCGACCGTGGGTCCGGCGCCGCGCACAGCGGCGCTCCGGCCACGGGCACCAACGGTGGCAAGAACGGCGACGCGCCGCCCGTCGGCCAGCAGCCGCAGTCCGCCGACCCGACGGGCCTGGCCAAGGGGTTCGAGCTGCGCAAGGACCCCGACGGCTTCCAGGTCGCCGTGGCGAGCGGCTGGGAGCGCCGCCCGCCCAACGGCCGAGGACAGATCCGCTACCTCGGCGCCGACTACGAGCTGATCGTGGTGCCCGGCCGGGACAAGACCGCCGAGTACGGCGGCGACCCGATGAGGTACCAGCAGAACCTGGAGCCGGAGCTGGCCCCGTACCGCGACTCGGACTGGGCGTCGGCCACCGGCCTGCGCCGGATCGACGTGGGACAGACGGCGATGGCCGAGGGCGCGTTCGGCTGGAAGGACAGCAGCGGACGCCAGGTCTACGTCCGCAACCTCGCCATGATCATCAGTGGTCGCTACCACGTGGTCCAGATCGTCGGCCCGGCCGACGAACGCGCCGCTGTGGACCGCTACTTCGACCAGGCGGCGGCCACCTACCGCGCCACCCGCTGAGCGCTCCACCCGCGCCCTCCCGCCCCTTCCCGCGCGGCCGACCCGCCGTCCCGACCCGCCCTCACGCGCCGACGGGCTCTGCTCGGCCGCGTCGCGACGCGGCCGTACGGGGCGTGCGCGCGGCGCCGCGACGGGGCGTGCGCGCGGCGCCGTGTCCTCCCACCCCGGCCTGACGGGCGCGAAGCCGTCCGCGTCGGTGCGGCGGGGCGTGGGGCGCGATGAGAGCGGCGGGCCACGGGCGGCGAGTGAGGCCGTGCGCGGGCGCGTGTCGCGGAGGCCGGGTGGGGGCGCGTCACGGTCTGGGGCGGGGCGGATCGCGGGGGCCGGCGCCGTCACGGAGCGTCGATGCCGTGTTGTGTCCTTGGCGCGGCTCGTTACGCGGGGGAGTCGGCTTCGCCCTCGGGTACGCTCCGTTGGATGCGAGCTGTGCTGAAGCGCGACGACGCGGAGCGGGCCGGGCCCGCGGCCACGCCGGTGCGCACAGGTGCTGCTCGGACGGGTCGCGACGTACCTTCAGCGGCCCGTTGTTCGACTCCCCGCCATGCGCGTCGCACAGTATGCACCACCCCTACTCCTTGGCGCTGGAATATGTCTGAAGTGCTTGGTGAGGTGACTGTACGTCAACCATGCTGTCTCGTCGTGGGGTCACGTTGCGTGATCCCGGAGAGGCGCGAAGCGATGTGTCCACCGGTTCGGATGGTGTGAGCGGTGCAGGTGCTTCAAATGCAGATGGAGGTCCGGCCCGACCCGGCCGAGGTGGGAAGGGCGCGCCGTTGGGCGCGCTCCCGGCTCGCCCGCTCGGGGGTGGCCGTTGACGAGCCGCTGGCGGAGACGCTCGTCCTGTTGATCTCGGAGCTGGTGACCAACGCCGTGGTCCACACGGGATGTCCCGCCGTGCTGCGCATGCTCGTTCCCGATCAGTGCGCGCCGGGCGCCGCCGCGTCGGCCGTCGCGCACGGCGGGGGCGGGCGCGGTGCGCCGGGGCTGCCGGCGGGGCCCCCGGGCGCCCCTCCGGCCGGCTCCGGCGCCTACCCCACGGCGTGGGCCGGCGAGTCGGACGGCCTGGGTCCGACGCCCGTGCCGGACGCCGGTGTTGGGCTGCCGTCCGTGGCGACGGTCCGGGTGGAGGTCGCGGACGCGAGCACCTGCCCGCCGCGTCCCCGCTGCGCCGACGACGACGAGACGGGCGGACGTGGCCTGGAGTTGGTGGACGGCCTCGCGGACCGCTGGGGCTGGCAGCCGGAGGGCAACGGCAAGCGCATCTGGTGCGAGGTGGACCGGCAGGCCACCGCCGTGCCGTCCGCCGCGTACTCCGGTACGGAACATCCTGGTCACGCCGTGGAGCCCGACCCCGAGCCGTTCCACGCCGCCCAGGGCGGCGCACGCCGGGGCGCGTCGAGTGACGCGAGTGGTGCGGAAGCGCTCGGACCGGCTCCGGCGCTGACCGCCGGAGCGGTCGCCGCCCTTGACCGCGCGGTCGCGCTGGCGGGCGCGTGCGTCGCTCGGCGCCGGGTCGCGCGCCAGATGTGAATCATTAAGTCCAGACCAAGTGTTGACGTGACGTGTTCGACTGATCACTCTTGGGTGCAGCGATGCGCCGTGAGGGGACGCCGAGGACCACTCGCGCCTGGGTGTGTGTGGTGGCCCGCGAGTTGGTCCTCGGCGAGCGCGGATCGCGATCCGGCGCGCCACCAGGGCGGCGACGCCGGGCAGGGCTGGCGGTGCGCGGTGCCGTGCTCGGGGCGCGCACGTGCGCACCGCCAAGCCGTTCCGCTCCCGTCGGGCGCGGTCGGGGCGGTGCCCTGAGCGGTTCTCGCCGCCGTGGGTGGCGCCTTCGCGTGCGACGGGTGTGGGGTGTGCGGGGCGCCTTCGCGTGTGACGGGCGTTGGGTGTGCGGAGCGCGGCCCGACGGGCGTCCTTCCGGGTGTCACGCCTGCTGCCGCCTGTGGTTGTTCCGTCCAACCCTGGTGTGGGAAACGGTAGTTGCTGGCCTGGCCGGATGGGTGCGGGGCGGTGTGGACGCGTCGGGGGACACTGTTGGGCACCCTGCCCAGGCGTCCCGGCGGGGCCGGTTCGGTCGGCCTGGAGGCGCGGTCGTGGGGGCCGTGGTGCGGGGTGGGCTAGGGAGTGTGGGTGGGCGCGGCGTCGATGACCTCCTCCAGTAGCCGCCGCGAGGTCAGGAGCTCGTCGATCTGGCTGTTGATCCGATCCCGCTCGCGCCGCAACTCGTCGGCCAGCTCCGGCGTACACGGGCGCAGCACCCCGTCCCGCTCGCACACGCTCGGCAGCAGGCGGCCGATGACGGCGGTGGACAGGCCGGCGGCCAGCAGCGCCCGGGTGTATCGGACGAGCCGTACGTCGTCCTCGGCGAAGACCCGGTAGCCGTTGCCGAGCCGGTGCGGCTGGAGCAGGCCCTGCTGTTCGTAGTAGCGCAACAGCCGCACGCTGACCCCCGTACGCTCCGCGAGCTGGCCGATGCGCAGGGCCGTCGCCGCGACCGACGCGGAATCCGGCCGCGCCTTCGGCTCGCGTCCCGGCTCCGGTTCCCTGGCCGGCGCGGGCGGGGCCGTGGGCTCGGTCGGTGGCGGCTTCGGCGCGGACCGGGTGGGCGGAGTGCTGGGGGTGGGCGGGGTGGCCGGGGCGGACGCGCTGGTCGTCGGCGGATCGGCCGGGGTGGCGGGATCGGCCGGGGTGGTCGGGGTGGCGGGGCCGGTCCCGTCGGGTGGCGTCGGCCTGGCGGTGGGCGGGGTGAACGGGCTGATCGGGGTGGCTCCGTCGGTCGTCGTCGTGGTCGAGGTGGAGCCGGCGCGCTCGGCGCGTTGGCTGTCGCTGGTCTCCATGTGTGCGCGCCCCTTCTCCACTCGTCCGCTCGTTTGTGCGCCCCTGTGGCGCCCCTCGGGCCTCTCAAGTCTCGCTGGTCCCACACGTCACTCCAGCATCGAATTGTGAGGTCGAATGTCGTACGGAGGTTCTATCGTCCGAACATGGCTTACCGAGAACTCGCCACGCGGCCCGTGCTGCACTGGGCCGGTGTCGCCATCGCCTCCCGGATGCCGGTGGCGATGGCTCCGCTCGCCCTGGTGCTCCTGGTGCGCGAGCGGCCCGGTGGATACACGCTGGGCGCGGTGTTGGCCGCCGCGTACGTCGTCGGGGAGGTGGCGGGCGCCGTCACGCTCGGAGCGCGGCTGCGCCCCGACCGGGCCCGGCCGCACCTCTCGCTCGGCCTCGCCGTCGGCGCCGCCGCCTTCGCCGGGCTGGGGCTGGGGGCGTCGGCCCATCCGGCGGTCCTGGCCGGCCTGGCGGTGGTCGCGGGCGCCGCGCCGGCCGCCGCGCCCGGCGGCCTGCGCGCGCTGCTGACCGCTCTGGTGCCCGAGCGGCTGGGCGTGCAGGCGCTCAGCATGGAGTCCGTCCTTACCTATGGCGTGTGGACGGCGTCGCCCGCGCTGGCCACCGGCCTCGCGCTCGGCGTGCACCCGGCACTGCCCCTGTTGCTGGCCGCGCTTCTCGCGGCTGCCGCCGTCGCCGGGTTGTGGGCACTGCCCGCGGGGTGGGACGCGGACACGAGCGACCGCGACGGCGTGTCCATGCCGCGGACCCTGGCCGCCGCCTGGCCGGTCTACGTCACCGGAGCGGCGGCGCTCTCCCTGCTCGCCCTCGCCGAACTCGTCCTGCCGGCCCTGCTCGAACAGCGCGGCATAGCGATCGGGTGGGCGGGGCCGGTGCTCGCCGGATACGCGGTCGCCGCGGCCGTCGGGGCGTTCGTCTACGGGCTGCGGGGCTGGCCCGGGGCGCTGGGCACGCAGAGCTTCGTGCTGCTGCTCGCGGTCATGGCGTGCGTGGCGGCGGCGGCCGTGCTGCCGGGGCTCGCCCTGATCGCGGCGGCCATGCTGGTGGCGGGGCTGCTGCAGTCCGGAGTGCAGGTGACGCGCACCCTGTCGCTGCGCGCCGCCCTGCCCGCGAGCGCCCTCGCCGCGGGCTACTCGGTGATGTACGCGGCTGTCGGCGTCGGGTACGCGATCAGCGCGACCCTGTCGGGCGTGGTCCAGAAGGCGGCCTCGCCCAGCGTGGCGATCCTCGGCGGAGTGGGGTTCGCGCTGCTGCTCACCCTGATCGCCGGGGCCGGTGAGCGACGCACCAGTGCCCGGCGACGCGCGTCCGCCCCACCCGACCGCCCCGGGGTCGCCGTCGTCGAGGGGCCGGCGTCAGCGGGGCGGCCGGAGCCGATACCCACGCCGGTGCCGGAGCCGGCCACGGAGGGATGCGGCGTGAGCCCGCTGCCGATACCCGACGGCGGGGCCGCCGAGGGCACGGGGCGCGGCTGACGCCCCGCCTGGCCCGGGGTGGCACCGGCTTCCGCCTGTGGGACTGCGCGGTGCGCGGTGCCCTTCGGTTCGGCGACGCCGGGAGCCCGGCTCCGGCTCCTGGCTCCAGTTCCGGTGTCGGAGTGGGTGGGGACGAGCTTGACGCCCGTCGCCTTCTCCGTGGGCGCGTGGGGTGTGCGAGGGGCCGCCTTCTCCGTCGGCATGGGGTGTGTGGGCGGCGGTCACCGTCATCTCCGTCATCGCCGTCGCCTTCCCCGTCGGCGTGGAGTGCGGGTGAGGCTGGCTCCTTCGCCGCAGCGGGGCATGGGGTGGCCTGTGTCCAACACGGTACGAGAGAGATGGCGCGTCGCTGCCGGACGGTGACGGTGCCGTGCCTTGGGCGGGGCGATCCCGTCGTTGGTGCGGGGTGCGGGGTGCGGGGTGCGGGGTGCGGTTGGTCCCGAGGGTTCGGGTGCGGGTCAAGGGGCTTGGCCGCGCCGGCAGTCGGCGCGGTGGCGCCGCCTTGTCGCCGGTGCCGACGTGCGGGCGGGGGTGGGCTGGGCCTCGCCGCGTGTGCGGGGGCGGGCGCGTACGGGCTCCGCGTGGAGGGGTGGGCCGTGCGTGGCGCGGCGCGGTACGGGTGAGGGCCTCTGATCGGAGGCGCCGGCGACGCAACCGCTCGCGCTGGTGCCGGAGTCGGTGCTGAGCCGGTGGGGAGCTGGCGTTGAAGGTGGGTGGGTGCGGCTCGGGTGTGGCGGGGTGTCCCCGGTGCTTGCCGGTGGGTGCCGTACGCGGGGTTGTCGGCGTTGTCGGCGTTGTCCAGCGCGGGAGGAGTCGGGCCGTGGTGGTCGTGGGTGGGGCGTGGCCCGGCGGGTGATGGCTGTCTGCCGGGGAGGGGGCACGCACGTCGTGCCTCGTACGCCCCGCACCTGCTGGGCGGCGTGCGGGTGGCGTGGTCCCGCGCGGGGTGTGGGAGATGTGGGGGAGGGGGCTAGCGGAGCTCTCGGGCGGCTCGTTTGGCTATCCGGCGGGACTCGGCGGCCAGTTCGCGGAGCATGCCGCTGGCCGGGTTGGCGTAGCCCGTGAAGTACAGGCCCGGGGTCGCGGGGCGGCGGGTGCCGTGGGTGCGGGGGTGGCCCCGGGCGTCGAGGACGTCCAGATGGCCCACGAGGTCGTCGAGGCCGGGGCGGTAACCCGTGGCGGCGATGACCACGTCCGCGTCGACGCGGCTGCCGTCCACCAGGACGGCCTTGTCGCCGTCGAAGGACTCCAGCGCGGCCACGACCTCGACCCGCCCGGCCCGTACCGCCCGGACGATGCCCGTGTCGCGGACGGGTACGGCTCCCGCCCGGGCCCGCGAGTAGAGGCCGGCGCCGGCGGCCGGCGAGGGGCGGGGCAGCCCGTGCGCGGCGAGGTCGGGCCCGCACAGTCCGGCCCGCGCCGCCGCCACCTGGTCGGCCACCCGCACCGGCAACCGTCGGGCCAGCACCGCCGACCGTTGCGCCGACCAACCGAGGCGCGAGCGGCGCACGATGTGCGGTGCGGTGCGCATCGCGAGTCGGACCCGCCCGGCGCCCCCCTCGGCGAGATCGGTGGCGATCTCGGCGCCGGAGTTGCCCGCGCCCACGACCAGGACGTCCCGGCCACGGTAGGGCTCGGCGTTGCGGTAGTCGGCGGCGTGCAGCACCTGCCCGGCGTACTCGGCTCGACCGGGCCAGTCCGGCAGATGGGGGGTGTGGCTGTAGCCGGTGGCGACGACGACGGCCCGCGCGGCGAGTTCGCGCCCGCCGGTGGCGTGCAGCACCCACGGGGCGTGCCCGGCCCCGCTCTCCGCCGCGCGCTCGACGCGCGAGACCTCCACGCCGGTGACGCACTCCAACCGGTGGTGCTCGGCGTACTGCTCCAGGTACCGCACCACGTTGTCCCGCCCCACCCAGCGACCGTACGCGCGCGGGATCGACAGCCCCGGCAGCGCCGACATCCGCCGCGTGGTGTGCAACTGGAGCCGGTCGTAGTGGGCGCGCCAGGCGCCGGCCACCGCGTGGTTCCGTTCCAGGACGACGGCGCGTACGCCCCGTTCGCCGAGCGCGGCGGCCACAGCGAGCCCGCCGGGGCCGCCGCCGATGACGTACACGGGGGTGTGGGGGGCGGGAGTTCTGTCGGCCATAAGCGTGAGCGTAGTCGGATGATTGACGGGTTTCGGTCAAACCGGTACCGAATCGGTTGCGGAAGGATTACGGGCCGCGACCTGACCAGTGCCGTGCGTTCGCGCACCAGCCGTCCATCGCCGGCCGGGCGCGCTCTGGTCGACGCGTTCCCCGCGCCGATTTCGCCCGCTTCGCCGCGCCTTGTCGGGCTGAGGCGCTCGGGTGGGCCGCGCCGCCCCGCCGCGTTCCCCGCGTGGTGCGCGCCGCCAGCGGGCCGCGCGCCTCGCGCGGCCTCCGCGCCCCCGCGTGCTTCGATGCCATCGCGCGCGGGCGCGCGTGATGGGTAGGCGAGGGGCGCCGAGCGGCAACGGGGGCCGACACGAGCCCGGTCGGGGCCCGCTTACGACGCCGCCGGCCGAACGGGGTCCGCGGCGGCCGGGGCCCGGCGGGTCGCGGACGGTGGGGCGGGGGCCGCCTCGCCGCTGGCGGCGCGAGCGGAAGGACGGCCCCCGGTGGCCTGGGGCGCGCCTTGGCGGTGTTGAATGCGGAAGCCGAGGAACAGCTGATCGTGGGCAGGGCAGGGCAGGGCGGAACGGGAAGGGAGACGCGGATGCTGGAACCGGTCGAGTTGGAAATGTACGGACTGGTGTTGCGCCCCTGGGAGGAGCCGGACCTCCCCGCCATCGAACGCGGCCTGGCCGACCCGGAGTACCGCCGCTGGAGCGCCATCAACTCCCCCGTCGCCTACGAGAACGGCGCGTGGGACTTCCTGTACGCCCGCACCGACGGGTGGCGCCGTGGCGACACGGCCTCGTTCGCGATCACGGACCTGACGACATCCCAGGTGCTGGGCAGCGTGTACGCCGGCACGCTGGACTTCCACCATCGCAGTGGCCGGGTCGGGTACTGGGTGCTGCCCGAGGCGCGCGGCCAGCGGGTGGCCGCGCGCGGCCTGGAGACGATGACCCGCTGGCTGTTCCAGGACGTCGGCGTGCACCGGCTCGAACTGGGTCACGCGGTGGGCAACGACGCCTCGTGCCGGGTGGCCGACCGGTGCGCCTACCGCGTCGAGGGCATCTTCCGAGGCGCCATGGTGGACCTGTCGGGGACCCCCCGGGACATCCACGTCCACGCCCGCCTGGCCACCGACCTACCGCCGTACCGCTTCGGCCAGACGGCCGTCCCCTCGGCCGCCGACGCCGCCCGCGCCAACACGCCAGCCTGGGCGGCGACAAGCCCCCAGCCCTGACACCCCGCCCCCTCACCCGCGCCCCAGCGCCCCACACCTCAGCGCCCCACACCTCAACGCCCCACACCTCAGCGCGCCGCACCCCAGCACCCCGCACTCCAGCGCGCCGCACCTCAGCACCCCGTACGCCCCGCCCGCGCCGCGCGCCCACCCCGCCGCGCCCGGTCTCGCCGGGTCGCGGGCCCCGCCAGCCTTCGGGTCCCGGCCCGGTCCGCGCCTGCCGCGCCGCGCGCCCGCCGTACCCGGTC
Organism: Streptomyces sp. NPDC057702; assembly: GCF_042799315.1. NCBI lineage: Bacteria > Bacillati > Actinomycetota > Actinomycetes > Kitasatosporales > Streptomycetaceae > Streptomyces > Streptomyces sp. NPDC057702. Next base: position 13,422 of record NZ_JBHVJC010000054.1, on the reverse strand, counting down.
TCCCGACCGCGGGGTCCCGCTGCCCCCGAGTCCGCGCCGCGTACGGCCCCCCGCACGGCCCGTGCCTTGGCCGCGTGCGGCCCGCGCTCGCCGGGCCCAACTCCCCGCCCGCTCCGGGCGGTACGCCCACCGCGCCGAACCGGTACCCCGTCCTTCGCGCACGGTGGCCGCACTCCCCGTGCCTCGGCCTGGTCCGAGCGGTATCCCGGTCGACGGCTCCGACCGGCCTCCGGTCGACCCAAGCGCTCGCACCTTCCCCGCAGGCGCCGCCCTCCGGGGCTCCGACCGGTCTCCGGGCGCTCCGGGCAGGGGTACGGGTCAGGGCCAGAGCAGGTCGCGGTGCCAGCCGGTCGCGGTGGTGCGGTAGCGCAGCCGTACGTGGCGGCGGCGTTCGTCGCCCTGGAAGAACTCGACCTCGGTCGGGTCCAGGACGTACAGCGTCCAGGTCGGGGCCGGGGCGTCCGGTTCGCGCGCGGCCCGCTCCCATGCGGCGGTCGAGGCGCGGTCCAACTCCTCGTACGCGTCCAGCACCTCGCTCTGCCGGCCGACCAGAGCGGCGGCGAGGGCGCCGGGGGAGCGCCGGTGCAGGTCGGCGGCGCTCTCCTCGGGCCCGGCCGCCACGACCGGGCCCGTGACCCGGACCTGGCGGGCCACCTCGGGCCAGTAGAAGCCGAGCGCCGCGTGTGGCCGGGCGGCGAGTTCGCGGCCCTTGCGGCTGGTGCGGTGCGAGGCGAAGTGGAAGCCCGCCTCGTCGGCGTCGTGCAGCATCACCACGCGCGTGGACGGGTGACCCTCTCCGTCCGCCGTGGCCAGCGTCATGGTGTGCGGCTCCCGCGCCCCGGCCTCGGCCGCCTCGCGCAGCCAGCGCTGGAACAGGGGGAGCGGCGCGGTCGGCGCGGCCTCGGGGTCGAAGCGGGGCAGCGGGTCCTCCCAGACCCGCAGGGTGCGCAGGAGTTCGCGGAAGGCGCGCTGGTCGTCGTCGTTCGTCGCGGTCGTCACCCGCCCATCTTCCCCAGCGCCCGCCCCCGTCGCCCCGCGACCCACGGTCCGCCCCCGGCCCACGGTCCGCCATCCGATGCCCCGCGTCCCGGCCCGCCACCCGATGCCCCGGGATCCGGCCCGACGCTCCTTGCTCCCGCCCCGAGCCGCGAAGCCGTTGCCCCGCGCTCCGCGCACCTGGCCTCAGCCGCCGTCCGACCCGCCACATCCGTCGCCGGACCCCGAGCCCTGATGCCACCTCACGACCCGCGACCCCAAGCGTCACGGCCGGCCCCACACACCCGAGCCGCGCTGCCCCGGGCGCCCGAGGCCGACACACCCCGTGCCCCTCACGAACCACAGCCACGCCCCCGTGCCGCGCGGCCCGCTTCGGCCCCAAGGCCCGCCACCCCTCGAACTCAAGGCCGTAACGCCGCTCCGTCGCCCCACGCCGTCGCCCACACACCCGATCCGCACCACCACCGCCACCGTCTCCCCGAACGCCGCCACTCCGTGCCGACCGCTCGCGTTCCGTGACGCGTGGTGCGCGTCGCCCGGTCCGCGATCCGGGCTCGCCCGGCGGCCACCGGCGGCCCCCCCGGCGGGCCCATGCGGGGAGCCGCGTGCCGGGCCCGCACGCGGGATGCTGGTCGGGGGTTACTCGCTCGGTTGCTCGTCCGGGCGGGGGCCGGGGCCGCTGGCCACCGCGCAGCCCGCGTCCGGTCGTTGGGGCGGCCGGGTGTCGGGCTCGGGGTGGGGCGCGGTGGCGTACTGGCGGGCCAGCGCGACCACCACCGCCGCGTAGGGCGTCTCGCGTCGGGACGCGGTGAAGGGGGCGGCGCGGTCGGGGGCGTCGACGCGGTGGACCCGCACGGCGTGGCCGGTGGACTCGACGTGGTGGATCTCCCGCCAGGGCACGGCGTCGCCGTCCAGGAAGAGGTTGCCGGCGGACAGGGCGAACCGTCCGTAGCTCACCATGCCTCCGCGCCCCAGGCGGTGCGCGGCCCGGGGCAGCTCGTCGGCCGCGGCCACCTCGGCTATGCCGACCGCCGCGTCGCCGCTCGCGGCGTACAGCAACGCGCCGGACCGGTCGTGCACATGCGCCCAGTCGACGGCCTCGCCCGATCCGCCGTGCGGGGCGTACGCGCTCTCCCGGAAGGAGCTGACCCGGACGTCGGACCAGGGCAGGGCGCGGACGTCGGCGCCGTGCGTCAGTACGAAGCCATGCTCGAAACAGTGGAAGACGACGGGGGGCGGCCCCGTGCGCTCCTGCCAGACCATCGTGCCGATGGGCACCACCACGCTCAGCACGAGAAGGCCGACGCCGACGAAGCGGCCGACCGTGCCCAGCTCCTGGTCGGACGCCACGCTGGCCGCGGTCACGGCCGCGCCCAGCAGGAACATGAGCATGCTCAGGGTGCAGCCGAGGCAGGCCACGCCGTCACGCTCCGCCTTGGCGCTCCCGACGAAGCGACCAAAGTCGCGCCGGTCGGCCATGACCCGTACGCCGCCCTCGGGTAACGCCTTCGCCAGCTTCACGCTCGCCCCCGTCCCGCACTCCGTAGCTACCGGTTGTGATGCCGCGAGTACAGCACCATGTATAGCGCGCCGCACTGACAACCGCGTCGAACCCGGAAAACCCCCTGGCCACAGCGGTCCTGGACGGGCTGCCCCCGCCGTGCGAGCCGGTGCTCCGTCCCGGTTTCGCCCCGGTCGCGGCCGTCGGTCAGCGCCCGAGGCCACCGCCAAGTCGCGCCGTAGGTCCACCATTTGGGCAACTCGTGGCGCGTGCGCGCGGAAGGGCCCCAACGGGCTCGGGCGTCTCCGGCGGGCGCGGGCGGGTGGGGCGTCATGGCGTACGCCCGCTCGGGCCGCCGAGGTGTCACCGAGCCTTGCCCGCGCCGGGCGCGCGGGCTCTCCCGGAGCGCCGTGTTTCTCGGCGAAGTGGCCCCGAGGCCGCCGTATCGGGGGGTCGAAGGGGGCGCGGATCGTGCGGAGTTCGCGTCGTGCGCGGGCGTGCGCTGGTTTCCTCGGCGTCACCGAATGGGCACATCTCCCACCGTCTCGCGGTGGTCGTGTGAATGACGTCACCATGAAGTGCCGGATTACGTGCGGCAATTGGTCTGTACTTGATGCGCGGTATGGCGGCGAAAGGTCAATGAACGGGGCCAAAGGGGGCCGTCCATTAAGATCATCCGCTGTCAATTCCCAGGCTATGTCCGCATTTTGAGGCATTCGATATTGCGATGCCCTGGCAGAGATGTGACAGGGCGGTCGGGTTATTGAAATGACCATGGGGAACCGTGCACAGTCTTTGCGAGGGCAGCGGAAAACATCCCGCTGCCCGGCGTGATGGCAACAAATTCCCCCCACAACACGCACGCGAAGGGTTAACTCTTCATGGCATCTCACAAGCGCATGAGCAAGCGTCGGCTCACCCTGGCGATAGGCGCCGCCGCCGCGGTCGCCGCCGGGGCCTTCGTGGCCGTTCCGGCCGGCGCCACCGACGCACCCGCCGAGGGCACGGTCTACGGCGCGAACGCCAAGGGCGCCGTCGACGGCAGCTACATCGTCATGCTCAAGGGCGTCAAGGCCGCCGACTCGGGCAAGGACCTGGCCAAGGAGTACGGCGGCCAGCTCTCGCGCACCTACACCTCGGCCATCAACGGCTTCTCGGCCAAGGGCCTGAGCGAGTCCGAGGCCAAGCGTCTGGCCGCCGACCCGGCCGTGGACAAGGTGGTCCAGAACAAGACGTTCAAGGCCACCGGCACACAGGACAACCCGCCGTCGTGGGGCCTGGACCGCATCGACCAGACCGACACGCAGGGCGACTCGAAGTACACCTACCCGGACAGCGCGGGCGAGGGCGTCACCGCGTACGTGATCGACACCGGTGTGCGCGTCTCGCACAAGGACTTCGAGGGCCGCGCCACGCACGGCTTCGACGCCGTGGACGGCGACGACTCGGCGGACGACGGCAACGGCCACGGCACGCACGTGGCCGGCACCATCGCCGGCGCGGACCACGGCGTGGCCAAGAAGGCCAAGATCGTGGCCGTGCGCGTGCTGAACGACCAGGGCTCGGGCACCACGGAGCAGGTCGTCGCGGGCATCGACTGGGTGACCGAGAACCACCAGGGCCCCTCCGTCGCCAACATGAGCCTGGGCGGCGGGGCCGACGAGGCGCTGGACGCGGCCGTGCAGAAGGCCGTCGCCTCCGGTGTGACCTTCGGCGTCGCGGCGGGCAACGAGTCGACCGACGCCGGCCAGAGCTCGCCGGCCCGCGTCCCCGAGGCCATCACGGTCGCCTCCAGCACGGACGGCGACGAGCAGTCGAGCTTCTCCAACTACGGCGACATCGTCGACATCTACGCCCCGGGCTCGGACATCACCTCCGCCTGGAACACCGGCGACGACGCCACCAACACCATCTCGGGCACCTCGATGGCCACCCCGCACGTCGTGGGTGCGGCGGCCGTCTACCTGGGCGGCCACCAGGACGCCTCGCCGGAGGCCGTGGCCACGGCGCTGACCGAGGGCGCGACCCCCGACAAGATCAGTAACCCGGGCCAGGGCACGCCGAACAAGCTGCTCAAGGTGGTCGAGTAAGCCGCTGATCCGTTCCCCGCGCCACCCCGCCCCCACCGCGCGGACCGGGCCCGGCGGCACCGGGTCCGGTGGCGCGGAGCCCGACGCCGATCGGGCGGCCTGAGGGGCGGGTCGCGGGAACGGCCGTGAGCCAGGCCGCGGGCGGATTCCGGGTCGGGAGTGGTGGTACCGCGTGTGCCGCCACACCCGCCCGGATTTCCGCTTTCCACGTCCCGCGCGTTCGCCGTGAATTCCCCACGACCCGTCGTACGTCGGACGGCGACGGTGGGCTTTTCCGTCGCGAACGCCCAGCCGTCGGTTCCCGCGCACGGGTGACCGCCACGCGACGCGAACCCCGGCGCGGGACGCCGCGCCGGGGTTCTGCCACCGCGTGCCCGGATATCCGGACGCGCTCGATATCGGCAGGCACTCGGGAGCAGGTCGCTCCCGGGCCCGCTCGTTCCCCGTATCCGGACGTCCTCCGTGTCCGGTGGTGCTCAGCGCTTGGTGGGGAAGAGGCCGAGCCTGGCCTTACGGCCGGAGACCGACTTCACCCAGAGCTTGAGATTGTTGAGCTTGACGTAGCCGCCCGGGCTGGTGCTGCCGCTCAGGTGGACACCCCCCGAGTTCGCCGAGAACCCCACGGACCGGGAATTGACGTGCGTGACCTTGACCTTCCCGAATCCGAACTTCCTGCTGTTGACCTTGATGGTCTGGGACTTCGACACGGTGGTGTCGCACCGGCCGTCGTAGCAGGGCCCCTGCCCGGCAGCGTGCGCCACGGGCGTCATCACGCCGAAGCCCAGCGCACCCGCCATGGTCAGCGTCACGGCGGTCGTCGCGGCGCGCCGGTGCATACGCGTACTCATCAGTTGGTCCTCCTGCGTTCGGTGCGGGAATTCCGCGCGGCATTTCTAGCGCCACGTCACAGGGACCCGTCCCGAAGCCGAGCGGGGGCAGGAGGAGGCGGCCGGCGCGCACCGGGCGCGCGAGGCGTACGGCGTACGGAGCGTCGGAGCGCGGGACACGAGGGTGTCGGACGCCGGAGCGGCGGAGTGCGGGGCGCGGGGCGTACGGCAGGCGGGGCGTGGGGCGGCCGGGGGCGCGAGCGGGGGCGGGTGGCGCGGGCGGTACGGGCCGGCGGGCGGCGTGGGGCTCGGCCGTGGGGGCCTGACGGGCCTGGCGAGGGGTGGGGCAGCCGCGCGAGGTGCGGCGCGGGCCCGGTGGGGGGCGGTGCGGGTGGCGGTGCGCGGGCCGGCGCGTGGTGCCGCGCGGGCCTGCGGAGCGGAGCGCGCGGGGCGCCGTCCAGCGGTGGTTCGGTGCGGGGCGCCGGTTCTACCTGGGGGGCTTGCGACCCGTGACACCGAGGTGGACCAGCAGCGCCAGGTTGGGCTTGAGGTCGGCCTGCTTGACGCCCGAGCTCTGGAAGCCCTTCTGGTGCGCGGCCACGGCGGCCAGCATCGCCACCAGCGAGCCGGCCACGGCGGCGGGGCTCACGTCCTTGTCGACCTTGCCCTTGGCCTGGAGCTCCTTGATGGAGCCGGCCAGCGAACTGGTCACGGCGTTGATGAGCTTCATGCGGATCTTGTAGAACCGCTTGTCGCCCTCGGCGGCGCCCAGGTCCACGACCCGCAGGATGGCATCGTTTTTGCGCCAGAAGGAGAGGAAGCCGTCCACAAGCTCCTCGGCCGACTGCCAGCCGGCTTTCCCCACCCAGGAGCGGCCCGCGACGAGGTCGGTGAGGCCGGCACCCTCCTGGGCCGTCTCTTCGGCGATCTCAAGGACGGCGCCCTCGACGTCGGGAAAGTACTGGTAGAACGTCGCGGGTGAGGTTCCTGCCTTGCGCGCGACATCGATGACCTTGACGTCTCTGTACGGCGAGGAACTGAGCATCTCGCTGAGGCAGTCGAGCAGCTTCTGCCGCGTCGCCTGCCCGCGGCGCCCGGCCACTCGGCCGTCAACCGTGCGAACTTGTCCTGTCATGCCGTCAGCTTACCGAGGGGTGATCAGAGCGCGATCCGGCTGCCTGCAAATGGGGTGCGGGCCGGTCGTTGGCGGGAAAGGCCAGTTCAGAAGGGGTGGGGTGGGAGTATGTGGGGTGTTGGGCGGGGCGTCCGCCGCGCGCCCTGCGCTCGGCCGTATGGATGATTCCTGTTATCAACAGCCTGTGGATAACGCCGGTGGATAACTCGTGCGCGAGGTGTGGAGACGGCGTGTGCGATGGCCCTTCGCCTGCTGTTCGCCCTCCGTACGCGCACCGTCGGCGACCTCGTTCTCCCCGCTGCCGTAGCGCTCGTGGCGCCGCCGACCGCCATAGCGGGGCAGGCGGGATGACCGCTGCGCCGTTAGCGTGGCTGATAAGGCACTTGTCGAATGTCGGTCACTCTGTTCGGGAGGGCACCGCGTCATGGTCGTATCCCCGGAGCACCCGGAGCCCGCGGCGTTCTCGGAGGGCGTGCCCTGCTGGGTGGACGCGGCGCTGCCCGACGTCGCGGCGGGCAAGCGCTTCTACGGCGAGCTGCTGGGCTGGACGTTCGGCGCCGCCGCACCCGACTACGGCTCGTACACCCAGGCGTTCCACGACGGCGGGAACGTCGCCGCCCTGGTGGCCAAGCCTGACGGGCGGATGCCCACCGTCTGGAGCGTCTACCTGGCCACCGCGGACGCGGCGGGCGCGGCGGGCCGGGTTCGCGACGCGGGCGGCACCGTGATCACGGACCCGGTGCGGGTGGGCGACTTCGGCACGCTGGCCGTGGTCGCCGACCCCGACGGCGCGGTCTTCAACCTGTGGCAGGCCGGCAGTCACGCGGGGTTCGAGAAGCAGGGCCAGCCGGGCTCGTACGGCTGGGCGGAGGTCTACACCCGTACGCCCGAGCGCGTGGACGCCTTCTACGAGACGGTGTTCGGCCTCCGCGTCGAACCGGACGACGAGGCCGGACGGCCCGGCTTCGCGCGCTGGATCCCACGGGACCGGCCGGCCGGAGCCCGACACGCGGTGGGCGGGCGGGGTCTGATCTCCTCCGGGTACCCGGAGGAGATGCCCGCCCACTTCGTGACCTACTTCGTGGTGGAGGACTGCGACGTGGCGGTGGCGACCACCCGGCGGCTGGGCGGTCGGGTGGCCATCGACCCGGTGACCACGCCGCACGGCCGCTCGGCGGTGGTCGTCGACAACCAGGGCGCGAGCTTCGCCGTCATCGACACCCGCACCCGCGGCGACGCCCAGCCCCCCGCCGAGAGCGCGTCCGCGTAGCCCCGTCGAGTCCCTGCTCGACGGCCGGCCGCGGCGGTGTTCCCGCACCGGCCTCGCGCGCCCCGGACATGTGCCCCGACGGCCTGGCCGTGTGGTCGGGCGAACCGGTGGCCCGCGGGGCGGGGGAGCGGCACTGGCCCGCACGGGGGCCGTGGGTTGGATGGTGCGAGACGTGCTACTCATCCCGAACTACGCCAATTTGATGAGGTATCAGACCTCAAAGGGTGGGCATGGCAGGTGGCTTGGGTCACTCATCGCCGACTCCGCCGTGTCGCTGGGTGGAACCTCTGTTCTCATGGTGGGTGCGAGTAGTTGACCCGGTTTGGTTAGGTCTTAGGGGAGGGCACGTGCACTCACGGGGGCAATCGATCGGCACGGGTGAATGGGGACGGCACAGGGGGGCGGAGCACTCCACTCCGGACTTCTCTCTGCTGACGAAGCGAGAAGTAGAAGTCTTATTGCTACTGGCCGACGGGGAATCCAACCGTTCACTCGCGCGCCAGCTCAACATCGCCGAACGTACGGTGCGTGCCCATGTGACCAGCCTGATGCGCAAGCTGGGGGCTCGCTCGCGCGTCGAGGCCGCTCTGATGGTCTACAACCACCGTAACGCGCTGACGGTGGAAGCGGCATAGCTCATCTGGATCATGCCCGATCCGGCATGGCCGTTGCGGCTAGCCACAACGGCTATGCCGTAAAAGGCAATAGCGGTGATCTCGATTTGGCGTACACAGTATGTGTGGCAGAGCGACCTGTCGTCCGGGCGAGGCCCGGCGGCCATTCCCACGCGCCGATCGCGCGGCGCCGGTGGGTGGCTGGTGGCGGCACACACGAGGTGGCCCGGCGGTCGGTCGCGCAGGGGGAATCCGGGGAGGGGGAGCGGAATGCGCGCTCTGACGCATCAGGCGGACGGCAACGGGGTATTGTTCCCGGCTTTCGCGGTCGTTCCCTGAACTCGGTCGGTCACGGCGCCGTCATGCGGCGGGCACGCGGGCCCGACGGGCTCGGCCCGTCGCCTCGGCACCCGCCGCGCCGACCGCCGCCCGTCCGCGCTGACGCCGACCGGCACGCCGGGTCGCCACAGGCCGCGTCGTATGATCGCCCAGCGCGCCGGAACCGGTCGCCGCATGCCTCAACGCGCCACCGACAGGGGGTGTGACGCTGGGGCGGTCTTTCGTCACACGGGTCGGCACGATGACGGACGGGAGCCAGCAGCGCGACCGTTCGGTCCTGACATCGATGCCGAGCCGGGGCGCCGACCGCGGGGTCGGGCGCTGCCACGGTGTTCCCGCAGGGGGTTCGCCGCACCGGGGCACCGCACCCACCGGGCCCGCGCACCGCGCCACCCACAGGGCGCGACACGGGGTCCGCACCGTCGCGTCGCCGCGTACGGTCACCGATTCCGACGACTTCGTTCCGCACCGTTTTCCCGTTCACGTACGCCCACCATCCCGCGATCGCCTGGATTCACGGGCTTATCGGCCCGGCCGGGCCTTTCGGGACCTCACAGCAAAGCCCTCACCGCCCGAGTCCGTACGCCGTGCGTGCGGGGTCCGGTCGGGGGGCGGGCGCGGCGGTCTCACGCGAGGCCGGGCGGGCCACACCCACATACCCCTTTATGAGTAGGCAGGAGAGTGCGGTGACGCAGGTCAATCAGCAGGGGACCAGCACCGAGATCCTCAACCACGTCTTTCGATTCCGCCGCCTGATAGCCGGTCCTGACGGCGGCTGTGCGGAAAAGCCCTGCGAGGCGTGCCGGGCCCCACACGAAGCGAAGGTGCGGAAGTTCCTCGACGCGGGGGAGCCGTTGCACTTCGTCATTCCGGCCTTCCCCGCCAAGTCACCCAACGGTCAGAAGACCCTGGGCGCACTGCCCGACATGGGTGAGCGGCTGGCCCTGGAATTCCTCCAGTCCTTCTGCGACCACCTGACGCACTACCACCCGCCGGGCGCACGGGTCACCATCTGCTCCGACGGGCACGTCTTCGCCGACGTCGTCGGGGTCACCGACGAGGACGCGACCAGCTACCGGTCCGAGCTGGAGGCGATGGTCCGCTCCTTCGACGGCTCCTCGATCGGCTTCTACGCGCTGGCCGACGCGTACCACAGCACCGACTACGACGTGGTGCGCGCCGAACTGATGGCCAAGTACGCCGAGTCGCTGGAGAGTCTGAAGCACCGGGCCACGCAGGACGAGCAGGTGCGCGGGATGTTCAACGGCATCCACCGCTTCATGTTCGAGGACCGGATCGCGGTGAGCGAGGGCAAGAGTCGCTCCAAGGTCCGCGAGGAGGCCAAGCCGATCGCCTGGGAGGTGATCCGGCGCTCCAACGCCTGGAGCCGGTTGGTCGCCGAGACGTACCCGGACGCGCTGCGGCTGTCGATCCACCCGCAGCCGGTGCACTCCGAGAAGATCGGCTTCCACCTGGTCCGCACCCGGGACCGCTGGCTCACCCCGTGGCACGGGGTGGCCCTGGAGACCGGCGACGGAATGTTCCTGACCAAGCGCAGCCACGCCGAGGAGCTCAAGGCGTCGCTGGTGTGGCGGGCCAACCGGCCCAGCCACTTCGTCGCCCCGCACCTGACGCTGCAGGAGGTCATGTCGTAACGGCCCGCCCGGCCCCCTCGCGCCGCCCCGCACGCCGGCCCGCCGCCTGTCGGCGTGAGCGCTCGGGCCCGGGCCGGCCGCCCCGGGGCACCACGGCGCCTTCGCGCCACCGCGCCACGGCGCCTCGCGCCACGGCATCACGGCACCTTCGCGCCACCGCACCACGGTGCCTTCGCAGCACAGCGCCAGCGCCTTCGCACCATGGCGCCAGCGCGGCCCCGCGTCGCCGTCCCGGCGCCCGTCGGGGCTTCGGCGCACGTCGTCCGGGCGGGCCTGGCCAACGGGTCAGGCCCGCCCGTCGTCGTGGGGCGCGGACGTTCGGGCGGCCGGCGGCGGCACGAGCGGCGGCGGCAGCGGTACGGGCGGTGAGGCGTCGTCGTGTCGGGCCCGCCAGCCGTTGGCCAACACCTGGCGCAGCCCCTGGGTCAGCGCCGCGCGCTGCTCCTCCGTCAGGCCCGCGAGGAGCGGTTCCTCCGCCGCGTGGACCACCGCGTCGAGTTCGCCCAGCAACTCCCGCCCGCGCGTGGTGACGCGCAACTCGGCGGTGCGGCCCCGCCCCGCCGGCGACTGCCTGGCCACGGCCCCCGCCTGCTCCAGCTGCCGCACGGTGGCCTGCATGCTCTGCGCGGTGACCCCGGCGCGCCGGGCGAGGGAGCTGTACGACAGGCCGGGCTCGCGGGAGAGGTGTCCCAGCGCGCTCACATGCCGCAGCGAGAGCCCGCGTGCGCCCAGGGCGTGATCGATCTCCTCGCGCACCAGTCGCCCCGCGGTGAGCAGCAGCATGCCCGTGCGCGGCGTCACCGCCGCCGGGATCGCGGGTGGCGTACGGGGATGCTCGACCGGGCTCTGCCTCACGTACTCCCGCCCTCCGCCGCCCGTCCCGGGCGGCCACTCGTCGGCCGGGCCGCCACGAGGGGGGCGGCCCGTCATTGGTCAGCGGCGCGAATGCTAGCCTCGACGCGAGTTTAAGTCAGACTGAAACCAGGGGACGGCGCCACGCCAGGCGCCGCCGGGAGGGCGTGCCATGACCAAGCTCCTGCTCAGCATCCACGTGCTGGTGGCCGTGATGTTCATCGGCCCCGTCACGGTGGCGGCGAGCCTGTTCCCCCGCTTCGCCCGCCAGGCCCTGACGCCGGTCGGGGCCGGCGCGTCGGGGGCGTCGACGACCGAGGACGAGAGCGGCCCGGGTGCCGCGGCGGGCGAGCGCGCCACGGCGGCCGAGGGCGGGCGGGAGGCGGCCGTGGTGGCGCGGGCCGCCGAGCCCGTGACCGGCGCGGCGACCGGTGGTGGCGGCCCCCTGGAGACGGTGCGTTCCGTCGCCTCGGTGATGCTGCTGCACCGCATCAGCCGGGTCTACGCGCTGCTGAGCGTCGCCGTGCCGGCCTTCGGCCTGTTCACCGCGCAGAAGATGGGTGTGATGGGAGACACCTGGCTGATCGCCTCGATGGTGTTGACCGTCGTCGCCGCGATCCTGCTGGGCGTGGCCGTCCTCGGGTACCAGGACGCCGTCGTCACCCTCCTGGAAGACGAGGAGCGCGACGCGGGCGCGATGCGGGCGATGGCCGCGCGCCTGCCCAAGCTGGGCATGATCACCGGCCTGTTCGCGCTGACCTGGGCGGTCGTCGTGGTCCTGATGGTCGTCAGGCCCGGCTCCACGACCGGCGCCTGACCCCACCGGGCTCCCCGCCACCCCCGGCCCCCCGGCCGGAACTCCCCCGTCCGGCGCGCGCGTGCCCCGCTTCGCTTCGGCACTCACGGGCGCGGCGGGCACCCCGGCCGTGGAGGGGCCCGCTCCACTTCCCCTACCGGGCCGCGCGCGGCCCCCGCCATGGTCGAGATCGTCACCGATCCGCCCGGGACACGGCGAATTGCCCCCGGGTTCGCCCCCGACGCCTTCGCCAGAGAGAATGCGGGTTGCGTACCACCGGTGGGCTATGTCGGTGAGACGCTGCAAGGGGTCGTACATTTCCGGCCCCCACGGGGAGGTGGCAGGCAAGTGGAGCAGCTCACGCAGCAGGACCCGAGACGGATCGGCCCGTTCGAGGTTCTCGGGCGGCTCGGCGCGGGCGGCATGGGGCTCGTCTATCTGGCCCGCTCGGCCTCGGGTCGGCGCGTCGCGATCAAGACCGTACGCACCGAGCTCGCCGAGGACCAGCTCTTTCGCGTCCGCTTCACCCGCGAGGTGGAGGCCGCCCGCGCGGTCAGCGGCTTCTACACCGCCGCCGTCGTCGACGCCGACCCCCGCGCCGCCGTGCCCTGGCTGGCCACCGCCTACGTCCCCGCCCCTTCGCTGGAGGAAATAGTCAACGAGTGCGGGCCCCTCCCGGCCCAGGCGGTGCGCTGGCTGGCGGCCGGCATCGCCGAGGCACTCCAGTCCATCCACGGCGGCGGCCTCGTCCACCGCGACCTCAAGCCCTCCAACGTGCTGGTCGTCGAGGACGGACCGCGCGTCATCGACTTCGGCATCGCCTCCGGCGTCTCCAACACCCGGCTCACGATGACCAACGTGGCCGTCGGCACCCCGGCGTACATGTCGCCCGAGCAGGCCCGGGACTCCCGTAGCGTCACCGGCGCCAGCGACGTCTTCTCCCTCGCCTCCACCCTGGTCTTCGCCGCCACCGGCCACGCGCCTTACCACGGCGCGAACCCCGTCGAGACCGTCTTCATGCTGCTGCGCGAGGGCCCCGACCTGGCCGGCCTGCCGGACGAGCTGCGCCCGCTCATCGAGTCCTGCATGCAGATGACCGCCGAGGACCGGCCCACCCCCGCCGACCTGCAGGCCCAACTCGCCCCGCACCTGTTCGCGGCGGGCGACGACAGCGGCACGGCCTCCGCCTGGCTGCCCCACAGCGCCGTCACCCTCATCGAGGAGCGTCGCGGCGGCCGGGGCACCACCGCCCGTGGCGGCGGACACCAGGGCCGCAGCGCGGGCGGCGCCCCCGCCAGGTCCGCGCCCGCCGGCCAGCCCGGCGGCGGCAGCGGCTGGGGCCCGGCC
>NZ_JBHVJC010000053.1:0-43984 GCF_042799315.1 Streptomyces sp. NPDC057702 | reverse complement strand
GCCGCCCCGCCCCGGGGCGGGGCACGCCGGGCGGGGGGCCCTGGGCGGGCCCCCCGCCACGGGCGGCCCGGGGCCGTGGGGCGGCGCCGCGCGGCGCCGCCCCGCGCGTCCGCCCGTCGGGTCCGCGCCACCTGGTGGCCGTTCGCCGGGTGCGGCCCGCCGACCTCGGCGGCGGGCCGCACCCGCACGTCAGGACTCGACGCGGTCCATGCGCTCGCGCAGGCTGCGCGGGCGCATGTCGGTCCAGACCTCGTCCACGTACGCGGAGCACTCGTCCTGGGTGCCCTCCTTGCCCACGGCCTGCCAGCCGGCCGGGACCTCCAGATCGGCCAGCCACAGCGAGTACTGGTCCTCGTCGTTGCGCAGGACCTGGTAGCGGGCGTTCTCGTCCATGTGTGTTCTCCCATCGCGGAGTCGGGGTGCGAAAGCGGGTCGGATGTGGGATCGGGGGGCGCGCCGGACCGTGGTCCGGGCGGTGTCCCGTCGGGCGCGGGGGGCCGGCCGGGGCGGCGCGCGGACACCGACGCCGGTGCGCGGCGCCGGGGCGGCGGGCTGTCGCGTCTTCACGAGCCGGCCCTGGCGTGCCCGGCGATGTGGCGCAGCGCCTCGGCGAAGTCCGCGGCCACGGCGCGTACGGTCGCCTCCTCGTGCACGGTGGGCCGGTAGCGCCAGGTGAAGGCCAGCCGGCCGTCCTGCACGGCGCCGACCACCTCCAGCAGGTGGGCGCCCGCGTCGCGGGGGTCGTGGTCCTGGCCGAAGGAACCGTGCTCGGCGCGCACCAGCGCCCCCGCCGCCTGGTCGGCCCTGGCGTCCCACTGCCCCAGGTAGTTGAAGGCGAGCTGTCCCGCGCCCGGGCGCGTCAACGCGGCGCGCACCTCGGCGGGGCCGTACGTGCGCAGCGCGCCGAACCCGATGCCGTTGCCGGGCACGGCCCGCAACTGCCGCCGCACCGACTTCACCAGCGCCCGCCAGTCGCGGTCCGGCCCCCGATGGGCGGCGTCCGGCACCCGCAGGCGGACCGGGTGGATGGTGGTGAACCAGCCGACGGTGCGGGAGAGGTCCACATCCTCCAGCAGCTCCTCCCGGCCGTGGCCCTCCAGATCCACACTGACCTCGTCGTCGCCGGTCCAGCGCGCCAGGGCCAGCGCGAGCGCGGCCAGCAGCACGTCGTTGACGCGCGTGCGGTACGCTGCGGGCGCCGCCCGCAGCAGCGCTCGCGTGTCCTCCTCGTCCAGCGAGGCGACCACCGAGCGGGGCGCGCCGCCCGTGCCGTCCCCGTCATGGTCCACGGGCAGCGGGGCCGGGGCCACCGCCTCTCGCCAGTAGGGCAGTTCCTCGTCCAGCTCGCCCGCCGTGACATGGGCGGCCAGCCCCCGGGCCCAGTCCCGGTAGGCGGTGGTGCGCCGGCCGAGTGCGACGGCCTGGCCCGCCACGGCCTGCCGGTAGCCGCTCTCCAGATCGTCCAGCAGGATGCGCCAGGACACCGCGTCGACGACCAGGTGGTGCGCCACCAGCAGCAGGAAGTCCGGCCGCCCGGGGGCTCCGGTGAACAGGGCGGCGCGCAGCAGCGGGCCCCGGCCGATGTCGAAGCCGGCGTGCAGGGCGTCGGCCGCCCGCTCCATGGCCGCCTCGGCCGCCGCCTCCGACAGCCCCGCCAGGTCGTGTCGCACCAGGAGATCCGGGGCGGAGGAGGGCGGCGGGTTGTGCTGCCGCCACTGCCCGCTGTCCTGGGTGAAGCGCATGCGCAGCGCGTCGTGGTGGGTGAGCAGGGCCTCCAGCGCCGCCCGCAGCGCGGTGGGGTCGTAGCGGTCCTCCAGTTCGAGCAGCGCGGACTGGTTGAAGTGGTCGCGGGAGGCGCGTGGCGTGGCGAGGAACCACGCCTGGATCGGTGTCAGCGGCAGGTCGCCGGTGACCGGGCCGTCGTCGGCGGCGGCGGACTCGACGGTCACCACGGTGGCCAGCGCGGCCACCGTCTGATGGGTGAACAGGTCCTTGGTGGCCAGATGGAGCCCGTCCCGGCGCAGCCGCGAGACGACCTGCATGCTGAGGATGGAGTCACCGCCGAGGTCGAAGAAGTTGTCGTCGGCGCCGACGGCGTCCAGGCCCAGCACATCGGCCCAGACCCGCGCGATCCGCCGCTCGGCCTCGGTGGCCGGCTCCCGGCGCGTCCCCGCGGAGCCGGCCGCTCCGGCGGCCGGGTCCGGGTCCGGCAGGGCGCGCCGGTCGATCTTGCCGTTGGCCGTCAGCGGCAGCCGCTCCAGGGCGACGTACAGGGACGGCAGCATGTGCGGCGGCAGTACGCGGGCCAGCTGGTCGCGTAGCTGTGCCACGGGCAGCCCCTCCGGTGTCGCCTCGGCCGGTACGACGTAGGCGACGAGCCGCCCCGGGCCCGCCGGACGCTGCCCGGCCGGGCCGGTGGGTCGCACGGCGACCACCGCGTCGCGCACCAGCGGCACGCGCCGCAGGGCGCTCTCGATCTCGCCGGGCTCGATCCGGAACCCGCGCAGCTTCACCTGCTCGTCGGCCCGCCCGGCGTAGCGGAGTTGGCCGTCCGCGCCCCATCGCGCCAGGTCGCCGGTGCGGTACATCCGCTCGCCGGGCGCCCCGTCGGGGCAGGCCACGAACCGGCTCGCGGTCAGCCCCGGGCGTCCCAGATAGCCGCGGGCCAGGTGCGGGCCCGCGACGTAGAGTTCGCCGATCACCCCGACCGGCACCGGGCGCAGCGCCGCGTCCAGCACCCGGGCGTGGGTGCCGGCCACCGGACGGCCGATGGGCGGGGCGCCGCCGTCCGGCGTCAGCGCGTCCGTCCAGGTGGCCACGATGGTCGCCTCGGTCGGCCCGTAGGAGTTGACCATGCGGCGGCCGGGTGCCCAGCGCTCCACCAGGTCGGCCGGGCACGCCTCGGCGCCGACGATCAGGGTGCGCAGGTGTGGCAGGTTCCCGGCCGCCTCGGGCGGCACGGTGGCCAGCGCCGCCGGCGGGATCAGCGCGTGGGTGACGCGCCGGTCGGCGAGCACCTGGGCGAGCCGGTCACCCAGCAACGGCCCCTCCTCGCCCGCGACGAGCGCGGCCCCGGACAGCACCGAGACACACAGCTCCAGCACGGAGGCGTCGAAGCTGGGGGACGCGAACTGCAGCACGCGGTCACCCGGGCGGACCGCGTACCGGGCCGTGGCGGCCGTGGCGAAGCCGGCGATCCCGGCGTGGGTGACCACCACCGCCTTGGGGGTGCCCGAGGTGCCGGAGGTGTAGATCACGTACGCCGGGTGGCCGGTGGTCAGCGGCGCGCGGCGGTCGGCGGCGGTCGGCGCGGTGTCCGGGCCGGTGGCGCGCCACACGTGCGCGGGGTCCTCGATGACCAGCGCCGCGCCGGAGTCGCGCACCATGAACTCCCGCCGCTCGGCCGGGTAGTCGGGGTCCACGGGCAGGAACGCGGCGCCCGCCTTCGCCACCGCCAGCTGTGCCACCACCGTCTCCGCCGAGCGCGGCAGCGCGATGGCCACCACGTCCTCCGGGCCCACGCCCCGGCCGAGGAGATGGTGCGCCAACCGGTTGGCGGCGCGCTCCACCTCGGCGTACGTCCACGCGCGCGCCCCGGCGACGAGCGCCACCGCCTCGGGTGCGCCGGCCGCCCGCCGCTCGAAGAGCTCGGCGATCGTCGCCGGGGGCACCGGGTCCCCGGCGACCTCGCCGCGCGCGGGCAACTGCTCCAGTTCTCCTCGGGAGGCCAGCGGCAGGGCGCCGACGGGGCGGTGCGGGTCCCGGGCGATGGCGGCCAGCAACGTGGCGAGCTGACCGGCCATCCGCTCGGCGGTGGCGGCGTCGAACAGGTCGGTGGCGTACGTCAGCAGCCCGTGCAGCTCGCCGGTACCGGACTCGGCGAACTCCCAGGTGAGGTCGAACCCGGCGTGGTGGGTGTCCGGCTCGATGTCGCTGACCTCAAGGCCCGGCAGGTCCAGGTCCGCCCCCGGCGCGTTCTGCAACACGACCATCGCCTGGAACAGCGGCGTGCGGCTGGTGTCGCGTACCGGCTGGACCGCGTCCACCACCTGCTCGAAGGGGACGTCCTGGTGCGCGAAGGCGTCCAGCACCGTGCGCCGCACCCCCTCCAGGACGTCGGGGAAGGACTCCTCGGGGGTGATGGTGGAGCGCAGGGTCAGGGTGTTGACGAAGAAGCCGACCAGGCCCTGGGTCTCGGGACGGTCGCGACCGGAGGTGACCGTACCGACGGCGATGTCCCGCTGCCCGGACAGCCGCGCCAGATACGTCTGCACGGCGGCCACCAGCGTGGTGAACACCGTGGTCCGCCGCTCCCGGGCGAACCCGGCCAGCCCACGGGCCACGTCGGGCGGCAGCACCAGCCGGGCCGTCGCCCCGGCCCGGCTCCGCTCGGCCGGTCGCGGCCGGTCGGTGGGCACGCCCAGCGGCTCCACGCCCGCCAGGGTCCGCCGCCAGTACCGCAGGTGCTCCTCGGCCACCTCCCGGCCCGAGGTCCGCTGCCAGTACGCGATGTCGCCGTACCCCACCGGCAGCGGCGGCAGCGGGCCGACGTCCTCGCCCAGCGCCGCCCGGTAGAGGTGGGCCAGGTCACCGGTGAGCACGGAGGTGGACCAGCCGTCGGTGACGATGTGGTGCAGGGTCAGGGTCAGCACGTGCTCGTGCGCGTCGAGCCGCAGGAGAGCGGCGCGCAGCAGCGGCCCCTGGCGCAGGTCGAAGGGGCGGGTGCGCTCCTGGTCCAGCAGCTCCGACAGCCGCCGCGCGCGCTCGGCCACGGGCAGCGGCGACAGGTCGCGCACGGGCAGCGGCACCTCGCCCGGCGCGTGCACGATCTGCACGCCCTGGTCGTCCACGGTGTCGAAGGTGGTGCGCAGCGACTCGTGCCGGGCGACCAGCGCGACCAGCGCGCCCCGCAGCGCGGAGACGTCCAGCTCGCCCCGCAGGCGCAGCGCCAGCGGGGTGATGTACTCGCTGCCACCGGGCGCGAACGCGTCCAGGAACCACAGGCGTTGCTGCGCGTACGACAGCGGCAGTCGGTCCCGGGCCACCGGGGCGGGCGTGATCGGGGCGGGCCCGGCGGCACGCTCCCCGGCGAGCAACGTCGCGACCCCGGCCGGAGTCGGATGGGTGAACACCGTCCGTGGCGTGACCTCGGCGCCGAACTCCGCCGCCAGGCGGGAGGCGAGCCGGATGCTGAGGATCGAGTCGCCGCCCAGCGCGAAGAAGTCGTCCTCCACACCAACCCGTTCCACGCCCAGCACCTCGGCCCACACCCGCGCGGCCCGGCCCTCGGCCTCGCTGCGCGGGGCGAGCGCGCCAGAACGCCCGGCGGCGGGCGCCGGCGCGGGCAGGGCCGCCCGGTCCACCTTGCCGTGGGCGCTCAGCGGCAGCGCCGCCAGCGTCACGAACGCCGAGGGCACCAGGTAGTCGGGCAGGGCACGCTCGGCGTGGGCCCGCACGTCCTCGATGTCCAGTCCCTCCTCGCCCACCACGTAGGCCACGAGCCGCTTGGCGCCGTGGTGCTCCTCGCGGGCCACCACCGCCGCGTCCCGAACCCCCGGATGGGCGGCGAGGACCCCCTCGACCTCGCCCGGCTCGACCCGGAATCCACGGACCTTGACCTGGTCGTCGGCCCGGCCCCGGAACTCCACCGTGCCGTCGACCCGGCGCCGGGCCAGGTCGCCGGTGCGGTACATCCGGCCGCCGGGCGGCCCGAACGGGTCGGCCGGGAACCGCCCGGCCGTCGCCCCCGGCCGGTCGAGGTAGCCCCGGGCCACGCCCTCCCCGGCCAGGTACAGCTCACCGACCGTGCCCGGCGGCACCGGGCGCATCCGCGCGTCCAGCACGTGCGCGCGCAGGTCGTCCAGCGGATGCCCGACGGGCACCGGGTCCGGCACGGCGGCCGGGTCGGACATCGCGAAGGACGTGGCGAAGGTCGTCACCTCGGTCGGCCCGTACCCGTCGACCACCACCAGACCCGGGCAGGCGGCCAGCACGCGCCGCACGGCCGCGGCCGGGACGACGTCGCCGCCCGTCCACACCTGCCGCAGTCCCGCCAGGGCCCTGGGCGCGTCCTGCGCCAGCAGCCGGAACAGGCCGGCCGTCAGCCACAGCGCCGTCAGGCCCCGCTCGGCGACCAGCCGCCGCAGCACGGCGGCGTCCAGCGGCCCCGGGGGCGCGACGACGACCCGGCCGCCGCCCAGCAGCGGAGCCCACACCTCGAAGGTGGTCGCGTCGAAGGCCACCGGCGAGTGCAGCAGGACCCGCTCGCACACCCCGTCGGCGAACCGGCTGTCGGTGGCCAGCGAGGCCACGTCCCGGTGCCGCACCCCGACCGGCTTGGGCAGCCCCGTGGAGCCCGAGGTGAACATCACGTACGCCAGCCGGTCCGGGTCCGCCGGCGGCAGCGCATCCGGGCCGGGCAGGGGAGCCGTCCGGGCGGCGGCCACCTCGTCGGCGGTCAGCCGGACGCTCACCCGCGCCTGCTCCAGCAGGCGCGCTCGGCGCCCGGCGGGCGCGCGGTCGTCCACGGGCACGTACGCGCCGCCCGCCTTGACCACCGCGAGCTGGGCGACCACGAGTTCGGCCGAGCGGTCCAGGAGCAGCGCGACCCGGTCCTCCACCGCCAGCCCGCCGGCCACCAGGCGCGCCGCCAGCCGGTCGGACCAGTCGGCCAGTTCGCGGCAGGTGAGGTCCCGGCCGGCGCCGTCGGTGAGGGCGACCGCGTCCGGGGCGCTGCGCACCCGGGCGGCGAACAGGTCCACCGGCGAGAGGGGCCGCGCCGGGCGCGCGGTGGTGTTCCAGCCACGCAGCACCGCGCGGTCCTCGTCGGTCAGCGACTCCAGGTCCCGCGGCGGCCGTGCCCCGTCGCCGGCGAGCGCGTCGGCGGTCGCCGTCAGCAGCACCGCCAGGCGCTCCGTGGCCCGCTCCACCGTGGCCCGCTCGAAGAGCGTCTCGTCGTAGTCGAGGTCGAAGCCGAGACGATCACCCAGGTAGGCCCGCAGGCACAGCGCGAAGGTGGTCGCGGTCTCGGCGCGTACGTCCACGATCGCGATGCCCGCGTCGGCCGTGGCCCGCTCGTCGAAGGGGTAGTTCTCGAAGACGACCATGCTGTCGAACAGCCCCGAGCCCGCCGGGGTGTCGCCGAGCGCCTGGATGCGGGGCAGCGCGACGAAGTCGAAACGCCGGGCGTCGCTCTGCGCCTCCTGCAGGGCGCGCAGCCACGACAGCGTGCCCTGGGGCCCGTCGGTGCGCACCCGGGTGGGCACGGTGTTGATGAACAGGCCCACCATGTCCTCCACGCCCGGTAGTTCGGCGGGCCGGCCGGAGACCGTGGTGCCGAACACCACGTCCTGGCGCCCGCTGTAGCGGGCCAACAGCAGCGCCCAGGCGCCCTGCACCACGGTGTTGACGGTCAGCGCGCCCCGGCCGGCCGCCTCCCGCAACCGGGCCGAGACCTCCTCGCTCAGCTCCAGGTGCACCGAGGCGGCCGACCTGGCGCGGTGCGCCTCCACCGGCGGGCGGTCGTAGGGCAGCGGCGTGGGCTCGGTGAACCCGGCCAGTGCGCCGGACCAGTACCGTTCGGCCTCCGCCTGGTCCCGCTCGCCCAACCAGTGCAGGAAGTCACGGAAGGGGTGGCGGGCCGGCGCGCGCACGACACCGCCGGTGACGGTGGCCGCGTACCGGGCGCACACCTCGGTGAAGAGCTGCCCGGTGCTCCAGCCGTCCAGCATCAGGTGGTGCGAGGACCACACCAGGAGCACCTCGTCACCGGGGAGGGCGGCGAGCGCCAGCCGGCTCAGCGGCGCCACCGTGACGTCCATGCCACTCGCCCGGTCCTCGGCCAGCAACCGGTCGAGCGCCGCCGCACGCGCGGCGGGGGACAGGGACCGCCAGTCGTGGTGGGTGATCGGCAGCGCGGCCCGCCGCCGCACCACCTGCACCGGGTGCGGCAGGTCCCGCCAGTGAACGGCGGCACGCAGCGCGGGAGTGCGGTCGGCCACCTCCCGCCAGGCGTCGGCGAACGCCTGGGGGTCGGCCACGCCCGCGACGCGCACGGTCAACTGGTCCACGTAGGCGTCCGCCGCGTCGACCAGACCGTGGAAGAGCATGCCCGCCTGAAGCGCCGTCAGCGGCAGCACGTCCTCCACCTCGGCACCGTCACCCGCGACCAGGTCCACCTGGCGCTGGTCCAGCCCGGCGAGCGGGAAGTCGGAGGGGCTGCGCCCACCCGCCCCCGGGGTCGCGCAGTGCGCGACGATCTCGCTCAGCGCCGCGACCATCTCCTCGGCCAGCCGGCGCACCAGGGCCTCGTCGTACACCGCGGGCGGATAGGTCCAGCCCAGCTCCAGCACGCCGCCCTGCACGACACCCGTCACCTCCAGCGCGTACGGGCGCCGCTCCTCGGGCGCGGTGTCCAGCCCGGCCGACGGCAGCGCGGAGCGCAACAGGCCCTCGGCAGCCGGCTGTTCACCGGAGGCCAGGTCCCACTGGCCGTGGTAGTTGAAGCCCACGCGCGGCGTGGGCGCGGCGGGCAGCGGGCCCGGCCGCCGCAGGTGGCGCAGCGCGCCGTAGCTCAGGCCCCGCAGCGGCACGCCGCGCACCTGCTCCTTGACCGACAGCAGCGTCTGACGCCAGTCCGCCTCCGGCGCCACGGACAGGGCCAGCGGGAACTCGTTGGTGAACCAGCCGACCGTACGGGAGGTGTCCAGCTCCGCGAAGAGCTCCTCCCGGCCGTGACCCTCCACACCGACGAGCACCGTCTCCCGCCCACACCAGCGGGCCAACGTCCGACCCAGGGCACTGAGCAGCACATCGGCCACCTGGGTGCGGTACACCTCCGGCACCCGCCGTAGCAGGGCCTCGGTGTCCGCCCGGCCCAGCTGGGCGGTGACGGTGGCGGCCCGGCCGTGGGTGTCGGGCCCCGGCCGGCCGGCGGGCAGCTCGGCCGGCGCGGCGCACACCGCGCTCCAGTACGCCGCGTCGCCGTCGAAGCCGCCCGAGTCCGCGTACCCCGCCAGACGGTGCGCCCACGACCCGAACCCGGTACCCACCGGCGCGAGTTCGACCACTCGGCCGGCCGCCGCGTCCCGGTAGCCGCTCTCCAGGTCGCCCAGCAGGACGCGCCAGGACACCCCGTCCACCACCAGGTGGTGGACGGTGAGCACCAACTGCGGCGCGGCGTCGGGGCCCCGGTCGAAGAACAGCGCCCGCGCCACGCGACCCACCGTGGGGTCCAACTCCGCACGCGCGTCCTCGGTCGCGGCGCGCACCGCCTCCTCCAGGGCCGCGCCGTCCACCCCGCGCACGTCGTGACGGGTGAACACCGTGTCGGGCGCGGCCGGCAGCGGCTCCTGCGACCAGGCGCCCTCGGCGTGACGGAACCGGGTGCGCAGCCCCTCGTGCCGGGCCACCAGCGCGGCCACGGCCGCCTCCAGCGCCGAGACGTCGGTGTCGGGCGCCAGCTCCACCCGGTTGGTCATGGTGAAGCGCATCGGGTCGCCGGGCCGGCGGTCCGCCAGGTACCAGTGCTGGATCGGGGTGAGCGGCGCCGGGCCGCCGGGCGCCCCGGCCGCGTCCGTCGCCCGCGCGTCGGCCTGCCCGGCGCGCAGCGCCAGTTCGGCGACGGTCTGGTGACGGAAGACGTCCTTGGAGGTGAGGGCCAGCCCGGCCCGCCGGGCCCGGGAGACGATCTGGATGCTGAGGATGGAGTCCCCGCCCAGCGTGAAGAAGTTGTCCGCCACGCCGACCCGGGGAACGCCGAGCACCCGCGCCCAGATGTCGGCCAGCAGTGTCTCGGCCTCGGTACGCGGCGCCACGTGCGCGCCCGCCCCGTCCGGCTGGGCGGGCGGCTCGGGCAGGGCGCCCCGGTCCGTCTTGCCACTGCTGGTCCGCGGTATCCGCGCCAGGGGGACGAACACCGAGGGCACCATGTAGTCCGGCAGGCTCCGCCGCAGCCGCACCCGCAGCTCCTCCACGGCCAACGGCCGCGGCCCCTCGGGCACCAGGTAGGCCACCAGGCGCGCCCGACCCGCGTGCTCCCGGGCCACCACCACCGCCTCCCGCACCCCGCCGGTGGCCAGCAGCGCCGCCTCCACCTCACCGGGCTCGATCCGGAACCCGCGCACCTTCACCTGCTCGTCCGCGCGCCCGAGGAACTCCAGCGACCCCGACCCCTCCCAGCGGGCCAGGTCACCGGTGCGGTACATGCGGGTGCCCGGCGGCCCGAACGGGTCGGCCACGAACCGCCCCGAGGTCAGACCCGGCCGCCCCAGGTAGCCACGGGCGACCTGGGCCCCCGCGAGGTAGAGCTCCCCCGGCACGCCGACCGGCACCGGCCGCAGCGCCGCGTCGAGCACATAGGCCCGTACGCCCCGCCCCGGCCGGCCGATCAGGGGCCGCCGCGGATGCTCGGCGAAGCTCCCGTACACGGCGTCGACCGTGCACTCGGTGGGCCCGTACACGTTGAACGCGCTCACGCCCGCCAGGTCGCGCAGCTCCCGCCACAGCGGGGCGCCGACCGCCTCGCCGCCGACCAGGACCAGCCGGGGGCGGTGGTCGCCGGTGAACAGCCCGGCGTCCACCAGCTCCTGAAGGAAGGAGGGGGTGGTGTTCACGCAGTCGATCCGGTGCTCGGCCACCAGGGCGACGAACGCCGCCGGATCGTGCCGCGTCTCCTCGTCCACCAGGTGCACCCGCTGGCCCAGGGCCAACAACAGCGGGCCCTCCCAGGAGGTGTCGAAGGAGAAGGCGGCGCTCAGCGCGAACCGCAGCCGCCCGCCGTCCCCGGTGTGCGGGGCCACCAGGCCCGCCTGGTGGTCGCGGCACAGGTTGAGCAGGTGCCGGTGCTCGACCAGCACGCCCTTGGGCCGGCCGGTCGAGCCCGAGGTGAAGTTCAGGTACGCGGCGTGGGCGCCGCGCAGCGGCGCGAGCCGGTCGGCGTCGCTGGGGTCGTGCGCGGGCAGCCCCGTCCACGGCACCTCGCGCAGCGCGTCGGGCGTCAGCACCACGTGCGGCGCGGCGTCCTCGTACAGCAGCGCCACGCGCTCCTCGGGCAGCTCCGGGTCCACCGACAGATGGGTGCCCCCGGCCTTCAGTACGGCCAGCAGCGCCACCAGCATGTCCGAGGTGCGTGGCAGCCGCACGGCCACCAGCCGCTCGGGACCCACACCGAGTCCGATGAGGTGGTGGGCCAGGGCGTTGGCGCGGGCGTTGAGGGTGGCGAAGTCCAGCGTGGCGTCCCGGGCCACCAGGGCGGTCGCGCGCGGAGTGCGGGCCGCCCACTCCTGGAAGAGGTCCACCAGCGTCGCGTCCGGAGCCGGCGCGGGCAGCGGCTCGCCCTGCCAGCGCGTGAGCGTGCGCCGCTCGGCGTCGGTCATCAACGGCAGCGCCCCCACCGACTGGTCGGGGTCGTCCGCGACCGCCTCCAGCAGCAGCCGCAGCCGTCGCACCGCCCGCTCCACCGTGACCCGGTCGAACAGCGCCGTGTCGTACTCGACGTAGCCGGTCAGCCCGTCGTCGCCCGCCACGAAGTCCAAGCTCAGGTCGAAGGTGGCGTGCCGCACGGGCGGGGTGAGCGCCTCGACGGCCAGGCCCGGCAGCTCCGGCTCCCGGCCGCCCAGGTTGTGCAGGGCGACCATGACCTGGAACAGCGGGGTGCGGCTGGTGTCCCGCTCCGGCCGCACCGCCTCCACCAGGCGCTCGAAGGGAACGTCCTGGTGCGCGAAGGCGTCCAGCACCGTCGCGCGCACCTCGCCCAGGAGCTGGGTGAACGGCGCGTCGGGCCGCACCCGGTTCCGCAGCACCAGGGTGTTCACGAACATGCCCACCAGGTGCTCCAGTTCGGGGCGCTCGCGCCCCGCGGACACCGTGCCGACCGCGATGTCCTCCTGGCCCGACCAGCGGGCGAACAGCACCTCACAGGCCGCGAGCAGCGTCATGTACAACGTGGCGTCGGCCCGGCGCCCGGCCTCCCGGAGCCGGTCGGTCAGCGTGGCGGGCAGCGAGAACTCCAGCAGCGCCCCGTCCCCGGCGCGCACGGCCGGCCGTGGCCGGTCCGTCGGCAGCTCCAGCGGGGCCACCCCCGCCAGCCGCTCCCGCCAGTAGGCGAGGGCGGCCTCGTCGGCGGCGGTGGCCCGCGCGTCCTGCCAGGCAGCGAAGTCCACGTAGGACAGCGGCAGTTCGGGAAGGCGCGGCGGGCGGCCGGCCAGGGCCGCCGCGTACAGCTCGGCCACGTCCCGGCCCAGCACGGTCGCCGACCAGCCGTCGGTGGCGATGTGGTGCACGGCCAGCGTCAGCACGTGCTCGTCGGCGGCCAACCGCACCAGCCCGGCCCGCAGCAGCGGTCCGCGCGCCAGGTCGAAGGGCGCGCCGGCCTCGCGGGCCAACAGCGCCTCGAGCGCGGCCTCGCGCTCGCCCGCCGGCGTCGCCGACAGGTCGGCGCGGGCCAGGTCCACCGGGTGCGGCGGGTGAACGCGCTGGCTGGCCCGGCCGTCCCGGTCGGCGAACGTGGTGCGCAGCGGCTCGTGCCGGGCCACCAGCCCGTCCAGGGCCGCGCCCAGGGCGCCGACGTCGAGCGTGCCGCGCAGCCGCAGCGCGGACAGCGTCACGTACGTGGTGCCGCCGGGCTCGAAGCGGTCCAGGAACCACAGCCGCCGCTGGGCGGGCGACAGCGGCAGCGCACCGGTGCGGTCGGCCGTCGGGATCGGGTCCGCCGACGCGGCGGCCGACCTCGGGGCCGGCAGGGCGGCGGCCAGCTCCGCGAGCGTGGAATGGGTGAACAGCAGCCGTGGGGAGACCTCCGCGCCGAGGGCGGCGTGCAACCGGGAGGCGACGCGCACGGCGAGGATCGAGTCCCCGCCCAGCGCGAAGAAGCCGTCCTCGGCGCCGACCTCGACCGCGCCGAGCACCTGCGACCACACCCCGGCCACCAGCCGCTCGGCCTCGGTGCGCGGCGCCGCGCGGTCCCCGGCTGTGGCGTAGCCGTCCGGGCCGGGCGCGGGCAGGGCACGGTGGTCGAGCTTGCCGTTGACGGTCAACGGCAGCGCCGCCAGGGTCACGAACGCGGCGGGCACCATGTGCGCGGGCAGCCGCCCCTGGAGGTGCGCGCGCAACGCGGCGGCCGACGGCGGCGCGGCCGGGTCCACGCCCACGACGTGGGC
Organism: Streptomyces sp. NPDC057702; assembly: GCF_042799315.1. Classification (NCBI taxonomy): domain Bacteria; kingdom Bacillati; phylum Actinomycetota; class Actinomycetes; order Kitasatosporales; family Streptomycetaceae; genus Streptomyces; species Streptomyces sp. NPDC057702. The sequence continues at coordinate 30,827 of NZ_JBHVJC010000053.1, read as the reverse complement.
GACCAGCCGCCGCCCGCCCGGAGTGTCCTCGCGCACGCCCACCACCGCCTCGGCCACGGCGGGGTGCGCCGACAGCGCGGCCTCGATCTCGCCGGGCTCGATACGGAACCCACGGATCTTCACCTGCTGGTCGGCCCGGCCCAGGTACTCCAGGGTGCCGTCCGCCCGCCACCGCGCCCGGTCGCCGGTGCGGTACATCCGCGTCCCCGACGGGCCGAACGGGTCGGCCACGAACCGCGCGGCGGTCAGCCCCGGCCGGTTCAGGTAGCCACGGGCCAGGCCCTCGCCCGCGACGTACATCTCACCCACCGCGCCGGGCGGGACCGGCGCGAGGTCGCCGTCGAGCACGTACACCCGCAGGTCCGCGAGGCCCCGGCCGATGCCGCTGGAGGTGGCCCCGGCGACGGTGGCGCGATCCAGCGGCGCGTAGGTGACGTGCACCGTGGTCTCGGTGATGCCGTACATGTTGACCAGCACCGGCGCGGTGTCCGGGTGGCGCGCGAACCACTCGGCCAGCCGCCCCGGCTCCAGCGCCTCCCCACCGAAGATCACCCGGCGCAGCGCCAGCCGGTCGCCGAGCTCCGGGTGTTCGGCGTCCGCGCGCACCAGGGGCTGGAACGCCGACGGCGTCTGGTTCAGGACCGTGACCCGCTCGTCCACCAGCAGGCGCAGGAAGTCCCCGGGCGACCTGGCCACGTCGTGCGGGACCACGACCAGCCGCCCGCCGTGCGCCAGCGCGCCCCAGATCTCCCAGACGGAGAAGTCGAACGCGTAGGAGTGGAACAGGGTCCACACGTCGTGCTCGTCGAACCCGAACTGGTCCCGGGTGCGCTCCAGCAGCCGCACCACGTTGGAGTGCGGCACCACCACGCCCTTGGGCAGCCCGGTGGAGCCCGAGGTGTAGATCACGTACGCGGGGTGCTCGGGCCGCGGCCGGTGGGCGGGGCCCGGCCCGGCGGCGGGCCGGCGGGCCAGGTCGGCCCGGACGTCGGGGTCGTCCAGGAGCAGATGGGGGCAGTCGGCGTCCCGCACCCGCTCCGCGACGGAACTCGTCGTCACCAGCAGCGCCGGCCTGGCGTCGCCCAGCAGATGGGCGATGCGCTCGGCGGGCAGCTCCGGGTCGATCGGCACATAAGCCGCCCCGCTCCTGACCACCGCCAGCAGCGCCACCAGCAGCTCCGTCGAGCGGGGCAGGGCGAGCGCCACGAACCGCTCGGGACGGGCCCCGTACTCGGCGAGCCGGTGTGCCAACCGCCCCGCCGCGGCGTCGAGTTCCGCGTACGTCACAGTGGCGCCCGCGAAGGAGAGGGCCACGGCCCGCGGGGTGCGGGCCGCCCGAGCCTCGAACAGGTCCACCAGCGTGCGCCCCGAGTGCCCCCGCTCGGTGCCGTTCCAGTCGGTCAGCACGCGGTGGCGTTCCTCGGCGCTGGTCCACGCCAGCTCCCGCAGCGGCCGGTCGGGGCCGGCCGCCAGCTCGCCCAGCAGCAGGCGCAGCCGGTCGGCGAGGGTCCGCGCGGTGGCCGCGTCGAACAGCTCGGGGTCGTAGGCGAGGTCGAACCCGAGACGGTCGCTCTGGTAGGCGCGCAACACCAGCGGGAAGTTGGTGGCATCGCGCGAGGTCACCTCCCGTACGCGGACGCCGGCACCGGCGGTGCGGGCGTCGTCGAACGGGTAGTTCTCGAAGGCGACCATGCTGGCGAACAGCGCGGTGCCCGCCGGCACGTCGCTCAGCGCGCTCACCCGCGCCAGCGACACGGCTTCGAAGCGGCGTGCCTCCGCCTGCGCGTCCTGTACCTCCCGCAGCCACACCGCGGCCGGCCGGTCCCCGTCCACCCGGACCCGGGTGGGCAGTGTGTTGATGAACATGCCCACCATGGACTCCACGCCGTCCAGCTCCGCCGGGCGGCCCGAGACGGTGGTGCCGAACACCACCTCGCGCTCGGCGGCGTAGCGGGACAACAACAGCGCCCACGCGCCCTGCACCACGGTGTTCAGGGTCAGCCCCCGGCGCTGCGCGGCCCGCGCCAGCTCCCGGGACGTCCCGAGGGGCAGGGTGGCGGCCACCGTCTGGGCCGAGCGGGTGCGGTGCGCCTCGCGGGGCGGCCGGTCCCAGGGCAGCGGCGTCGGCGTCGCGAACCCGGCCAGCGCGGACCGCCAGAACTCCTCGGTCTCCCCGGCCCCACCCTCCCGCCCGGCCAGCCAGCGCACGTAGTCGCCGAACGGGCGGCGGCGCGGCGGCGCGTACGCGCGGCCCGCCACCAGCGCCGCGTACTCCTCGCACACCTCGGTCAGCACCTGCGCCAGGCTCCAGCCGTCCAGGATCACGTGGTGCGAGGTCCACACCAGGTGCAGGCCGTCGCCCGGCAGCCGGGCCAGCGACAGGCGCAGCAGCGGCGCGGTGCCCAGGTCCATGCCGCGCGCCAGGTCGCGCTCCCGCAGCCGGGCCAGCGCGTCCGCGCGCGCGGCCTCGTCCAGCTCCCGCCAGTCGTGGTGCTCCACGGGCACCTGGGCCCGGCGGTCGACGATCTGCACCGGCCGGGGCACGTCCTGCCACACCACGCGACTGCGCAGAGCGGGCGTCCGGTCCACCACCCGCTGCCAGGCGCGGGCGAAGCCCGCCGGGTCCGCCACCCCCTCCAGCAACAGGGTGGCCTGGTCGAGATAGACGTCGTCGTCCGCGCCGTCCAGCAGGCGGTGGAAGACCATGCCCTCCTGGAGCGGGGTCAGCGGCAGGATGTCCTCCACCGCGCGCCCGTCCCCGGCCAGCCGGTCCACCCGCGCCTGGTCCAGCCCGGCCAGCGGGAAGTCCGAGGGGGTGCGCCCGCCGGCCCCCGGCAGCGCGCAGTGCTCGACGATGGCGGCCAGGGCGCGCACCGTGTTCTCGGCCAGGGCGCGCACCGTGTCCCGGTCGTGCACCTGGTCGCTGTAGTGCCAGGTCGTCTCCAGTACGCCGTCGGCCACGACCGCCGAGACGTCGAGCAGGTGGTCGAGCCGCTCACCGGCGGCCAGCTCACCGCCGGGCACCTCGCCCGCCGGAGCGAAGTCGCGACCCGGCGCCGAGTCCCACTGACCGTGGTAGTTGAAGCACACCTGCGGCAGCGGCACCTCGCGCAGCGCGCGCGCCGCCGGCTCCCGCGAGCCCAGACGGGCCAGCGCCTCGTAGCCGAAACCGTGCCGGGGCACCGCCCGCAGCCGCTCCTTCACCGACTTCAGCACCGCGCCCCAGTCGGACCCGGCCGCGCCCGCCCCCTCCAGGGCGAAGGTGACCGGGTACTGGGCGGTGAACCAGCCGACGGTCCGGGACAGGTCCACGGCGCCGAGACCGCCCGCGCCCGCCCCGTCCGCCTCCGCCCCGAACTCCGGCGCGTCCTCCAGCTCCTCCCGGCCGTGCCCCTCCAGGGCCACGGTCACCCGGTCGGAGCCGGTCCAGTCGGCGAGCGTCCGGCACACGGCGCTGAGCAGCACGTCGTCCACGCGCGTGCGGTAGACGGCCGGCACCCGGCGCAGCAGCGCCTCGGTGGCCTCCCGCGAGAGCCGGGCGCGCACGGTGCGCACCGATCCGGCCAGCGGCACCCCGGAGCGGTCCACGGGCAGCGGCACCCGGGGCTGCCCGCTCTCCCGCGTCCAGTACGGCAGGTCCGCGTCGAGACCGCCCGCGGCCACCCAGCGCTCCAGCCGCTCGGTCCAGGCGGTGTACGGCGTGGTCGCCGGCTCCAGCTCGACCCGCGCGCCGGCGACGGCCTGGCGGTAGCCGCTCTCCAGGTCGGCCAGCAGCACCCGCCAGGAAACGCTGTCCACGGCCAGGTGATGGGCGCTCAGCAGCAGCTGCGGACGCCCCCCGGCCGCCGGCCGCAGGAGCGCGGCGCGCAGCATGGTGCCGCCGGCCGGGTCCAGGCCGGCGCGCAGCTCGTCGGCCGCCACGCGCAGGGCCGCCTCCCGGGCGGCGCCCTCTCCCGGCACCTCGCGGTGGACCAGCGCGCCCGCCGCCCCGGCCTCGTCGACGGCCACCGGGTACTGGCGCCAGGAGCCGTCCTGGCGGACGAACCGGGTGCGCAGCGCCGGATGGTGGGCGACCACGGCGCGCAGCGCGCGCTCCAGGGCGTCCGGGTCGACCTCGCGCGGCAGGTCGAGCACCATCGACATGGCGAAGTGCCCCAGCGACCCGTGCGTGGCGAAGAACCACTCCTGGATCGGGGCCAGCGGACCCGGCCCGGCCTCCCGCGGCAGCGCGGTGGCGACCGGGGGAGCGGCGCGCCGGTCGGCGGCGCCGGCGAGCTCGGCGACGGTCTGGTGCCGGAAGACGTCCCGCGACGTCAGGTGCATTCCGGCGGCCCTGGCCCGGGACACCGTCTGGATGCCGAGGATCGAGTCGCCGCCCAGCTCGAAGAAGTTGTCGTCGACGCCCACCCGGGCCACGCCCAGCACGGCCGACCAGATCCCGGCCAGCTCCCGCTCCGCCGAGGTGCGCGGCGCGGTGAACTCCCGCTCGCCCGCCCCGGCGTCCGGGTCGGGGGCCGGCAGCGCGCGCCGGTCCAGCTTCCCGCTGACCGTCAGCGGCAACGCGTCCAGCACGACGAACGCGGCGGGCACCAGGTGGCGCGGCAACGTCAGCGACAGCGCCTGCCGTAGCGCGGCGGGCGCCGGCGCGCCCGCGCCCGCCGGCGGCACCACGTAAGCGGCCAGCCGGGCGTGGCCGCGCTCGTCGGAGACGGCCACGACGGCGGCCTCGGCGACCTCGGGCAGCGCCGTCAACGCCGCCTCCACCTCGCCCGGCTCCACCCGGTGGCCACGGATCTTGACCTGGTCGTCGGCGCGGCCCAGGTAATCCAGCCGCCCGTCCGAGGTCCAGCGGGCCAGGTCGCCGGTGCGGTACATCCGGCCGCCGGGCGGCCCGAAGGGGTCGGGCACGAACCGCGCGGCGGTCAGCCCGGGCCGGTGCAGGTAGCCACGCGCCACCTGGTCGCCCGCCAGGTACAGCTCGCCACCCACCCCGACGGGCACCGGCTGCCCCCGGCCGTCCAGCACGTAGGCGCGCACGTTGGCCAGCGGGCGACCCACCACCGGCCGCAGCGCGCCGTCCACGCGGCAGGCCAGCGCGTCGACGGTGCACTCGGTGGGCCCGTAGAAGTTGTACGCGGCCACGTCCGTCAGCCCGGCCAGCTCGCGCCACAGCGCGGGGCCGACGGCCTCGCCGCCGAGCATCAGCACGCGCGGGTGGTGACGGGGGTCGGTGAGCAGTCCGGCGGGCAGCAACTGCCGCAGGTAGGAGGGGGTCACGTCGAGGAAGTCGACGCGGTGCTCGACCACGTACTCCACCAGGGCCGCCGGGTCCAACCGGGTGGCCTCGTCCACCAGGTGCAGCCGGTGGCCGTCCGCCATCAGCAGCACGCCCTCCAGCGAGGTGTCGAAGGAGAACGACGCGGTCAGGGCCACCCGCAGCGGACCGCCACCGGCGTCGGCGACGAAGCCCGCGCGGTGCGCGGCGAGCAGGTTCGCCAGCGAGCGGTGCTCGACCGACACCCCCTTGGGGCGGCCCGTGGAGCCGGAGGTGTAGATGACGTACGCCGTGTTGTCGGGGCCCACAGAGCCCAGCCGGTCCGCGTCGGTGGGATCGTCCTCACGCCCCTGAACGGGCAGTTCGCGTAACGTCTCCTCGTCGACCACCAGCGCGGGCCGGGCGTCCGCCAGCAGCAGCCGGGTCCGCTCCTCGGGCAGCTCCGGGTCCACCGGCAGGTAACCGGCGCCGGACTTCCACACGGCCAGGATCGCCACGACCATGTCGGCGGTACGCGGCAGTCGCACCGCCACCAGCCGCTCGGGCCCGGCGCCCCGGGCGATGAGGTGGTGGGCCAGCACGTTGGCGCGGGCGTTGAGGGTGGCGAAGTCCAACGTGGCGTCCCGGGCCACCAGCGCCGTCGCGCGCGGGCTACGGGCGACCCGCGCCTGGAAGAGCTCCGGGTAGGTGGCGGGCGGCACCGGGTGGGCGGTGGCGTTCCACTCCACCAGCAGCCGCCGCCGCTCCGCCTCCGACAGCAGCGCCAACTCACCCAACGGGCGGTCGGGTTCGGCCGTGACCCCGGCCAGCAGAGTCACCAGTTGTTCGGCCATACGCGTGGCGGTCGCCGCGTCGAACAGGTCGGTGCGGTACTCCAGCAGACCGGCCAGCCCGTCCCCCTCGGGCACGAACTCGACACTGAGGTCGAAGGTGGCCGAGCGGCGCGGCACCGCGACCGGCTCGGTCACCAGCTCGCGCATGGCGGGTGCGGCGGGCGGCGCGGGATGGAGCAGGACCATGGCGTCGAACAGCGGGTTACGCCCCGCCTCGCGGGCCGCGCCCACCGCGTCCACCAGCCGCTCGAAGGGGACGTCGTCGTGGGCGAAGGCGTCCAGCACCGCGGTGGAGGAGGCGGCGAGCAGCTCCCGGTAGGAGCCGGTGGCCTCCACCGGCGCCCGGAGCACCACCGTGTTGACGAACAGGCCCACCGCGCGCTCCAGTTCGGTGCGCCCACGGCCGGGCGTCAGCGAACCCACGGTGATGTCGTCCTGGCCCGACCAGCGGGTGAACAGCGCCTGGCAGGCGGCGACCAGCGCGGCGAACAGCGTGGTGTGCTGCCCCGTCGCCAGCTCCCGCAGCCGGGCCGTGGTGGCCGCCGGAACGGAGAAGCCGTGCACGGCCCCCGCCCCGGCCTCCCGCCCCTCGCGCGGGCGGTCCAGCGGCAGCTCCAGCGGCACCAGGCCGTCCAACCGCTTCGTCCAGTAGGCCAGGTGTTCCTCCAGCGACGCGCCGGTCAGCCGCTCGCGCTGCCAGGCGGCGAAGTCCGGGTACTGGGTGGTGACCGGGGGCAGCGCCGGTTCCTGACCGTGCGCCAACGCGTCGTACAGGGCGCACAGCTCCTCCAGCAGCACGCCCATCGACCAGCCGTCGGTGACGGTGTGGTGCGCGGTGACCAGCAGTACGTGCGCGTCGTCCGACTCGCGCAGCAGCACCGCCCGCACCAGCGGGCCGTCGCCCAGGTCGAACGGTCGCGCGTACTCCGCGAGCAGCGCCGCCTCCAGCGCCGTCCCCGACTCCCGCACGCCCGCGGCCGTCGCCGGCTGCCCCGCCAGGTCCCGTACGGGCAGCTCCACCGGGCCCGGGGGACGCACCCGCTGCACCGGTCGCCCGTCCACGACGTCGAAGGTGGTACGTAACGCCTCGTGGCGGGCCACGACGGCGCCCAGCGCCCGGGCGAGCGCCTCGCGGTCCAGTGCGCCGGTCAACCGCAGCGCCACCGCGCTGTTGTACCGGGCGTCGCCCGGTTCGAGCTGGTCCAGGAGCCACAGCCGCTGCTGGGCGAAGGACGCCGGCAGCGGTCGGGAGCGGTCCGCGCGCGGAACGCCGCCCCCGCCGGCGGCCGGGCCGGCCTTGCCCGCCAGGCGCCGGCGCAGCGCCTCCTGGAGATCGCGCGGCAGGGCCGCGGCACGGTTCTGCTTCGAGTTCGAAGACGTCATGTCGTCGGCCCTCATCGTTCGTCGTGGTCGATGTCGCCGCTCGCGGCGTCTTCCAGTTCCCGCAGCACCCGCTCCTCCACCAGCTCGGCCAGGGCGGCGACCGTGCGGGTGGTGAACACGTCCCGGGGGGTGAGGGCCAGGCCGAACGCCTCGCCCGCGCGCGCGGCGACGGCCAGCGCCCGCATCGAGTCGCCGCCCAGGGCGAAGAAGTCGTCCGTGGCGCCCACGGAGGCGTCCAGCACCTGGGCCCACACCTCCGCGACGACCTCCTCGGTCGGCGTGCGCGGTGCCACGCGTGCGGCGGCCGGCGCCGAGCGTGCCTCGGGCGCGGGCAGGGCGGCCCGGTCGACCTTGCCGTTCTCGGTCAGCGGGAAGCGCTCCAGAACGGCGAAGGCCACCGGCACCATGTGCCCGGGCAGCGTGCGGGCGGCGAACGCGCGCAGCTCCGCGTCGGGCGGCACCTCGGCCTCCGGCGCGGCGAGCAAATGCGCCACCAGCACCGGCTCGCCGGGCGTATCCCGCCGCACGCTCACCACGGCCTGCCGCACCGCCGGGTGGGCCGCCAGCGCGGCCTCCACCTCACCCGCCTCGATCCGGTAGCCGCGCAGCGCGATCTGGTGGTCGGCCCGGCCCAGGAAGTACAGCTCGCCCGAGGCGTCCCGGCGCACCAGGTCGCCGGTGCGGTACATCCGCGAGCCGGGCGGCCCGTAGAGGTCGGCGGTGAACCGGGAGGCGGTCAGGCCCGGCCGGCCCAGGTAGCCACGGGCCAGCGACGGCCCGTGCACCCACAGCTCGCCGGGCACGTTGTCGGCCACCGGGCGCAGCCGCGCGTCGAGCACGTACCCGCCGCTGCCCGGCCGTGGCCGGCCGATGGACGGCGCGGCCCCGGTGGGCGTCAGCGGCTCGGACCAGGTCGCCACGACCGTGGCCTCGGTCGGCCCGTAGGAGTTGATCATCCGGTGGTGGGGCGCCCAACGCGCGACCAGGTCCGCGCCGCACGCGTCGGCGCCGACGACGAGCGTGCGCAGGTCACCCAGCGTGCCCGCGACCTCCGGCGGCACGGTCGCCAGCGCGGCGGGGGGCAACAGGGTGTGGGTGACGCGCTCGGCGCGCAGCACCTCGGCCAGCTCCCCACCGAGCAGCGGGCCCGGCGGGGGCAGTACCAGCGCCGCCCCCGAGGGCAGCGCCATGCACAGCTCCAGCACCGACGCGTCGAAGCTGGGCCGGGCGAACGCCAGCACCCGGTCGCCCGGCCGCACCCGGTAGTGGTGGGCCTCCGCCGCGGCGAACTCCGCCAGCCCGCGGTGGGTGACGACCACACCCTTGGGGGTCCCGGTGGAACCCGAGGTGTAGAGCACGTACGCCGCATCGTCCGGGTCCGACGGGCCACGCCGGTCGGCGTCGGTGGGCCGGTGTCCGGGCGCCCCGTGACCGTCCTCGGCCAGCAGCTCGCCCACGTCGCCGTGGGCCAGCGTGACCACCGGGGCCGCGTCACCCAGCATCAGCGCGATCCGCTCGGCCGGGTAGCCCGGGTCGACGGGCAGGAACGCGGCGCCCGCCTTGGCGGTCGCGAGCTGGGCGGTGACCATGTCCGCCCCACGCGGCAGCACCAGCGCCACCAGGTCGCCGGGGCCCGCGCCGCGCGCGATGAGCCGGTGCGCGAGCCGGTTGGCCCGCGCCTCCAGCTCCGCGAAGGACAGCCGCAGGTCCGGCGCGCTCAGCGCGGTGGCCTGCGGCCACCGGTCGACGGCGGCCTCCACCAGCGCCGCCAGGCCGGCCGTGGGCACCGGGCGGCCGTCCGCCGGCGCCGCGACGGGCCCGGTCAGCCGCGCGGCCTCGCGCGGCGGCAGGGTGTCGACGGCGTCGACGGTGACGTCCTCGCCGGCGGCTGCCAGAGCGCCCAGGGCGTACGTGACCTGGTCGGCCAGCGACCTGGCCGTGGCCGCCTCGAAGTACCGCGGGTCGTAGCCGAGTTCGACACTGAGCCGGTCACCGGGCGAGACCACCGCCGTCAGCGGGTAGTTGGTGGCCTCCAGCGCGTTCAGGTCCCGTACCCGCAGCCCGTGCGCGGTGGCCGCGCCGTCGTTGATCGGATAGTTCTCGAACACCACCAGGCTCTCGAACAGCGGCACCCCCGCGGGCACCTCGCTCCAGGCGCGCAGGTCGGCCAGCGGCAGGTGGTCGTGGCCCCGGGCGTCGGCCTGCGCGGCCTGCAACGCGCCCAGCCAGTCGGCCGGGGAGGCGCCGCCGTCCACCGAGCACCGCACCGGCAGTGTGTTGATGAACAGCCCGGTGATCTCCTCCGCGCCGGGCAGGTCGGAGGGCCGCCCGGAGACGGTCGTACCGAAGCACACGTCACGCTCACCACTCCAGCGCGACAGCAGCAGGGCCCACACCCCCTGCACGACGGTGTTCAACGTCAGGTGGTGGCGCCGCGCGAAGTCCCGCAGCGCGGCGCTCTCCCGCTCACCCAGCCGCCGCGACAGCCAGGTGCCCGACCGGGTCGCCGCCCCCGGCTCCGGGCGGCGGTCGTAGGGCAGCGGGGTCGGCGCGGCCAGACCCGCCAGGGCACGACGCCAGTGCTCCTCGGCCCGGCCGTCGTCGCGGGCGGCGAGCCAGGCGACGTAGTCGACGAACGGGCGCCGCTCCGGCGGCCGGGGATCGGCGCCGCGCGCCAGGGCCGCGTGGCAGGCGAACACGTCCGAGAGCACCTGGAAGACGCTCCACCCGTCCAGCAACACGTGGTGGAAGGTCCACACCACGCGCACCTCGGTGGGGGAGAGCCGGGCGAGCGCCAGCCGCAACAACGGCGGTCGATCCAGCGCCAGCCCACGCTCCCGGTCCCGCTCCAACAGCCCCTCCAGCGCCGCGTCGCGCTCGTCCTGGGCCAGCCCGCTCCAGTCCAGCTCGGTGACCGGTAGATCCGCGCGCCGGTGCACCGCCTGCAGCGGCACCGGCACCCCGCGCAACACCACCGCGCTGCGCAGCACCGGCGTGCGGTCCACGACCCGCTGCCAGGCCGCCGCCAGCACGGCGCTGTCCGTGACGCCGTCCAGTACGAAGGTGGCCTGCTCCACGTACAGCCCCTCGCCGGGCTGGTCGAGTCCGTGGAAGACCAGGCCGGCCTGGGTGGGGGTGAGCGGGTACAGGTCCACCACGTCCCGCCCGGTGCCCACCAGCCGGTCCACCGTCGCCTGGTCGAGCCGGGCCAGCGGGAAGTCCGAGGGCGTACGCCCCCCGGCGTCCGGCCGCGCGCAGTGCCGCACGATCGCGCGCAGTTCGGCCGCCGTCTCCTCGGCCAGCCGCCGCACGGTCGCGCGCTCGTGCACGTTCGCCGAGTACGACCAGGTGAACTCCAACTGCTTGTCCGTCACCGCCCCCACGACGTCGATCAGGTACGGCCGGTCGGCACCCCGGTCCATGTCGCCGCCCAGCGCGCCGTACGGCGCGTGCAGCAGGCCACCGTCCGCGCGGGCGCTCCAGTCCCGCCGACCGAGGTAGTTGAACGAGATCCGCGGCTCCTCCGGGAAGGGGCCCGCAGCCCGCCGCAGATGGCGCAGCGCGCCATGGCCCAGACCGTTGCGGGGCACCGCCCGCAGGCCCTCCTTGGCGGACTTCAGCGCCGCTCCCAGGTCCGCCTCCGGCGGCAGGTCCAGGGCGACGGGGAACAGGGTGGTGAACCAGCCGACGGTGCGCGAGAGGTCGACCCCCTCGAACAGCTCCTCCCGGCCGTGGCCCTCCAGGGCGATCGGCACCCGCGCCCGCCCGGTCCAGCGGGCCAGCACCCGGCCCAGGGCGCACAGCAGCACGTCCGCCACCCGGGTGCCATAGACCTCCGGCACGTCCTGCAGCAGCCGGCGGGTCTCCTCCGTCTCCCACCGCACGGTCACCCGCTCCTCGGAGTCCGCGGAGTTGCGGCCGACACGGTCGGTGGGCAGCTCGGCGGGGGCGCCGGCCGTGGCCCAGTAGGGGAGTTCGTCATCGAAGCCCCCGGCGGCGGCGTGGTCGGCCAGCGTGCGCGCCCAGGAGCGGAAGGACGTCGTCTTCGGGCCCAGATCGGCCTCCCGCCCGGCACGCAGCCCGCGGTAGGCACTGTCCAGGTCCTCCGCGATGATCCGCCACGACACCGCGTCCACCACCAGGTGGTGGGCGGCCAGCAGCAGGATCGGCGGCGACTGGTCACCCGGCCGGCACAGCACGGCCCGCAGCAGCGGCCCCCGCGCCAGGTCGAAGTCCGCGCACACCTGGTCGGCGAGCGCACGCACCCCCGCCGCGATCTCCTCCGGGGCCCCGCCCGGCACGTCGCGCACCCGCAGATCGGCAGCCGCGCCGGGCGCGGTGCCGTACTGGCGGGGCAGATCCGAGCCGGTGTCCTCGTACCGCATGCGCAGCGCGTCGTGGTGCTCCAGCACGGTGGCCAGCGCGGCGCGCAGCGCCTCCACGTCGGTGTCCTCGGCCAGCCGGAAGGCGAGCGACTGGGCGAAGCGGGCCGGATCGCCCGGCGCGCCGTCGAACAGCCAGTGCTGAATGGGCGTCAGCGCCACCTCGCCCACCACGGGCCCCTGTTCGGCACCCGCGTCAGCGGACGACACCGCCTCGGCCGCCGCCGCGAGCGAGGCCACCGTCTGGTGCGAGAACAGATGGCGCGGGGTCAGCGCGATGCCCGCCCGCCGGGCCGCCGAGACGACCTGGATGCTCAGGATGGAGTCCCCGCCCAGCGCGAAGTAGTTGTCGTGCGCGCCCACCCGCTCCACGCCCAGCACCTCGGCCCAGATACGGGCCAACTCCACCTCGGCGGCGGTGCGCGGCGCCACATGCCCCTCGGCCGACGCGGTCGCCGACCAGTCGGGCACCGGCAGGGCACGCCGGTCGAGCTTGCCCGTCGCGCCCAGCGGCAGCCGCTCCAACGGCACGATCGCGGCGGGCACCAGGTGGTCGGGCAGCGCCCGCGCGAGGAAGGCGCGCAGCGCGGCGGGGTCGGCGGACGCCCCCTCGCGGCCCACCGCGTACCCCACCAGGCGCTTGTGGCCACCACTGTCCACCACCCGCGCGGCGGCCTCGGCCACCTCCGGATGCCGGGCCAGCGCGGCTTCCACCTCGCCCAGTTCGACACGGAAGCCCCGCACCTTGACCTGGTCGTCCGAGCGCCCCAGGTACTCCAACTGGCCGTCGCCGCCCCAGCGCACCAGGTCGCCGGTGCGGTACATCCGCCCGCCCGCCGGCCCGAACGGGTCGGGCAGGAAGCGGCGGGCGGTCAGCCCGGGCCGCCGCAGGTAGCCACGGGCCACCCCGGTCCCCGACAGGTACAGCTCGCCCGGCGCCCCCACGGGCACCGGCCGCAGCCAGGAGTCCAGCACATACGCCCGGGCACCGGCCACCGGCCTGCCGATCGGCGGGGTACGGTCCGGGTCGGCCGGGTCACAGTCGTAGGCGGTCGCGTAGACGGTCGCCTCGGTCGGGCCGTAGATGTTGGCGACCCGGCAGCCCGGAATAGCGGCACGGACCTCCCGCACGGTACGCGCCGCCAGCCCCTCGCCGGCCAGCACCACCGTCTCGGCCGAGACCCGCACCGCGCCCTGGGCCAGCAACTGGCCCAGCGCCGAGGGCACGGCGCTCAGCAGACTCACCCGCCAGCGCGCGCCGCCCTCGGCCAGCGCCAGCAGGTCGTCCACCAGCTCGATACCCCCGCCGCACAGCAGCGGGCCGAAGATCTCGAAGACGGACACGTCGAAGTTCAGCGACGTAGCGGCCACGACGTGGGACAGGCCGGCGGGACCGAAGGTGGCGCGCGCCCAGTCGGCCAGCGCCACCACCGAGCCGTGGGTGGCGATCACACCCTTGGGCACACCCGTCGAGCCCGAGGTGTGGATGACGTACGCGGGATGGGCGGGCGACAGCGGCCCCTCCCGCTCCGCGTCGGTGACGTCCCCGGCGGGCAGCGCGGCCAGCCGCCCGTCCAGAGCCGGCCCGAACTCGATCCGCCGGGCACCCCCCTCGGGCAGCCGCGCGCCCGCGGAGGGCGTGGTCAGCACGAGCGCCGGACGCACGTCCTCGAAGAGGAAGGCGACGCGCTCCGCCGGGTAGGAGGGATCGACCGGCAGATAGCCGGCGCCGCTCTTGGCCACCGCGAGCAACGCCACGACCAGGTCGCGCGTGCGCGGCAGGGCCAGGGCCACGAAGCGCTCGGGCCCCGCGCCCGCCGCGATCAGCTCCCGGGCCAGCCGGTTGGCGCGCTCGTTCAGCTCCCGGTAGCTCAGCCGCCCGTCCGCGGCCGTCACGGCCAGGGCGTCGGGCGTGCGTGCGGCCTGCTCCTCGAACACCTCGGGCAGCACGCGCCCGGGCACCGGGACCACCGCGCCCCCCAACTCGCCCGTGATACGCAGCGCTTCGGGCGCCTCCAGCAGCGGCAGCTCCCGCAGCCGGCGCTCCGGCCCGGTCGCCATCGCCGTCAACAGCACCCGCAGGCAGCCGCCCAGCCGCTCCACGGTCGCGGCGTCGAAGGCCGCCGGGTCGTAGTCCAGAGCCATCGTCAGCCGCTCACCGGGGGCGACGATCATGCTGAGCGGGTAGTTGGTGGGCTCCAGGTCCCGCTCCTCCTCCAGGCTCAGCCCGTGCCGGGCCAGGGCACCACCGTCGAAGGGGTAGTTCTCGAACACCACCAGGCTCTCGAACAGGTGCGTGCCGCGCGGCACGTCGCTCCAGGACTGGATCTGCGCCAGCGACACGAAGTCGTGCCGTCGCGCCTCCGACTGGGCCTCCTGCACCTCCCGCAGCCACTCCGGCAGCGCCCGGTCCCCCTCGACGCGGACCCGGGTGGGCAGCGTGTTGATGAACAGACCCACCATGGCCTCCACGCCCGGCAGGTCCGCCGGGCGTCCGGAGACGGTGGTGCCGAACACCACGTCGGCGCTGTCACCGAAGCGCGCCAACAGCAGCGCCCAGGCGCCCTGCAGCACGGTGTTCACCGTCAGGCCGTACCGCCGGGCCATCGCCCGCAACTCCGCCGAGTCCGCCGCGCTCAGACGCACGCGCACCGAGCCCGACGAGGAGGCGCGGTGGGCCTCCACCGGCCGCCGGTCACGCGGCAGCTCGGTCGGCGCGGTGAAACCGGCCAGCACCGCCCGCCAGTGCCGCTCCGCTGCGGAGGTGTCCCGCCCGGCCAGCCAGCCCAGGTAGTCGCCGAACGGCGCCCGGGACGACACCCGCGGCGCGCGGCCCGAGGTCAGCGCCGCGTACCGCTCGCAGACCTCGTCGAAGACCTGGGCCGCGCTCCAGCCGTCCAGCAGGACGTGATGGAAGGTCCACACCAGCCGCACCCGGTCGGCCGACAGCCGGACCAGGGTCAGCCGCATCAGCGGGGCGACGGCCAGGTCCAGGCCCTTCTCCCGGTCGGCGGCCAGCAGTTCCTCCAGCGCCCGCCCGTCGTCCTCGCCGTCCCGCCCCGACCAGTCGTGGTGGGTGACGGGCACGACCGCCCGCTCCTGCACCACCTGGACCGGTTCGGCGCTCTCCTCCCACACCAGGCGGGTGCGCAGCATCGCGTTGGCATCGGCCGTCCGCTGCCAGGCCGTGGCCAGCGCGTCGGGGTCGGTGACCCCGCGCAGCACCATGTGCACCTGGTTGAAGTAGGTGGCCGAGCCGGCGTCCAGCAGGGTGTGGAAGAGCATGCCCGCCTGCATCGGCGTCAGCGGCAGGACGTCGCGCACCGCGCGCCCGTCCCCCACGATCCGGTCGACGGCCCGCTGGTCCAGCCGAGCCAACGGGAAGTCGGACGGAGTGCGACCGCCGGCCTCCGGCCGGGCGCAGTGCTCGACGATCTCCGCCAGCGCCCCCACCATGCCCTCGGCCAACGCCCTGACCGTCGCCTCCCGGTGCACCGCCCTGCTGTGGTACCAGGTCAGCTCCAGCCTGCCGTCCTCCACCCGACCGACGACATCCAGCAGGTGCGGACGCCGCGACTCCGGCGCCTCCGAGCCGTCGAGACCGCCCCGCACCCCCCGCACCAGACCCTCGCCACCCGGCCAGTCGAACTGCCCCAGGTAGTTGAAGCTGATGCGCGGCGGGGGAGCGGCTGCCGGCCCCGACACCTCCGCCAGGTGGCGCAGCGCGCCGTAGCCGAGCCCCTGGCCCGGTACCGCCCGCAACCCCTCCTTGACCGCCTTGAGCGCCGCGCCCCAGTCCCCGTCAGGCACCTCCAGAGCGACGGGGTACAGGCTGGTGAACCAGCCGACCGTACGCGAGAGGTCCACGCCCTCGAAGAGGTGGTCCGCACGACCGTGCCCCTCCAGCGCCACCGCGACGGTACGCCGCCCCGTCCACGTGGCCAGCACCCGGCCGAGCGCGGCCAGCAACACGTCGTCGATCCGCGTGCGATACACGCCGGGCACCTTGCGCAGCAGGGCGCCGGTCAGCTCCCGATCCAGACGTACGCTCACCTGGCCCAGGTCGGCGACGGTGTTGCCGCCCGCCCCGTCGACGGGCAGCGGGGCCGCGCAGTGCCGGGCCACCTCGGCCCAGTGAGCGCGCTCGGCGTCGAACCCACCGGCCGTGGCGCGGGCCCGCAGCAGCCGCGCCCACTCCCGCACGGAGGTGGTGCGAGCGAGCGGCTCGCCGCCGCCGGTGCGCTCCCGCTCGTAGGCGCTCTCCAGATCCTCCAGGAGCACCCGCCACGAGACGCCGTCCACGACCAGGTGGTGCACGGCCAGCACCAGCCGCGCCGGCTCGCCACCGGAGCCGGTGAACAGGTCAGCCGTGAGCAACGGCCCCCTCTCCAGCGGGAAGACGGCGCGCGCGCCGCCCGTGGCCGCCGCCACCGCCGCCGCGTACCGCGCCTCGGACAGCCCGCTCACGTCGTGCTCCCGCAGCAGGTCGACCCCGGCCGCACCGGGGGCCGGGCAGTGCTGGCGCCACCCGCCGTCCCCCAGCCGCTCGAACCGGGAACGCAGAGCGTCGTGGTGGTCCCACAGCACACCCAGCGCCCGACGCAGCGCCCGCGCGTCGACGTCCTGAGCCAGCTCGATGGTGACCCGCTGGTCGAAGTGGCCCGGGCGAGAGGGCTCGGCGTCCAGGAACCAGTGCTGGATCGGGGTGAGCGGCACCTCGCCGCTCACCGGCTCGGCCCCCACGATCGGCGCTACCTGCGCCGAGGCCGCGGCGAGCGCGGCGATCGTGGGATGCCGGAAGACCTCCCGAGGGGTCAGCGACAGACCCGCCCGCCGAGCCCGCGAGACGACCTGGATGCTGAGAATCGAATCCCCGCCCAGGTGGAAGAAGTTGTCCTCCACACCCACCCGTTCCACACCCAGCAGCCCACACCAGATCTCCGCCAGCACCCGTTCCGCTTCGGTGCCCGGCGCCCGGTACGCCCCCTCGGCGCCGGCCACCGGCTCGGGCGCGGGCAGCCGCCGCCGGTCCACCTTGCCGTTGCCGGTCAGCGGCAGCGCGTCCAACGTCACGAACACCGAGGGCACCATGTAGTCCGGCACCTCAGCGGCCAGATACGCACGCAGCCCGGCGACATCCGGCAGCCCGGCGCCCGGCGCCGCCACCAGATAGCCCACCAGCCGCGCCGGCCCCGACTCGGAGCGCGCCACCACCACCGCCTCGGCGACCGCCGGGTGCCGAACCAGCACGGCCTCGATCTCGGCGGGCTCGACCCGAAACCCCCGGACCTTGACCTGGTCATCGGCCCGGCCCGCGAACAGCAGCTCGCCCTCACCACTCCAGCGCACCAGATCGCCGGTGCGGTACATGCGGCCACCGGGCGGCCCGAACGGGTCCGCCACATACCGCAGCGCCGTCGCCCCCGCACGGCCGGCGTAACCACGAGCCAGCCCCGCGCCGGCGATGTACAGCTCACCCGGGACGCCGGGCGGCAGCGGCTCCAGCACCTGGTCCAGGACGTACACGCGCGTGTTGTCCAGCGGCCGGCCGATGGGCAGCGAGGCGGGCAGCGCCTCCCCGCCACCAAAGGCCCGCCGGGTGGCGAACGTGGTGGTCTCGGTCGGGCCGTAGCCGTCGACCACGGTGATGCCGGGGCACGCGTCGAGCACCGCCCGCACCGCGCCGGCGGGCACCACATCACCCCCCGTCCACACCTGGCGCGCCCCCCGCAGGCAGTCCGGCTCCTCCTGCGCCAGCAGCCGGAAGAGACCGGCCGTCAGCCACAGGCAGCTCACACCCCGCTCGGATATCGCCCGGCGCACCGTCGCCGCCTCCACCTCACCGGGCGGCGCCAGCACCGCGCGGCCACCGCGCAGCAGCGGCACCCACAGCTCGTAGGTGGCCGCGTCGAACGCCTGCGGCGAGTGCACCAGCACCCGGTCGTGACCCTCGAACGCCCGGTCAAAGGCGAGCGCCACCACGTCCCGGTGACGCACCGCGACCCCCTTGGGCCGGCCCGTGGAGCCCGAGGTGAACATCAGGCACAGCACGTTGTCCGGGTGCGCGACCGGCAGCGTGACCGCGCCCGGCACATCAGGCGGCGCCTCGCCGTCCACCAACAGCACCCGCCCGCCCGCAGCCACCGCCTCGGCACTCGCACGCCAGGCGGCGTCGGTGAGCACCAGCGTCACGGCGGCGTCCGCCAGCATCCGCCGCAGCCGCTCACGCGGCGCCCGGCCATCCAACGGGACGTACGCGCCACCCGCCCAGGCGATCGCCAACTGCGCGACCACCGCGTCGGCCGAGCGCTCCATCAACATCCCCACCGGCTGCTCCGGGCGCAGCCCGAGCGCGACCAGGTGGCGCGCCAGCGCGTCGGCGCGATCAGCGAGTTCGCGGTAGGTGACCACCGCGCCGTCGGTGTCCAGCGCGACGGCCTCCGGCGCACTCCGGGCCCGCGCCGCGAACAGGCCCGTGACCGTGGCCTCGGGCACGTCGACGAAGGTCGCGTTCCACTCCTCGAGGACCTGCCGGCGACGCCCCGCGCCCAGCGGCGACAGCCGCGCGGGCGGGCGATCCGCGCCCCCGGGCATGCCCTCCAGAAGCACGGTCAGGTACTCGCCGAACCGCTCGATGGTGGCCGCGTCGAACAACTCGGCGTCGTAGCCCAGACGCAGCGCCAGCCGGGCACCGGGATAGGCCACCAGACTCAACGGGTAGTTGGTGGTCTCGACGCCCTCCAGGCCGCTCAGCCGCAGCCCGTGCGCGGCGGCCAGGGCGTCGTCCACCGGGTAGTTCTCGAACACGACGATGCTGTCGAACAGCGCGGCCCGCTCCGGCAACCCGGACAGCGAGCCCAACCGAGGCAGCGGCAGGAAGTCGAACCGCCGATCCTCACTCTGCGTCTCCTGCACCCGGCGCAGCCAGTCGGTCAACGTGCCCGCGCGAGGGACGGCCAACCGGGTCGGCAGCGTGTTGATGAACAGGCCGTTCATCGCCTCCACGCCGGGCAGCTCCGGCGGGCGCCCGGAGACCGTGGTGCCGAACACGACCTCGTCCCGGCCCGTGAGCCGGGCCAGCAGCAACGCCCAGGCGGCCTGCACCACGGTGCCCGCGGTCACCCCCGCCTCCCTGGCCAGCCGCTCCAGCCGGCGCGAGGCCCCCTCGGACAGCGTCACCCGCACCTCCGCCCCGGACTCCGCCCGGTGCGCCTCGCGGGGCTCACGGTCGTACGGCAGCACCGTCGGCTCGGTCAGCTCCGCCAGGCGCTCCCGCCAGTGCCCCTCGGCCCGCGCCACGTCGCGCTCCCGCAACCAGGCGACGTAGTCCCGGAACGGCCCGCGCTCGGGCACCGCGCCGGCCGGATCGACACCGTCACGCAGCGCCGCGTGGCAGGCGAAGACGTCGGAGAGCACCTGGAACAGGCTCCAGCCGTCGAGGATCAGATGGTGGAAGGACCACACCACCCGCACCTCGGACCCCGACAACCGCACCAGCGTCAGCCGCAGCAGCGGCGCCGTCCGTGGATCGATCCCGCGCCGACGGTCCTCGTCGAGTAACTCCCCTAACCGCAGCGCGCGTTCGCCCTCCGACAGGCCGCTCCAGTCGAGTCGGGCCACCGGCACCGCGACCCGACGCTCGACCACCAACACCGGCTCCGGCACGTCCTCCCACACCACCCGCGAACGCAGCACCGGCGTACGGTCCACCACCCGCTGCCACGCGGCGGCCAGCACCCCCGGATCCGACACCCCCTCCAGCACGAACGTCAACTGCTGGAAGTAGGCGCTCCCCGCCTCCCGCGAGAGCCGGTGGAAGAGCATCCCGGCCTGGGTGGGCGTGAGCGGGTGAATGTCCTCCACCCCCGAACCGTCACCCACGATCCGGTCCACCGCCCGCTGGTCCAGCGCCGCCAGCGGAAAGTCGGACGGGGTACGCCCCCCGGCGCCGGGCCGCCCACCGTGCCGGGCGATGCCCCGCAGCGCCTCGACATAGGCGCCCGCCAGCCGCGCCACGGTCTCCTCGCGATGCACCCCCGCCGAGTAGAACCAGGTGAACTCCAACGCGTCCCCGTCCAGCCGCCCGACGACCTCCAGGGCGTGCGGGCGCGGCGCCGCCGGATCGGCGTCCAGCGCCAGCTCCCGGTACAGGCCACGGAACAGACCGTCCGCACCCCCGGGCAGCGCCAGGTGGCCCAGGTAGTTGAAGCTGATACCGGCGGTGGGACCGGTGGGCACCTCCGGCGCCCCGGTCAGGTACCGGTGCACGCCGTGACCCAGCCCCCGCCCGGGCACCGCCCGCAACTGCTCCTTCACCGACTTCACGACGGTGCCCCAGTCCGCGTCCGAAGACACGCTCAGCGCCACCGGGTACCGGGTGGTGAACCAACCGACGGTACGACTGAGATCCGCGTCGGCGAACAACTCCTCCCGGCCGTGCCCCTCCAGGTCGACCGGCACCCGATCACGCCCGGTCCACTCGCCCAGCACCCGCCCCAACGCGCTCAACAGCACGTCGTTGACCTGCGTACGGTACGCGGCGGGCAGCGTGTGCAGCAGCGTCGCGGACTCCCGCGCGCTCAGCCGCACGGTCACCGAACGAGCCGACGCATAGGTGTCGGCACCGGCCAGGTCGGTGGGCAGCGCGACGTCGCCACCACCGGCCGGCGCCGCCCAGTACGCCCGCTCGCCGTCGAAACCCCCGGCCCTGGCATGGCCGGTCAGCCGCAGCGCCCAGTGCCTCACCGAGGCGGACCTCGCCGGCAGTACCGGTTCGACCCCGACGCGCCGCGCCCGGTAGGCCCGGTCCAGGTCCTCAAGCAGCACACTCCAGGAGACCCCGTCCACCACCAGGTGGTGCACGCTCAGGTGCAGCACGGCCGGCCCCCGCCCGCCCCGGTCATGCAGCACGGCCCGCAGCAGCGGCCCCCGGGCCAGGTCGAACGGGCCCAGGTGAGGGGCGTCGTCGTCGGGCCCGGCGTGCCGCCCCAGCACCACCGGGGGCGCGTCGCGGCCGATGTGCTGCTGCCAGACGCCGTCGTCATCGCGCAGGAACCGGGAGCGCAGCGCGTCGTGATGGGCGACCACATCCCCCAGGGCGGCCCGCAGCGCGTCGGCGTCCACCGGATCGCCCAACTCCACGGAGAGCGTCTGCGCGAACCGGCCCGCCCACGCCTCGCCCGCCTCGAACAGCCAGCGCTGGATGGGCGTCAACGGCGCCTGACCGACCGCCTCGACCGCCGGCACCGTGCGCACGGCGGGCGGCTCCGCCGCCTCCGCGCAGCGCGCCAGGGCCCCGACCGTCTGGTACTGGTAGATATCGCGCGAGGTGACGGCCAACCCCGCCTGCCGGGCCTGGGCCACCACGTGGATGCTCAGGATCGAGTCGCCGCCC
The DNA here is from genome assembly GCF_042799315.1 of Streptomyces sp. NPDC057702. Classification (NCBI taxonomy): domain Bacteria; kingdom Bacillati; phylum Actinomycetota; class Actinomycetes; order Kitasatosporales; family Streptomycetaceae; genus Streptomyces; species Streptomyces sp. NPDC057702. The sequence continues at coordinate 9,560 of NZ_JBHVJC010000053.1, read as the reverse complement.
AACAGGAAGAAGTTGTCGTTGAGCCCCACCCGCTCCACGCGCAGGACGTTCGCCCACACGGCGGCCAGCGCCTTCTCGGTGGCGGTGCGCGGAGCCTCGTAGTCCGCCCCGGCCACCGACGTCCAGTCCGGCGCGGGCAACCGGTCGCGATCCAGCTTGCCGTTGGGACTCAGCGGCAGCTCCGACAGGACGACCACGGCCTGCGGCACCATGTAGTGCGGCATGACACGACCCACCTCACGCAACACCGCCCCCGGCACCAGCTCCACACCCGGCTCGGGCACCACATAGCCGATCAGCCGCTTGTGCCCCTCACCCTCCCGGGTCGCCGCGGCCGCCCGGGCCACGCCCGCGCACCCCCGCAACGCCTCCTCGACCTCACCCAGCTCGACACGGAACCCCCGCACCTTCACCTGCCGGTCGGTTCTGCCCAGGTACTCCAGCTCACCCTCGGCCGTCCACCGCACCAGGTCCCCGGTGCGGTACATGCGCGCACCCGGAGCGGCGAACGGGTCGGGAACGAACCGGGCCGCGGTCAGCCCAGGACGGTTCAGGTAGCCGCGCGCCACACCACTCCCACCGATGTACAACTCACCCGCCACACCCACCGGCTGCGGACGCAGACCACCATCCAGGACGTACACCCGCGCCCGGGCGACCGGCCGGCCGATCGGCGGCGCCTGCCGAGGCGACTCGTCACCGGCGAACCACGCCGTGGCGTACACCGTCGCCTCCGTCGGACCGTAGATGTTGGCGATCCGGGCCGCCGGCAGCGCCTGCCGGATCTGCCGCAGCGTCCGGGCCGGCAGCGCCTCACCCGCCAGCACCACCGTCCCGGCCGCCACCGCCCCCGCACCCCGGCCCAGCGCCAGCGCGAGCGCCGACGGCACACCGCTGAGCAGCCCGGCGCGCTCGGGCACCACGCCCTCGGCGAGCGCCGTCAGGTCGGCCACCACCACCACGCTCCCGCCGCACAACAACGGCACCAGCAGCTCGAAGACGGACACGTCGAAGTTGAGCGAGGTGGAGGCCACCACGTCGGTCAACCCCCCCACCCCGAACCGGTCCCCGGCCCAGGCCGCCAGATCCACCACGCCACGGTGAGCCACCAGCACACCCTTGGGACGACCGGTCGAACCGGAGGTGTAGATGGCGTACGCGGGGTGCAGGGAATCCAGCGGGCGAAGCCGCTCGGCATCCGAGAGGGCCGACGCCGAGTGCCCGGCCCACTCCGCCTCGACCGCCGGCTCGTCGAGCACCAGGCACACCGTGCCCTCCGGCAGGCGATCCACGCTCTCCCGCACCGTCACCACCAGGGCCGGCCGAGCGTCGGCGAGCATGAACCGGATGCGCTCATCCGGATAGCCCGGATCCACCGGCAGATAGCCCGCACCCGCCTTCAACACCGCCCACAGCACGGGCAGCAACTCGGCCGAGCGCGGCAGAGCCACACCCACCAGCGTCTCCGGCCCCACCCCCCGGCCGACCAGCAGCCGGGCGAGACGGTTGGCACGCTCGTCGACCTGCGCGTAGGTCAGCCGAGTCGCCCCGCACACGACGGCGACCCGCTCCGGAGTCCGCCGGACCTGGGCCTCCAGCAGCGCGGGCAGCGTCGCGTCCGGGCCACCGGGGTGCGGGGTGTTCCAGTCGTCGAGCATCACGCGCCGCTCACGCTCGCTCAGCAGCGGCAACTCGGCCAGCCCGCGCCGCGGGTCCTCGGCCATACCGTCCAACAGCAGATGCAGCTGCCGGCCGAGCCGCTCCACCGTCCGCGCGTCGAACAGGTCGGTGTTGTACTCCACCGTCAACCCAAGAGAGCCGTCCGGACGCGGCGTGAACTCCAGCACCAGGTCGAACCGCGCCGCCGGACGCGGCAGCGGATACTCCTCGATCCCCACCCCCGCGGCCCGTGGCGGGTGGTCCAGAGGCGTCTGCTGCACCACCAGAGCCTGCACCAGCGGAGTGCGACTGGCGTCGCGTCGCGGCGCCAGCTCCTCCACCACCCGGTCGAACGGCACCGCGTCGTGCCCGAAGGCGTCCAGCAGCGTCGCGCGCACCGTCTCCAGGTACTGGTTGACGGAGACCGAACCGTCCACGTCCGTGCGCAGCACCAGCGTGTTGACGAAGAAGCCCGCCACCTCCTCCAGCTCACGCCGGGTACGCCCACTGGTGACGGTGCCGATCGCCACGTCGCGCTGCCCGGTCCAGCGGGAGAACAGCACCGAGACCGCGGCGGCGAGAACCGTGAACACGGTCGCCCCCCGCGCACGGGCCAGCCCGGTCAGCCGCTCCGCCAGCTCCGTGGGCAAAACGTGGCGATGCGCCGCGCCAGCCGTGGTGCGCACCGCGGGACGCGGCCGGTCCGTGGGCAGGTCAAGCGGCTGCGAGCCGGCCAGCTGGGCCCTCCAGTACGCGAGCGCCTCGGCGTGCTCACCGGCATCGGCGTGCTCCCGCTCCCACACCGCGAAGTCCGGATACTGCAACGCCGGCGCGGACAACCCGACCTCGCCGCCGGTCGCCTCGGCCGCGTACAACGCCGCCAGCTCCCGCACCAACATCCCCACCGACCAGCCGTCGGTGACGATGTGGTGCTGCGCGAGCAGCAGCACATGCGACTCCGCGTCCAGCCGCAGCAGCAGCGCGCTGGTGAGCGGCCCGTTCAACAGGTCGTACGGCCGGCGCAGCTCCTCGGTCAGCAGCCGCTCGACCTCCGCCTCCCGCCGTCCGACCGCGAGCCCGCCGAGGTCGGTGACGCGCAACGGCAGCGCGGCGGGCCCGTCCACCCGCTGCACACCCCGCCCCTCCACCTGGGCGAAGGTGGTGCGCAGCGCGTCGTGCCGGGCCGCGAGCCCATCCAGCGCCCGACCCAGCGCCCCGGTGTCCAGCGCGCCGCCCAGCCGCACCGCGACACCGGTGTTGTACTCCGTGCCGCCGGCCGTCAGGTCGTCCAGGAACCACAGCCGCCGCTGGGCCCCGGACATCGGCAGCTCACGGTCACGGCGCGCGGGCGTGATCGGAGCGCGAGCCCGCTCCTCGGCCGGCCCCTCCACCAGGGGCGCCAGCGCGGCGATCGTCCGCGCCCCGAACAACTCCCGCATGGTCACCACGGTGCCGAAGGCCTCCCGCACCCGGGACAGGACACGGGCGGCGAGCACCGAGTCACCACCGAGGTCGAAGAAGTCGTCCGTCACACCCGCCTCGCGTACCGACAGCACCTCGGACCAGATGCCCGCCAGAATCCGTTCGGCGTCGGTCCGGGGCACGACGGCGTCCGCGCCGGTGCCCTGGGAGGGGCCGGGCGCGGGCAGCGCCCCGGTGTCGATCTTGTGATGCGCCGTCAACGGGAAGGCGTCCAGGACGACGACGGCCGAGGGCACCATGTGCGCGGGCAGACTCCGGGCCGCCGCCGCGCGCACCTCGGTGGCCGACGGCGGGCGACCCGCGTCGGCCGGCGTGACATAACCGACCAGGCGCCGCAACCCCGGCTCGTCCTCGCGCACGGTGACCACCGCGGCGCCGACCCGCGAGTGCCGGACCAACGCCGCCTCCACCTCCCCCGGCTCGATACGAAACCCCCGCACCTTGACCTGCCGGTCCACCCGCCCGACGAACTCCAGCTCGCCCTCGGCATTCCAGCGAGCCAGGTCACCGGTGCGATACAGGCGCGCGCCCGGCACCCCGAAAGGGTCGGCGACAAAACGCGCGGCCGTCAGAGCAGGCCGCCCCAGGTAGCCGCGCGCCACCCCGGCACCACCCACGTACAACTCGCCGTCGGTGCCCGGCGGCACCGGCCGCATGGCCGCGTCCAACACGCGCGCCTCGGCGTACGGCAGCGGCCGGCCGATCGAGGGCGCGCCCCCGCCGGGAACCAGCGGGCCGGTCCAGGAGGCCACGATGGTGGCCTCGGTGGGACCGTAGGAGTTGATCATCCGGCGGCCCGTTGCCCAACGGTCCACCAGCTCAGCCGGGCACGCCTCGGCCCCCACGATGAGAGTCCGCAGGTCAGGCAGGCCCTCCTCGCCGGCCGGGGCGGGCAGGGTGGCGAGCGCGGCCGGCGGTATCAGAGCGTGCGTCACACGGTGCTCGCGCAGCACGACGGCCAGCTCCTCACCCAGCCACGGCCCGCCCGCCGGCACCACCAGGGTCGCGCCCGCCAGAAGCGAGGCGCACAGCTCCAGCACGGAGGCGTCGAAACTGGGGGAGGAGAACTGCAACACCCGGTCGCCCGGCCCCACCTCGTACCGCGCGGCAGCCGCCGCCGCGAACCCGGCGAGCCCGGCGTGCGGCACCACCACACCCTTCGGCGCCCCAGTGGACCCCGAAGTGAAGATGACGTACGCCGGATGGCGAGAGTCCGGCGGCGCGGCCGGCCCCGCCCCACCCCGCGACCGCCCGGAGTCGGCCGACCGGACCAGCGCCGCGTCGTCGATGACCACGACCGGCCGCGCGTCGGACAACATCAGCGCTCGCCGCTCGGCCGGATAGGCCGGATCGACCGGCAGGAACGCGCCACCCGCCTTCGCCACCGCCAGCTCCGCGACCACGAGTTCGACACCACGGGGCAGCACGATGGCCGCGACGCGCTCCGGACCCACCCCGCGCCCGACGAGATCGCGGCCCAGGGCCTCGGACCACGCGTCGATCTCGCCGTAGGACCACTCCCGCCGCCCGTCCGTCACCGCCGGCGCGTCCGGCGCGCGCCGCACCCACGCGGCGAACAGCTCCGCCAACGAGGTGCCCGGCGCCGGAGCCGGGCGCGCCGCCGCGGACCAGGACAGAGGAGTGGCAGATGCTGACATTTCATGCTGGTGCGTCATGGCGGTGATCCTTTTCGGCGGGGACGAAGGGTGCGGCGTGACATCGGGCGACCCGCGGCCGTCGCGGACGGCGGGGCCCGGCGCGGGGCCGGCTCGAAGCGAGGTGGTGACCGGGGAACGCCCCGAGCGCGGCGGTGAGCGGACGTCAGACGTCGTCGGTACGACGCGCGGTGCGACCGGAGATCTGCACCCGGTCCACGGCACCGCTACGGGCATCGCGCAGGAAGCGACCGCCGGGCAGGCGCCGACCCGAGGCCGGGTCGACCAGATCGCAGGAGAAGTCCGGATAACAGACCAGCGGCGCCGGGGTGTCACCCCCCACGGACAGCGCGAGCGCGCCCTCGGCATCCGCCGTGACCCGGTATTCCAGGGCGCCGTTACGGTACGTCCCGGCGCACTGGGGGAGGACGACGGGACCGCCCCGCTCGGGTACCCGGGCGGCGGTGGGGACCCGCAGCCCGGTGAGGTCGGCCAGGCCGTCGGCCAGCGCGTGCCACAGCTCGGTGCCGTTCCCACCGTTGCTGGTGAAGGCCACCACGGCGCCCAGCTCCGGCTCCACCCGCAGGTGACAGGAGGTGCCCTGGGCGTTCCCGTCGTGGCCGCACCACAGCGCGGTGCCCTCCCCGAAGAGCGCGAGGCCAGCGCCCCAGCCGTCGGCCAGGACCCCGGGGTCGGCCCCCGCCACGGGGCGGCGCATCTCCTCGGCCGCGTCGGACGCCAGCACCGAGGCGGGCCCGTGCCCGGCGACCGCGCGGCCCAGGGCGAGCAGGTCCAGCGCACTCGCCAGCACGGCACCCGCCGGAGCCTCCACCGGCGCCAGCGTCTGCCGCACGGGAAGCGCTCGGCCGGTCGACGGGTGGACGGAGTGCCCGCCGGCGACCGGCCGACGCGGTGAGCGGTCACCGACGAACGCGGGGATCGCCCCCAGCGGCTCGACGACCATCGCCCGCACCGCCTGCTCCCACGACATCCCGGTCACCGCCTCGACGGCCCGCCCCGCGGCGACGTACCCGGCATTGGAGTACGAGAAGCCGGCGCCGGGCGTACCCACTGCGTCGCCGGCGGCGCAGTGCGCGGACAGATAGCGCGCCGTGCTCAACGCCGCCGCCTCGTCCGAGTCCGGCCCGGTCGGCAACCCCGCGGTGTGGCCTAGAAGTTGGCGTACGGTGAACCGTGGCGCGCGCCGCAACTCCGGCACATGGTCGGCCACCGGGTCGTCCAGACCGAGGTCCCCTTCGGCGACCAGGATCATCAGAGCCGTGGCCGTGTAGGTCTTGGTGACACTGCCGATCGGGACCGCCGTCTCGGCGGTGAACGGCTCACCCGTCGCGACGTTGACGTGTCCGGTGTACGCGGAGTGCGTCACCGAGTCGACGTGGACAGCGAGTTGGGCCCCGGGCACCCGATAGGCGTGCGCGAGGTTGGTCAGTAACTCCGTCAGGAGGCCGGATACCGGGAGCGGTCGCCGACCGGCGCTCGGGGCACTTGAGACGTGGGACATGGAACGAAACTCCTGGAACTCGATACTCACGGGAGCCGGCGCGCCTGCCTGGCGAGGGAGCGGCCTCAGAGGGCCGACGCGCGCTACCGTCGGCCGTCTAACGCCGGGCCACCGGACACCTTCTCCGGCGGGCCCGGCCGACGGCCATGGGACCCGCCTATCCGGCGGTACGGCGTGGGGACCTCTGAACACGCAGCGGCAGCTGGCGGGCGCCGACGATGACAGCCGGGTTCTGCGTGACGACGCCAGCGCGGTCGGCGATCGCGATGTCGGGGAACCGGTCGAACAGCATCCGCAGGGCGATCCTGGCCTCCATCCTGGCCAGCGGAGCACCGAAGCAGAAGTGAATGCCATGACCGAAGGTCAGATGAGGGTTGGAGCCGCGAGCCGGGTCGAAGGACTCGGCGTCGACGAACCGGGCCCGGTCGCGATTGGCGGCACCCAGATGGGCCGTCACGATGGTGTCGGCCGGGATGATCGCCCCGCTCAACTCGACCTCCCGCGTCGTGCGGCGGCCCAACTCGGGGAACGGCGGCAGGAAGCGCAGCACCTCGTCGATGGTCGGGGACAGCAGGCCGGGGTCGGCTCGCAGCGAGACGGCCGCATCGGGGTGTCGATCGAAACAGAGCAACGCGTTGCCCAGTAGAGCGGTGGTGGTGACGTGCCCGGCGACCAGCAAGAGAGCCACGAAGCCGACGATCTCCTGGTCGCTCAGCCGCGTTCCGTCCGCCTCGGCCTGAACCAGCTTGCCGGTCAGGTTGTCGCCGGGGTTCTTACGGTGGTGGCGGATGTGGTCCAGGAAGTAGCTGTTCATCTCGCGCACGGTGGGTGCGATGGCCTCCAGCGCTCGCTCGATGTCGGACATCTCCAACGCCTCGCCGAGATCGTCCCCGCCGAACAGCGTGGCCGCCCACTGCTGGAACAACCCCCGATCGCTAGCAGGCACGCCCAGTAACTCGGCGATGACGATGATGGGCAACGGGTAGGCCAAGGCGTCCACGGCGTCGAACTGGTCCTGGCCGTCGACGGCGTCGAGCAGATCCTTGGTAATCGCGTGAATTCTCGGTTCGAGGTCGGTTATCACACGGGGTGTGAAAGCCTGACTGACGAGGGTACGCAGGGTGCGGTGACGGGGCGGGTCCATGCCCACGAAGTTGCCCTGACGGAAATCCTCGAAGTCCTCCTGAGTGGGAGTCAGCCCGGAGAAGTCGGAGGAGAAAGCGGCCGGGTCGGCGAGTACTCGGGTGACGTTCTCGTGGTCGGTCACCAGCCACGTCTTCTGTTGCTCGTCGTGGCGTACCGGCGCGGCCTCCCGCAGCCCCTCCCACCGGCTGACCAGTTCCTCGTAGACGAACGGCGCCTCACTCGGCGTGCTGCTGGTCACCAGTCCCCCTTCAGCGTGGACTCCCGGAGAGGCCTCATCCTCGCCGGGTGGATGTGCGCGGTACTCGTCCGTGGCAATGGACCCCGAAAAGAATGAAGCCGCACTCCACCACAGATTTTTATCACAGGTCGTTCACATACCTACTCGACTTCTGCTGAATCTCTGAGACGCGGACACGGGAATCGACCAACATCTCTGGCGTGTTTCCGGTCACATGTGCACGTGCCCGAGAGCGAGGGCGTATTCTCACGTTCCTTTCGCATGGCATGCGAAAGAGCGGCGCGACGGAAAAGCAAATGCGGGCAAACAGAAACCATCGCCCGGCAAAAAGTCGCACCGAATAAGCGAACGAACGAAACAGGACAGGTTTGCCGAACCTGCGCGGAGCGAGATGCCGGTAAGCGTCGGCGCCGGTATCCGCCCACGCATGCCGGCGCTACGGATCCCCGACGAAGTCTTCGCCCCGACCTGGCGCCTGTGTCACAGGCGGATGGTCAGCGGAGCTGACACCGCCGAGGTCTGTTCGCCGGCCATCGCGGCGTGCGAACCCGCCCGCCGCTCACATCGCTGCTGGGAGTGCGGTACCCCACGCCACGCCCCCTTTCCTGCGCTGAGCCTCTTCCCGCCCCCTGGCACACGCCATTGGGACCATTCCCCTCAACCCCCTGACCATGGACCACACAGGCCGACGAAGCCCCTCCTCGGCCTGTCCTCTTATCGCGAGCGCGTGGCGATGACACCACCACAGCTCGCCTCGCTACCGCACACATCGCATCGGAAGCCCCCTCCGCGAAGCGTGTCTGCGGCCCCTTCCCTTACTGATCACGCCATGTGCTCAAACGCCGGACTGTCGGGTACCGAGCGAACGACGCACTGGCAAAGAATGCCCGGAAAAGGCAATCGAAAACGCTCAAGGGCAAACAGGTGTGTCTGGTGGTGTCGATGGTGAGCGTTTCGGCGTTTTCACGCCAGCCAATCTCGACCGACAGTCTTCACGTCTCGCCTCGAGATCGCAACACTGTCCGGTGAAGCGGAGGGTGATTTTGTGCCTCTTTTCCTTACCCGACGGTAGGTGTCAGAGGCCCCTGGGGCGGGTGGGGCAGGTGAATTCCCACTGGTCGTTACTCGTAAGTATTTGGCCACAACGACTCCCGGTCGCATACGCGGCAGCCGCCGAGTACCCCGCTGACCAGCGGCTCTGAAGAGAAAAAGTGATTCGATCAAGAATGATCCCGACCGAAAGTAATGTGATCAACCAGAGATTAGTTGACCACATTCACAGTCTTGCGCCGAACAGTGTGCTGCGGTATCGCCGTGTTTCTTTCCAGGAGGAGCGTCGCTTCTTCGGCTCCATCTCGACGCGAATGCAAAGAGGAAAACGTTGTCGATCGGAGGGCAGCAGCCCAGCATTGGACCGCCGTCCCCAGGACCGTAGTGAGCAGAGACACGTACAGCCCGCTCCCAGGCGCTGGAAGACGCTACGCTCCAGCCTCCGGTGCGACCGTGCTCTCGCCCAGCCGGTGACGGCACGCCTTGGCGCTGGAAAAACTCAACAGGTGGTGCCGACACGACTGGCCCAGCAGGACCCTGTCCTCAGCGGAGAGGTCACCCTCCGAGTAGACGGGAGCAGCGACCCAGACAGACCGGCAAGAGCCCCTACGATCGTGTGGGTGGCACGTCAAGCGTGCACCACGCGCGCCCGCTGTTGTACGGGCCCAAGAGCGCCTTGACGAGATGCGGCCGCAGGACAGATGCTGCCCAGATTGCTCGAGCCGCACTTGCCTTGCTCGACGACCTCACAGCCCTGGGCCAACCCCAGAGCCCCCCGACTGAAACCAAGAGCGGCTCAAGAGTTGTC